>CAZBXU010000087.1:9265-15994 GCA_964495755.1 uncultured Spirochaetaceae bacterium | reverse complement strand
TACAACCTGCTCGGGATCCCAAAGATCCTGTTCACCCCGATCTTCGCCGTGTCCCGGGTGGCCGGTTGGCTGGCCCACATCCTGGAGCAGCGCAGGGACAACCGCATCTACAGGCCGAAGAGCCTGTACGTGGGTAGGGATGCCCGGGAATACGTGCCGCTGGAGAAGCGATAGACCCGATCGGCACTACCGCTGGTAGCCCATGCTTTTCAAGATTTCCTTGTAGGTGGCGGCGGAGTTGTGCAGCGCCGCCAGCTCCTGCTCGGTGAGTTTGAGCTCGACGATCCTCTCGACCCCTGCCCTGCCCAGGACAACCGGGACGCCGATGCAGATGTCTTTCAGCCCGTACTGTCCCTCCAGGTACACCGAGGCGGGCAGCAGCTTTTTCTCGTCGAGGAGTACCGCCTTGACCATCTCCACGACGGCGGCCGCAGGAGCGTAGTAGGCGGAACCGCTTTTCAGCAGTTGTACGATCTCCCCGCCGCCCTTGCGTGTGCGTTCGATCAGAGCCTGTACTCGCTCTTCCGGCATCAGCTCGGTAATGGGAATCCCCGAGACGGTTGTGTAGCGGGGCAGGGGCACCATGGTGTCCCCGTGCCCCCCCATGACCATGGCCTGAGTGTCGGTCAGGGCCACCCCCAGTTCCATAGCCACGAAGCTGCGGAAGCGGGTCGAGTCCAGGACTCCCGCCTGGCCGAAGACACGGTTCTTTGGAAAACCGGATTTCTTCAGGGTGTGATAGGTCATGATATCGAGAGGATTGGAAACAACCAGGATCATCGCTTTCGGAGCGTTGGTAGTAATGCCCTCGACCACTTTGTTCAGAATCCCGGAGTTCTTGTTGAGCAGGTCCTCTCGGGACATTCCCGGGGTACGGGCCACCCCGGCGGTAACCACCACCACATCGCAGCGCTTGAGGTCCTTGAAGTCATTGCTGCCGACAAGGCGGCTGTTGTAGCCACGAACAGGACCTGCTTCGGTCAGATCGAGGGCCTTGCCCTGAGGCATGCCCTCCACCACGTCCAGCAGTACGATATCGGCCAGATTTGTCTCGGCCAGGTACAGGGCCACCGAAGCGCCCACGTTTCCCGCACCGATCACGGCGATTTTCTTTTCCACAGACGGTCTCCTTGTAACTTTTGGGTATCCCGATCTTGTCTTTTTGCCGCCAAATTGTCAAAGCCCGGTTTTGTGATCCGGGCCTCTACATCGAGCCTTGACAGCGCAGAGGTAGACCGGGTACCACTCGTGCACCTTCCCGCTGACACTCGCCTTTCCGCCTTTCGTAGCGGTTGACGGGAGCATTGATGGACAGTAAGCTGGATGCAATGGCTGTTGTGATCAATTCAGAAACCAAGCTTACCTATGAAGACTACGTCCTGCTTCCCGAAGACGGCAAGATCCACGAGATCATCGATGGAGAGCATTACATGACTCCAGCCCCGGAAACCTATCATCAGACCCTGTCCCGGCACATCCAGTTCCAGCTGTATCGGCAGATAGAGGAACGAGAACTGGGCTTTATTTTTAACGCCCCTACAGACGTGCAGCTGTCGGAGATAGACATCGTGCAGCCGGATCTGCTAGTGATCCTGGCTTCCCGCAAATCCATCATCTCTCCGACGAAGATCATCGGACCGCCGGATCTGGTGATCGAGATCCTCTCCGAATCGACGGGCAGGAAGGACCGGGAGTTGAAGCGGGACCTGTATCAGAAGGCCAAGGTGCCGGAGTACTGGCTGGTGGACCCCAAAGGCCAGCAGATCACGGTGTACCGGCTGAAAGGCGGCAGCTATGAGACCCTCGGATCCTTTCATGACGAAGTCCCCTACGAGGCGGTCGAGGGCGTGGTTGTCGACCTGAGCAGGGTCTGGTAACTCTTCTTTCCAATCATCCCACTACGGTTTTCTCTTCACAAAATGAGGGCATCAGGGTAGCATGGAAGGCAGGCGTGCGGATGCACGCGATGCTGCCGGCGCAAGCTGTTGAAACGGTCAGAAGGAGGCCGTAAAGCATGCAGTATCGAAAATTCGGGCGACTCGACTGGGATGTGTCAATTCTCGGATTCGGTGCCATGCGGCTGCCCACCCTGGGAGACGAGAAGAGCATCGATGAGAAAGAAGCGACCCGTATGGTGCACTACGCCATCGATCAGGGGGTGAACTATATCGATACGGCCTACCCCTATCATGGCGGCGAAAGCGAAAAGTTATTGGGCAAGGCGCTTGGCCGCGGCTACCGCGACAAGGTCAAGCTGGCTACGAAGATGCCGAGTTGGCTGGTGAGCGGCCCGGCTGATTTTGATACGATATTCCATGAGCAGCTGAAGAGGCTGAAGACAGAGCATATCGAGTTTTACCTGCTTCACAATCTCAACAAAGAGTACTGGCCCAAGATGAGGGATTTTGGTGCTATCGAATGGGGACAGAGGGCGATTGAGGCAGGTAAGATCGGGCAGTTCGGGTTCTCTTTTCACGACAGCTTCGATTTGTTCAAAGAGATCATCGACGCCTGGGACTGGCTGTTCTGCCAAATACAGTACAACTACATGGACGTACGAAACCAGGCGGGAACCAAAGGGTTAAGGTACGCAGCCTCGAAGGGTATGGCGGTTGTTGTGATGGAGCCGATCTTAGGCGGAAAGCTGGTGAATCCTCCCGCGCCGATCCAGAAGATCTGGGATCGGGCGGAAGGCAGGCGAAGTGCCGCAGACTGGGCCCTTCAGTGGGTGTGGGATCAACCGGAAGCAACGGTCGTGCTGAGTGGGATGAGCGCCTTCGAGCACGTAGTTGAAAATATCAAAAGCGCAGAGACTGCGGGAGTAGGCACTCTGAGCCGGGAGGAGCAGGAGTTGGTACGGGAGGTACGGCGCTGCTATAAGAAGCTCTCTCCTATTCCCTGTACCCAGTGCGGGTACTGCCTGCCCTGTCCCCACGGTGTGGATATCCCGCGAAATCTGACCCTCTACAACGAGGGATCGATGTTCAGCCGCCCGGATTTGGCTCGGCGTCAGTTCACATTTGTCGCCGAGAAAGCCCGCTCCTCGGCCTGCACCCAGTGCCGGGAATGTGAGCCCAAGTGCCCGCAGAGCATTATCATCAGCGAATGGATGCTCAAAGTCACCGAGGTCTTGGCAGAAGACAGTCCGTATCCCGGATAGGTCCTGGACATCAAGGCCGATGAAACGGATATCCTTTTTCCCGGCGGTTCACCCCCGCCCGAATGCCAAATGCTTGGCCAGCCGCTTGGAAAGGGCTACGATGGTCAGGATCGGGGGCATACCGAGGGGAGACGGGAACACGCTGGCATCGCTGACGTACAGCTCCTTGACCTGGGTCTGTTGATTTTCATCAACCACTTCTCCGATTGCCGCGGTGCAGCAGGGATGGCCCGATTCGTAGATGCTGCGAAAGATCGTTTCGGGTTTGGCCCCGGCGGCGATCAGGATAGACCGGTTGATCCTGTAGGCCTCCTCTGTTTTAGCCTTGTCTTTTTCGGTAAGCCGTTTGTGCACACTCCCGTCGATCCGCACCTCTCCGGTTCGCTCGTCCCGGATCTTGGTCATCATGGCGATGGTCCGCTTGGCATCGATTCCCTTCGATTTGAGCATCATTTTTGCCTGTGCGAGCAGGTTCGGGTTGTCCGGATATCCGCCGTCGATGTCTCTCTGGATTAAGAAGGGGATGTACATATAGGGAGCGGGGAACAACTCTCTTTCCTCGATCGTCTTTTCAAGATAAGTAGCCAGGATGATCTCCCCCTGCATGCCTACATCCTCGGTTGTGCCGTAAGTGGTTTGAAACACGTCGTTGGCCAGTCCCCTGCCGGCATTCTCGATCCCGGATCGCTTCAGGATCAACGGTGTGGCCAGTGCGCCCGCGGAGACGATGACCCTCTCCGCTTCGATTTGGATTTCCCGGCCGTTATGCTCTGCCACGATCCCGGTGGCCTTGCCGTTCTTGTGAAGTACGCGAAGCACCTCGGTATTTAGGAGCAACTCGGCACCGTGTTCCACGGCCTGATCGACGTACTCGACAGTGGTCCACTTGGCTCCGGTGGGACAGCCAAACATGCACAGCCCGCAACCCCTGCACTTGGAAAAATCGACACATTTCGGAGTGGGCTTCATCTCCCAGCCCAGTTTAGCCGCAGCCTGATTGATCCTGCGGGTGCCTTCGCCGATCAGTTCAGGCGGCATCAGGGTGACGTGCATGTCTTTTTTGGCCTCGGAGATCTCTTCCTCCAGATCGATTCCCCACTCCTCGAGGATCCTGGCAGGCGGTGTGACTGCGTTGCCCATGGCTACATAGGAAGATCCACCCAGAACCCGTCCTCTGCCCATCCAAACACCCCCGTCCGAGCACAGCGGTTTTTTGTCCCGCCCGAGGTAGGCTTTTCTGGCGGTCTTTAAGAAACCGGTCTTTTCGAACCGAGGTCCATATTCAGCGATCAATACTTTTCGGCCGTTCTGAGCCAGTTCCTTGGCCACTGTAGCGCCCCCGGGGCCCGAGCCCACGACGATATCTTGATACTCTTTCCGTTGCGTCATACCTGCCATTGAAACCCGGGGTGATGCTGAAGTCAAGCAATCAGATAGCAATGTCATAATCACATTTGATTTAGAGGCGGTGGTAGTGAAAACCGAGCTGGGTACCCTTGGCCTCACGATTTGTATGGACCTGCTGTTTCCCGAGTATATTCGAGGGCTGGTGCTCACCGGAGCCGAGTACATCCTCAACTCAACCGATTGGCTGCGCTACGGCCCCATTGATCACTGGCAGTGGCACTACCAGCAGCCCCGCGCGTTGGTTACGGTTCGTGCTTTGGAGAACACGGTCTGTTTGGCCATGGCTTGTCAGTGGGGAACGGAGGGGGAGTTTTCCAAGTTCGGTTACTCCTGCATCGTAAGTCCTTCCGGGCGCATCCTGGCCGGTGTGGAGGAGGGAGAGGGAGTGGCTGTGCACGATCTCAGCATCGGCGGCGTCGAGCAGTGGCGCAGCACTGCCACCTATCTCGAAGACCGCAAGGACCACATCGACCTCTACCGCAGGCTGCTCGATCTGTAGACGAACCCATCGATCGGCAGCATGAGAGTTTGCTCACTCGTGCGGGGACCCCTCCCCCGCACAAGCTCAGTGCTTAAGGATTTCTGCTTCGCAGCTCGAAGATGCGAAGCGACCCATCCGAAACGATGGGGGTATCGACGATCTCAAAATCGGGAAAGGAGCTGCGGAAATCATCGAGTTCTTGAGAACGGATCTTTTCCATCGGTATCGCCGGGGTCAGCATGTGGTACAGCTGGTTCAGGATCTCCCGCTCCGGTTCAACGAGGCTCGAAATAAATACCTGCTCTCCCCGCCGAAGCTGACTCAGCATTCGTTTAGCGTAGCGCTGGGCATCCGCCTGCTCCATCAACAGACCAAACACCGTGTTGATCTTCACATCCCGACGCTTCCCCTTGACTTCCTGGTAGTAGAACTCGAGGGGATAGACTGCTTTGCTTTCATCGTCCCAGTAGGTCGCCCCCTCCGGAAGCGTATCAAGCACGCCTTCGCTGAAGGTAACCACATCCGTGTAGTTGCGTTTGATAGGATTGAAGATGTATTCCGCAGGATCCCAGATGCCGCCGGTGCGTTCGGCTTCCGGATACAGGGCGATGTAGCGGTCTACGGATTTCTCGCGATTCGGCCAGCGGGAAAAGCTTGGATACAGCACAGCGGGAATGATAAAGGTGAGAAAGATCAGCCAGCGAAGGTTAGGGAACCTGTTGTTGCGCAGGAATCCGTCGATACCGGCAACCAACGGGATACCGAGCATCACATAAACGGGTAGGGCGAAAGCATACATATCCCAGATGAAATAGTTCGCCGACCAGACGATCTGAGCGGCAATTCCGACAAGAAAGAACACAATTGCTCCGCGGTATGCGGAACGCTTCCACAAGCGCGGAAACCCGGCAACGATGAAGATCACGGCTGCCGAGGGATAGTTGAGAACGATGAGAAAGAGGTAATTCCCGCGCCAGAACAGCTTTTCCTGTAAAGACAGCCCGGTGGTGAACATCGATTTCAGGAAATGCCCGCCCGTGGCGAAGTGTAAGGATACGCCAAGGCTCTTTGCAGCCAGAAGCGCTGTACTTTCGGCCGAACCCGATGCCATGCCCCTGTAGATCCCATACCACTGAAGGATGAAAAGAGTGGTGAATATGGATGCCCCGGCCAGGTAACAGGCGATCATGGCGGCAACCTGCCAGGCCTTGAGACGGAACTCTCTGACGGCAAAGGGGAGAAGTACGGCGAGAAAAGCGAATACGTAGAGACCCATGAGAACATGATTGCTGATTCCCAGGCCGCCGAAGAAGAAGGCCAGGTACAGTCCCCGGGGATTTGCTCTGCGGTAGGAGCGGAATACGAAGTACAGGAACAGTGCGATGAGGGTCGTATTCAAGGTGTAGACTTCAATCGTGGTCGAGTGCCACCACAACGACAGGGATACAGCCAGAGCGACCGAAGAAAGGGCCGAAGCCAGGAGGTTTCCGGTAAGCTCCACTCCGGCCTGGTACATAAACAGCACGGTCAGACTCCCCAAAAAAGAGCACAGCAGGGTCAAGGAAAAGTGAGGATCCACCCCGGGGAAGATGTGGAGCCAGGTATAACCTAGAAGATTGAACAGGTTGTGGATATTGGCCCACACACCAAGATTGAGATTCCGAACCGAGCTGAGGATCAG
>CAZBXU010000087.1:0-9165 GCA_964495755.1 uncultured Spirochaetaceae bacterium | reverse complement strand
TCATGACCGGCGGGTTGGGCGAACACAAAGCGTTTGTCCAGCTCGTATTTCAACGAATACCCCAAGGTGAGCCCGGCTGCAGCGCCCAGATATTTGGCGGCGGTGAAATCAAACAGGGCATGAAAGCTCAGTTCCACGGCCCAGAACACCGCAGTGGCGAAACCGCTCATCATCAAGTAGAGAAGTACTTTGAGCGCTTCGTCACTCCGGGAAGGCGGCTGGTAGTAGAAGATGAAGCGTTTGTCGAGCAGATACTTTACGATCAGCCCCGCTGTCGTGCCGGACAGGATCGCGATGTAGAGGGACAGCGGCCCCCGTACGATCTGGCCGGCCCCCCGCTGCACGGCGATGTTGAGGCCCGTGGCCAGGCCGGCGAACAGGGCGTATTTAACGGTGATTGACAGGTGTTTCATATTCGACCTCCTGAAAGCATTGTGAACCCGAGAAGTGAGAAGATGGTGAGCACCCAAAGGGCGACATCCACGATCATGGTTCTGTCCTTCAGCAGGACCTCGGCGGGATCACCGCCGTTGTTTTGCTTGTAGATCAGGAACAGATAGCGGAACACCCCGAAGACCACGAAGGGTATTGTGGCGATGAACTTGTCACCGCCGAGGGAGATCATGGCTTTCGATGTCACCATGTACAGAGAGTAGGTAATGATGGTGAGGGAGGCGGAAATGATGATCAGACAGTTGAGCAGGTCTACGGAATAGTCCTGGAACACGACCCGGTGCTGGGTGGATCCGGCGGTAACCAGCATTTCTTTCCTCCGTTTCCCGAAGCCCAGAAACAGGGAGAGGAAGAATGTGGTGAGCAGCATCCAGCGGGACAGCTCCACGTTGATTGCCACGCTTCCGGCCACCACCCTCAGTAGAAATCCGCCGGCAATCACCATCACGTCGATGAAGGTTTGGTTCTTGAGAAAAAGGCTGTAGGCGACGTTCATGCCGATATAGGCGAGGATTACAGCAACTGCGGCCAGCCCTAAGGTAGAGGAGATTCCCAGAGTGGATAGGAAGAGTACCGCCGCCAGAACAAGGGCGCTTCTTACAGGCACGGCCCCACTGGCAATCGGCCGGTATTTCTTTTTCGGGTGTCGGCGGTCCCTGTCCCTGTCCACCACGTCGTTGAAGATATACACCGCCGAGGCGGCCAAGCAGAAGCCTGCGCACATCAGCAGCGTGCGGCCGATGTAGCTTGGCTTGTAGAAGTTAAGGGAGAAGATCAGCGGTGCAAAGATAAATACATCCTTCACCCAGTGTTTGATTCGAATCAGATGAATATAATCTCGTATCATTTCCATTCCCCCTAAAAGAAAGCCTTGACTACTTCCAAGAAACCGTGGCTCCAGGGCTTCCTGTGGCTGACCCCCGCTGCCTTGCCGATTCCGTCGCAGTTCTCGACGTACCAGCGGTAGTTGCGGAGAAGCGCGTCAATATTGGAGTGGGAGGGCTGAAATCCAAGTTCCCTCCAGGCTTTGTCAATGGAGACTGCGGAATCTTTTCCCGCCGTTTCATAGATCCATTGATAGAGAGGTGACAGATGCAGCAGCTCAAGGACTCTCAGTGCAGCCACGGCGATCCAGCGGGGAAAAGGTACGATTCGCTTTCCATGGCAGGCTTTATCGAGCACTGCCTGAAAGTCCTCTTTCAGTGTGGTGAAGACCCGGGCGCCGATGTTGAAGGTGTCGTTGACCCGGTCCGCAGACAGGGTCGTGCACAGGGTTATGGCCCGGCAGAGATCCTCGACATCGAGAAGCTGGTAGCGGTTCGTACCGCTGCCCACAACGGGGAAGCTCCTTCCCTCCCTGGCCCAGCTGTAGAGAAGCTCAAAGGCGCCGAGGCGCTCGGGTCCGATGAAGCTCTTCGGACGGATTACGGGGATGCACATGCCCTTGTTACGGAACTTTTCGCACAGGTGTTCCGCATCGATCTTGGCCTGCCCGTAGGGACCGACCCCGACCAGGGGATCCGTTTCTTCGATCGGGCAGTGGTCGGGGACTCCGTACACAGCGGTTGAAGAAATGTAGATGAAACGATCGACCTGGTGTTTGTAAGCCGCCTCGAGCAGGTTCCTCGTGCCTTCGACCTCGGTAGATCGGATGTCCTCTTCCGAGTACAGGGGCAACGCAGCCGCGGCGTGGACCAACCAGTCCGTGCCGGGGACGATAGCTTCGACGATCGCCGCATCGCGGATATCCCCGTTGATCACCCGAATTTTATCCTTTTCCGGATAGTCGAAATCGGCGATATCCAGGGAGGTGATGGAGGTGAAGCCTTGGTCCAAAAGAAAGCGGATCAAATTGATCCCCAGAAACCCCGCTCCCCCGGTAATCAAAATCTTGGCGTCTTGTTTTTTCGAAAATTTTTTCCATTCCATGTATTTACTCCACAAGGGTAGAATTGCAATTCCCGTGCCAAGTTTCGTGAAAGAGAGATCCTGTAACTCTTTATAATGAAAAGAATTGTGGAGACTGGGGCAATGGAAGAATTGTGGATGGGGATTAACCTTATTATGCACCTGTTTCCCGGGGGCGCATCTATTTCTATATATAGTAGAGGATTATATAGGGGAGTATTTGGCTACATCGATAAACGATAGTTGATGCCTGTTGGGATGGCAAAGCTCGCGGTGCCCTAATGCTTGAGGGGCGGCAACCTTCAGGGAAGGAGTTCAAGGAGCAGCTTGCTGAGCATCAGCTGACCCCGGCCGTTGAGATGCAGACCGTCCGGCTCCAGCACCTCCGCACTTTGCTCCCGGACGGCTCGAGCCAGATCGGCAACCGGGTAGCCCTTTGTGTTCGCCCAATCTCGGATGAAGTCATTGACCTGCCCGATATGTTCTTCCGAATAGAGGTAGTTGCCGTCTGCGAAGTAGCTCTGCAGGCGCGGGTTATCCACCGGTGGGATGGTGACCTGGATGAGTGTCTTCCCCTTCTCTATAAGGGTTTTGGTGATGAAGCGGATGTTCTTCTTGTACTCATCGAGACTCAAGACCGAAATCCGCATTTTGTCATCCAACTGCAGGCTGTCGTTGGTACCGATGAACAGCACCGCCCAATGGAAATCCCGGTTCAACACCGTGGAGTAAAATCTCTTGATCAAATCCGCGGTGGTGTCCCCCGAGACAGCCGAATCGAGGATCCGTCGGGTCGGGTCATCCTGCCAGTAACGGTTCAGGATCTTTACGTAGCTCTCCCGATCGCTGGTAATCGAATCACCGATTGCCAGGATCGATACGGGTTGATCTGCCGGCGCGTTTTTCGCCGACGGCAGGCGGCCAGCCAGCTCTGCGATATCCCGCTGGAAGCTCTCGTCCACTTTCGCCAGCTCTGCCAGAGATACCCCGTAGACACGGGCGATAGACTGTAGATCGTCATCTTTGATCAGAAGTCCTGAGAGCTTGTACAGATTGAACTTGTGAACGAACTCCAACGGATGCTGCAGTTCTTCCATGCTTCCTCCTCCCCCAGGATCTGTTCAGACTGCGAAGTCCAGACGCGGGCTTTTCGCCGTCAGGATTGCCTGCACTTCCGGCTCGTTCCAGAGGTCACTGATCGCCCCACGTAGCTCAGCCAACAGAGCCGCCACATCCTCTTCGGCCCGGTCGTGAACCCCTTCGCTGACGATTACGACCTTTTCTGTGCCGGCTCCGACGACGGAGCGCCTGCTCTGCCTGAAGGTCCAGCGGCGGGCGTGAGCATGGCCCGCTGCATCGGCGAAGATGATCTCTCCCGTTCCGGGATGCTCGATCTCTTCCTGGAAGGACAGGTACTCTTCTGTTCCGGTTGCGGGACGCACTTCGATGAACTCGTCGACGTTCGCGAGATCGAAGACCGCCACAGGCAGAGCGAAGGCAAGAGAGACGGCATTGCACAGATCCACTAACGGGTGCACTTTGGGCATATCGTCCTCCCGTTTGAACCGTCGCAGCAGCGCTTCAGACGCGGAGCGATACTTGGTCGGTTTCAAACCCATCTGAGAGTATACCCGCCGCCAGGCCGTTACTTCCGGCATCTGCCCTTCCGATAGGCTCCCGAGTCGTTCCCGAGCTCGGTTGTACCACGAATCTATGTAGCCCTTCCCGTTGGCATCGGTTTGGATCCCTTTGACCACGAGCAGTCCGGGTACCAGTTGGGGAAATCTCTGCCAGATCTCAGGCGCGTGACGGAAGTACACGGTTTTCCTCTCTTTCCTTTGGTTCGATCGATCCGATTCACGGTATCACGATCGAGGTTGGTTTGTCTTGGGACCGATCTTCAATCCCTCGATCAATTCCGCCTGTCGAGGTGGAGCGAATACCCCCGTGTCCCGAATTCATTGTGTTGACCTGAGCCTCACCATCCCTTATTCTTACGAATACATATCTACAAGGAGGTACTGCGATGAAAAAGTGGTACGTGCTCGTGCTGGTCTCGTTCACACTGGCCTTGATCTTGGGGGCCTGTGGCCCGGCAGAGAAAGAGGCCAAGGAAGAGGCCGCCTCGGCTGTGGGACGGCTCCAGCTGATCAAAGACAGGGGCAAAGTCATCGTCGGCTGCAACGCCGAGCTGCCCGGTTTCGGCTACATCAATCCTGACGGCGCGTTTGAGGGATTTGACGTAGATTTCGGTAAGGCGATCGCTGCCGCAATCTTCGGGGATGCCGGCAAAGTTGAGTTCCGCCCCCTGACAGCGGCCGAACGGCTTCCGGCGCTGCAGACCGGTGAGATCGATGTCCTGCTCCGCAATACGACCTGGACGCTGACCCGGGATACGGCCAACGAGCTGGATTGGGCGGTGGTGACCTTCTACGACGGCCAGGGCATGATGGCCCGTAAGGACGCCGGCTGGAAGACCTTTAAAGATATGGAGGGGGCTACCGTAGCTGTGACTACAGGAACAACCACGGAGATGAACCTGGCCGACTCTTTCCGTTCGAGGGGTGTTGACTATACACCTCTGCTGTTTGAAAGCACCCAGGACACCAATACCGCCTATGAAGAGGGCCGGGCTGATGCCGAGACTTCAGACAAGTCACAGCTGGCCGCGCTTCGTTCCGCCATGGGGAATCCGGATGAGCATGTCATTCTGGACCTGACCATGTCTAAAGAGCCGCTGGGACCGCTAACAGCCCACGGTGACAACCAGTGGAACGATGTCGTTCGCTGGGTATGCTGGGGCATGATGCAGGCCGAAGAATCCGGTGTCGATTCGAAGAACGTCGACCAGATGCTGAGCAGCAGCGATCCAACCATAAGGCGTCTGTTGGGCGTTGAGGGCGAGGTAGGTAACAACCTGGGCTTGCCGGCCGATTTTATGGTCAAGGTGCTCAAGCAGGTCGGCAACTATGCCGAGGTCTACGATCGGCACTTAGGACCGGAAGGCATCAATATTCCCCGCGGACCGAACCGGTTGTGGACGGACGGAGGATTGCTGTATCCGATGGCCTGGCGCTAGACCGGGATAGGTTACACGCAACGGGATCGTTCCGTACAAATACTCAGGCGGCCCGGTGTGTCCGATCAAGGTCATATCGGGCTGCCCGTTTCTTACGTGATTAAGGGAGTATTCGGTGAGGACACCAGGATCCAAGACGAGCAAAGTACCTCTCTGGCGGGACATACGGGTACTGAGGGTCCTGGTCCAGATCGTTTTTCTCATGGTGGTGGTCGCAGGTATTCTCTGGGCGATCTCAAACTACCGTCAGCGGGGTTTGATCTTCAGCTACAGCTTTCTTGACGAAGAAGCCAGCTTCGATCTGGCCGAGGGAATCAAGTTCAGCCCCACCGACAGCTACGCCCGGGCTTTTCTGGTCGGGGTGATTAATACGATCCGAGTGGCGGCTATCGGCATTGTTCTGGCAACGCTTCTCGGAATGATCACCGGAATCACCAGGCTGTCCCGAAACTGGTTGGTCAGCAAGATCGCCACGGTCTATATCGAAATCATCCGCAACACGCCGCTTCTGGTTCAACTGTTCTTCCTCTATTTCGCGGTGATCCTGAAGCTGCCCAAGCTTTCCGAAGCCGTGGTCATGCCGGGGCCGGCCTACCTGAGCAACCGCGGGATCGTGGCGCCGTGGCCGAGACTCGCAGAGTCCTTCAACCTCTGGTGGCCCTTCCTATTCACCGCTGTTACCGCTGCGGTAGTGCTGATCATCATCAGGCGGCGCAGCCGGCAGCGGATCGGCCGACCCGGCATCAAGGCGGTTTGGGTGTTCGCCTGCCTGATTCTGATCCCCCTGGCGGGTTGGCTGGTGGTGCCGGGGAACCCGCTGTGGCTCGATATTCCCGAGTTGGTGAGAAAATCCGGCGGGGTTCTCAAGGTCGAAGGAGGTGTTTCCTTTTCTTCGGAGTTTACCGCCCTGCTCCTCGGACTGGTCATCTATACCGGAGCCTATATTGCCGAGGTGGTACGGGCCGGCATTCAATCCGTAGCGAAGGGACAAACCGAGGCGGCTAGAGCCCAGGGCTTTACCAATGCTCAGATCATGCGGCTCATCGTGCTTCCCCAGGCGCTGAGAGTGATCATACCTCCTCTAATCAGCCAGTATCTGAACCTGACCAAGAACTCGAGCCTGGCCATCGCCATCGGCTTTCTCGATCTCTACGCGGTCAGTCAGACGATGCTCAACCAATCCGGGCGGGTCGTAGAGGTGTTTTTCATGATTATGGGCAGTTATCTGGCGATCAGTCTGACCATCTCCCTGATTATGAACATCGTGAACAAACGCATGCAGATTGTGGAGAGATAGGGATGAGCGAGCAATCAGATGTGCAAATGCCGCCCCGGGTAGAGGTAGGGGTGCTGGGATGGTTGACGAAAAACTTATTCAGCCCCTGGTACAATGCTCTGCTCACCGTCATCTCCCTTGGATTCATCTTTTTTATCGGGCGGGTGATACTGCTCTGGGCATTCCGCTCTGCTCGCTGGGAGGTCGTGACCACCAACCTCAAGGTGTTATTGATCGGCCGCTACCCTTCGGCTGAAAGCTGGCGCGTTTTGGCCAGTTTGGCTGTGGTGATCCTGTTGGCGGCACTGACCTGGGTTTTCAGAAAAGTCAAGGACAGCCCAATAAGGCGTTGGCTGGTATTGGCCTGGATCGTATCGTTTCCTGTGATCGGCATACTGCTGAGGGGATTCGGGGTCGAGAATCCATTCATGCCCGAAGTGTCCGCGGAAGTGTGGAGCGGGCTGCTGCTCACCCTGGTCCTGGCCATTGTGGGAATTGTCGCTTCTTTCCCCTTGGGTGTGCTTCTGGCGCTGGGCCGGCGCAGCAGGCTTCCGGTGGTCAAGATTCTCTGCACGATCTATATCGAGGCAATTCGTGGTGTGCCCTTGATCAGCGTGCTGTTTATGAGTCAGCTGATGCTGCCTCTGTTTCTTCCCCCTCATATCAGGCTGGCAACGGTCATGCGCGCGATGACGGGGATTACTCTTTTCAGCGCAGCCTACACGGCGGAGAATATTCGCGGCGGATTGGCGGCTGTACCGAGGGGGCAGTACGAGGCAGCGGGGGCCGTCGGTTTGAATAAAGCACTGATGATGATCCTGGTCATCCTTCCTCAGGCTCTGCGGAACGTGATACCGGCGATCGTCGGGCAGTTCATCAGCTTGTTTAAAGACACCACCCTGGTGGTCATCGTTGGGCTGCTCGAGCTGTTGGGTATTGCCAAGGCTGTGACAGGGCAGCGTCAGTTTATCGGTCTTCATCAGGAGGTGTATGTCTTTGTCGCGGTCCTGTTCTTTGTTTGCTGCTATCTGATGTCCTACGGAAGCCGTCGACTGGAGAAAGCCTTAGGGGTTGGCGAGCGATGAATATGGAGAGCGAGGAACATATGCCAAGCGAGAGTTCAGAAACAGCCCAGGAAATCATACAGTGCCGAGACGTGCACAAGTGGTTCGGGAGTTTCCACGTATTGCGGGGAGTAAATCTGACCATGCAAAAAGGTGAGGTTATAGTGATCTGCGGACCTTCGGGCAGCGGGAAATCCACCTTCATCCGCACGATCAATCGTCTCGAAGAACACCAGAAGGGCACCATCGTTGTCGATGGGATCGAGCTGACCAATGATCTGCGCAATATTCATGCCGTTCAGCGGGAGATCGGGATGGTGTTTCAGCAGTTCAACCTGTTTCCCCACCTGAAAGTCCTCGACAACGTAACCCTGGCTCCAATCTGGGTACGCCGTTGGCCGAAGGATCGAGCCGTGAAAATTGCCGAAGAGCTGCTTGAGCGGGTAGGAATCCCGGAGCAGGCTCAAAAGTATCCGGGTCAGCTTTCCGGAGGGCAGCAGCAGAGGCTGGCTATCGCCCGTGCTCTGGCCATGCAGCCCAAGATCATGCTCTTCGATGAACCTACCTCGGCACTCGATCCGGAGATGATCAAGGAAGTGCTCGACGTCATGGCCGAGTTGGCCCGAAGCGGCATCACCATGATCGTGGTTACCCACGAGATGGGTTTTGCCAAGCAGGTTGCCGACCGGATCTACTTCTTCGATGACGGATCCATGGTCGAGCACAACACGCCGGAGGAGTTCTTTCGCAACCCGCGGGAGGAACGGACAAAGAAGTTCTTGAGCCAGATCCTGACCCATTAAGAGTGGATGGTGCATTTGCAGCGAGGATACCAAATCCTTCTCTTATTGGTTGCCGCGCTGCCTATCGGCGCGCAGGGTACCCACTTCGTTAAACAGCACTACTCCAAGTTCGAATACATGATTCCGATGCGGGACGGTGTTCGGCTTTTTACGGAAGTGTATGTTCCCAAGGACAACTCACAAGACTACCCGATCCTTCTCAAGCGCACCCCGTATGGTCTGGGCACCTACGGCCCGGATCGCTGCAAGTCGTCTCTGGGGCCGTCCGCCGGATTTACCCTGGAAGGGTATATCTTTGTCTATCAGGACATCCGGGGCAAATTCCGTTCCGAAGGCTTGTTCGAGCATCACCGGCGGTATATCCGAAACAAGAGCAGCCCTCTTGACACGGATGAAGCGAGCGACGCCTACGATACGATCGAATGGCTCCTGAAAAACATTCCCGCTCACAACGGAAGGGTGGGGCAGTGGGGGATCTCCTACGCGGGTTGGCTGGCTGTTATGGGAATGATCGAGCCCCATCCTGCACTCAGGGCGTCTTCCCCGCAGGCCAGTCCGGCGGACCAGTACATCGGGGACGAC
>CAZBXU010000086.1:0-16139 GCA_964495755.1 uncultured Spirochaetaceae bacterium | reverse complement strand
GGATAACGGCCACGAAGTAGAAGAGTAGTTTGAACCTGATGCTGCGGTATTTCAAAACAGGATCCCTGTGTCCTTCTATCCCAAGCTTGTCGGTGGCAAACTTAGGATAGCACCTATGGTACAGGCGATCACCCGTTTCTGCAAGAATGCCTTCAGGGCCGCCCCTGTCAGCCCTCAGGAACGCCGATGTTGGCGGGGCCGCGCATCCTCCATATGGTAAGAGATACATATGAAGATATCGAACTTCTTCGAAAGTGGAGGAATCTCAGAGCCTGGAGCCGGCTTCTTGGGCTTGCAGCACCTGAAGTACGATTTGGCTGTTCGCTTCTACCGCCTGAGGATCTAAGAGATAGTGATAGGAGTTGTTATAATGCGAGCTGGGCAGGCAAGTCGCCGAAATTCGCAGCCACGAGGTGATCGAGGCAACTCTTCCCCTCATCCTCGGCCGCGCAGAGCAAATTCCGGGATAACCTATAGGGGTCTTTCCGAAGTCGTTGGAATAAGATTCAATTTCAATTGTACTAAGAACACTTCCACATATTGAGGCTTCACGATTTCGGAAAGACCCGAGTTGTACGAAGTCGTTTGTTTTCATTATGGGGATTCATTCGAATCGCTCAAGGTATTCTGTGATATATTTCCTACAAGAGAAGTTTTTCCAGGCAGGAGAACTCTTACCTCATGCAGCCTCTGCCCGTGGGGGGCCGTTTTGCGGAGCAAGCTCTTTGAAGACAGTCAGGTGACCTTTACGGCAGTGCGGACAGAGGGTGGGATCCTTTCCAGTCAGAACTTTGAAAAACTCCTGCCAGCTTTCAGGGGATGAGGGCTTTGCCTGCGGCTCACAGCAGCGTTCGCCCAGTAGCTCTCTACAGCGCAACAGCGCCTCATTCTTAGCAGGATTTCCCAGAAATCCATAGTGCCGGATGCGCACAAAGCCTCTGGGCAAGATATGAAAGAGAAAGCGCCTCATAAACAGAAGCACATCCAGTCCCGTCGTTCTCTTCTGATTCTGGTGCTTGCGGTCTTTGTACCGAAAGCTCACCTCCTCTTGGCTCACCGAAAGGATGCGGCGGTTGGCGATGGCAATCCGATGGGTGTAGCGCCCCAGGTAGCGAAGCACCCGTCCGGTACAATGCAGTGAATGTGGGGATGAAGGTTCAGTTTCTGATCCCAAGTATGAAGCCGGGCTATGAAGCCGATCGCAGCGCCAAGGTTTTTCGGATTGGCGGCCACCTGCTTCAGAGTTTCTCAAGACCGCTTGGAACAGCAGGTTGTACACCACCGTCTTGTTGTACAGAGCCACAGAATTGAGAGCCCCAGGGATGGTGAAAACCACGTGGAAATAGGGCACCGGCAGCAGTTCGGCTCTTCGCGCTTCGACCCAGCGAGCTCGCTGCAAGGATTGGCATTTCGGGCAGTGACGGTTACGGCAGGAGTTGTAGGAAATCTCCTCATAGCCGCACACGTCGCACTTCAGAGCATGGCCCCCGAGGGCTGCCGTGCGACAGGAGGTGATCTGCTCGATGATGTGCTGCTCTTCAGCTGTGAGGCAAGTCAGTTTATTTCCATGAAGGCGGAAAATGTCCGCTACTTCAGGAGAAGATGTGCGCTCCATGATCAGTCCTCCTTCCCCAGAGAAGCAGGCAAAGTGTCCAGAGGACTGGTAGTTTGTTGCACGAAGTTTCTGGCCACATGGCGTGTAGGTGCAGGTGGTGCGTAAGCTTCTATGGCCCAGCAAGAGTTGGATTTTGCGCACGTCATGACCGTCCTCCAGAAGATGGGTAGCGAAACAGTGCCTCAACACATGGGGAGTGACCGTCTTACGAACTCTTGCCTTCTGTTGCGCTTTCTTCAGGACGCGCTGAGCCGTTTCGGGAGTAAGCGGTTTGGTGGAATCTCGACCGGGAAAAAGGTAGACCTCGGGTTTGGGAGAAGAGGCTTTCCAATAGGCTCGCAAGGTGTGAAGCAGCGTTGGGGAGAGCATGACGTAGCGATCCTTTTTGCCTTTTCCCTGCCGAACGCGGATGAGCTTCCGCTGACTGTCGATGTCTTTGTAGCTCAGATTCAACGCTTCTTGAACTCGAAGGCCTGCTCCATAGATGGTCTGAAAGAGCGCTTGGTGCTTGAGGTTGGAGATGGCCCGGAGAATGGATTGCACCTCCTCTTTGCTCAGCACCGTGGGCAGCTTTCTTCCTTTCTTTTGAAAGGGGATGTGCTTGACGTCCCAATCTTTGTTTAGCGTTTTCTTGTAGAAGAACCGGATGGCGCAAACACTCTGATTGAAGAAACACCAGGAGACGCGTTTCTCCTGAGCCAGGTAGACCTGATATTGGTAGATCTCGTTCAGTCCTAACAGCTCGGGCGACTTCCCATGGAAACGCACGAAGCTTTTCATCTGATCCAGGTAGACTTCTTGGGTCTTGGGACTCAAGCCCCTGATGACCATGTCTTTCTGCATTTTTTCGCGTAGCTTTCCCATTGTTATACCCTCCTGAATAAAATTGGTTTTCAGCTCCAGTGTAGTTCAGAAGAAGAGGGTATAAGCAAAAAATGACGAGCTTAGCTCAGAGATGGGTTTTTACAAAGCAGGATTTCCTGTGAGAATGCCATTCCTAGTGAAGACTATATTGGCTGTATCCATCGCGAAGCGATTTCGTATAACAGGTTATTATGATAAACGTCAAGGAGCAACGGTTCCTTGACATGGTTATGCTATTAAGGAAGCAGTTGGCGGTTGTATACTGCTCTTATCCCAAAACCCGGGAGCGAAAGGGATAGGGCAGGAGTGGTGCGGCATGCCGATGGCCTTTATAATTTTTGTGGCGCCTGTAGGTGACCACGTTGATAGGTTTGGCCAGGCCACCTAGGCTGGGCGCCCCCCTGCCTTCGTACCAATAAATTAGCACACACATGTGATGCCTGAATAGTGGAATGGAAAATAGGCTGGCCGCCCGCCTATAACCATCAAGGTACCCTTCCTTTTTCTCCTAGGAGAATATAGGAGGAAGAAATGGTTACACGGTGTTGACCGCCACCTTCGGTCAGCGACAGTCTCACAATTGAATCGGGAAGGAGTTGAAGAAAAGCTCATTGGTACGATGAGAGTTACGATAAATTGCTTTTCCGGTGTTGCAGCTTAGGTTGCGGCCGCTGGATTTGGAGTATGGGGTCCGGAAGACCGCCAAGAATAGTCCCGACCAGTGAACAGAGGCCTAGCGTCATCTGGGCTTTCGTATGCAAACATCCTTCATCCCAAACCTCCCTGATGAATCCCCTTGCCTTTCTGTCTTCTTAGGCTTTATTCTGGAAACTGTAAGAAATCGATCGAGCAAGGAGTATGGGATGCATGGGATCTCAAGTGAAGAAATCGCTGAACTCGTTTCCGCCATCGACTATTCGGATGTTTTGAATATCACGGCATCCGAAGCCGAGGTCCGGGAAGCCTGTAACATCGCCCGGCGGTATGGATTTCGCGCAGTGGTCGCTTTCCCGCAGTTTTTGGGGATCCTGGTAGACGAGCTTACCGGCTCGGGCGTACGGGCTCAGATTCCCGTGGGCTTTCCCTGCGGCGGAGTAACCACGCTGGTGAAGTGTACAGAGGCGGAGGAAGGCCTAAAAAGGGGGGCCACCGACCTGGATATGGTGATGAACATCGCTGCTTTCAAGCAAGGTGATCATCGAAAGGTATCTGAAGATATCGCTTCAGTGATGAGAGTCGCCGAACCCTTTGGCGTTCCCTTCAAAGTGATCATAGAAATCGGGGCACTTACCGATGAGGAGAAGGTCACGGCGGCTAAACTGGTAAAAGACAGCGGTGCCGATTTCATCAAGACCTGCACGGGTTTCGGACCTGGTCGGGCTACGATACACGATATCTCTCTCATCAGAGAAACCGTCGGCGAACGGCCCGGTATCAAGGCTTCGGGAGGTGTGGCTGCTATCGAGGACGGGGTGGCTTTCATGAAGGCTGGAGCCGATGTGGTGGCTATGCGTCGCTTCCTCGTCGAACAGCTGGAGAAGATTCACTGGCCGAAGAAATCCGAATGAGGGCGAACCGTACCCCTGCCGTGGGAATCATAGAAACAGCAGATTCCAGAGGACCCGCCGGCAGGCAATCAATCCATTAAGTAGTCACCGGTGGTGTTTTTGCAATCATGTAGAGAATCGGAGATGTCAAGATGATGATTTCTTTCAACGGTGCCAATTATGTCGCGGAACAAATCAATTTCCGCATGACCGAGGGCTGGAAGCAGGGCAATGATGCCGCCGAAGACTGGTATCGGCCGGAGGAAACCTTCGCCGTACGATTCGCTGGACTGATCAGCAATATCAAGGCCTTGGGATTTTCAGCCATGGATCTGTGGACGGCTCAGCTCAACTGGTCCTGGGCCACGGATATCCAGATACGGCTGGCTGCAGAGATCCTTGAAAAGCATGACATGCGCGTAGCAAGTTACGCAGGATCCTTCGGAGCCAGCCCCGCAGAGTTCTCCAAAGCGGCTCGACTCATCACCCGCCTGGGTGCAACAATCCTGGGTGGCAATACTGCTCTGTTGCAGCACGGGCGGCACGAGATAGTACCGGTCCTTGAAGATACTGGCGCCGTTTTTGCTTTCGAGAACCATCCGAATGAAAAAAATCCAGAGGATGTTCTGCGCATGCTCGAAGGTCTCGACGAGCAGAAAGTCGGGATCTGCATCGACACCGGTTGGTTTGGCACCAACGGCTATGATGCCAGGAAGGCCTTGGAAGAGCTGTATACAAGAGTAAAACATATACACCTGAAGGATGTGACCTGTGCAGGCAGGCATGACACCTGTGCCTTTGGCAAAGGCATAGTGCCTGTCCGGGAATGTGTAGATTATTGTCGTGAGAACGGCTACTCCGGTTGGTACAGTATAGAGAATGAACCCGAAGACCGCGATCCTACCGATGAAGTACGCAGATCCAAGATTTTGCTCGAAGAATGGTTGGGAGGCTCGGAATGTCAAACAAAAAACTCTCTATCGGTATAGTCGGTTGCGGCAATATTGCGGAAAAATATGTAGAAAACGTCGCTCGGTATAAAATTCTGGATATACGTGCTGTTGCCGACCAGGACCATAATCGTGCTGTAGATTTCGGAGACAGATACGGATTGCCCGTCTGTGACGATTGTGAACAGCTGTTTGAGGATTCAGATATACAGATGATCGTCAACCTGACTCCGCCTAGTGCTCATTACGATATAATCAAACGAGGACTCTCAGTCGGGAAACATGTTTTCACCGAAAAACCTTTTACCCTGGAACTCAATCATGCCCGGGAACTCGTCGGTCTGGCAGAAAAAAAATCCCTGCGCCTGTTTTCTGCACCCATTACCTTCTTAGGTCCCCCTCAGAAAACGATTACTAGGCTGGTGAAAGAAGGGTTACTGGGCAAGGTCAGGTATTTCAGCGTCGAGTTGCACAACGGTCGTATCGAATCCTGGCATCCGGCACCGGAGGCTTTTTTCAATGTAGGTCCCCTCTGGGATGTCGGGCTCTACCCCCTGGTTCATCTGTTTCAGATGTTTGGTCCGGTGGTCAGGTTGAACGCCATAGGTCAATACGTAATTCCTGAGCGCATCCGGCTCGACGGAACGCCCTTTACCATTACTGCTCCTGACATGGTGACGGCGATGCTGGAGTTCGAAGGCGGCATAAAAGGCGGCCTGCGATTGAGTTTTGTGATTCCCGAAGCCGAGAGCCGGCGTCAGGGGCTGGAAATCTACGGTGATGAAGGGACTCTGCACCTGGGTAAGCTCTTCATGTTTGATTCGAAAATCACATATACGCCGGCGGGAGGAGAGAGTCGGAATATTCAACCGGACGAGGCTGAGGTGCCTGGTGTGAATTGGGCGCTGGGCTTGTTTCATGTGGCGGATCATTTGCTGAACGGCGCGCCGATTCAGATCGATATTTCCGTGGCCCTGCACGGTATTGCGGTGCTGCAGGCTATCGAGAAGAGCATGTCGGGACAAGACACGCAAAACGGGGCTTGCTGGATTACCCTTTAAACTGATCTGGGGCACATCTACAGCCGGACACAAAAACTACGGCGATGAGGCCGATTATAATTGTTTTTTGTTTGGTCTTCCTCCTTCTCGCAAGTACTTCCATAAGGAACCAGAGGACGGACAGAATCAGTCAGGCTGATTGCCCTCACGTCTAGGAACGGACCCTATCCGCCAGGGCTTGTGCCTCCAGGCAGAGCTCCGCCGCCTTGAATGCATGGCTCTGGGTCATGGCTTTTTCGGTTCGGTCGAGGCAGTCCAGAATGAGCTGACCGAAGAAGGGGTAACCCACCTTGCCGGCCAGGGTGAGGTGTCGTTCACCCTCTGAGTTCACCAGAAATAGGTGATCCGTCGATTGTTCTTCCGTCAGGTTCACATATTTTCTCAGCTCGATCGTACCATCGCTCCCCAGTATGAAGGTCCGGCCGTCCCCCCAGGTGGTAAGACCAGCCGGGGTGAACCAGTCCACCCGGAAGTAGTTGCCGGCGCCGGTATCGGCAACGAGGAGGGCCTCTCCGAAATCCTCGAACTCGGGATATTGCGGATGGGCGTAGTTAGCCGTCCTGGCCTGGAGCACCTCGGCATCCCTCGCTCCGCTGAAGGAGAGGAACTGCTCGATCTGGTGGCTGCCGATGTCGCAGAGTATCCCGCCGTAGTGCTGCTTTCTAAAAAACCACGGCGGCCGGCTGGGGGCGTTCAGGCGATGCGGGCCTAATCCGAGCACCTGCAGCACCCGGCCGATCGCACCGTCGGCGATCAATTGCCCGGCGAAGACGGCGCATTCCACACGGAGGCGCTCGCTATAGTAGACCATGTACTTCTGCCCGGTTTCCTCGACCTTTCGGCGCGCCTCTGCGAGCTGATCCAGACCTGTAAAAGGCGCCTTGTCGGTGAAGTAGTCTTTCCCGTGCTCCATGACCCTGACGCCCAGGGAAGCCCGCTGGTCCGGGATGTGCGCCGCGGCGATCAATCTGATCTCCCGATCCTCCAAAATCTGCTCTTCCGAGTCTGCGACGGTGACTTCGGGAAAACTCTCGATAAAGGCTTTCAGCTTTTGCGGGTCAGGGTCGTACACGAAGCGCAGCACAGCCCCGGCCTCGATTAATCTCATGCACATATCGTGGATGTGGGCGTGGTTCAGATGCATGGCGGCGAACAGGAATGAGCCCTTTTTCACCACCGGTCCGGGTTTGCCGGTAGGAGCGTAGCTGAATCCTTCTGATTTCACGGCCAAAATGAATCACCCCCCCCGGACAGGATCCTTAAAGATTGAGCAGATCGTCGACCGCGACCGGCACTCCGGTGGCCATGCTCCGGTTGGCGGCGATGCCGGTGAGAACCGCGAGAGCCCCTGCTCGGTGGTCCGCAGCCCTGGACAGGGGATCCGGCCTACCGCCCCGAAACAGATCCTCCAGCAGCCGCCGGTCTCCCCCGCCATGTCCGCCCTCGGAGGTCTGTTCCACCGGAATGGATACGGGCCGGCCCCAATGCGGCCTGAGCAGGATTTTCATCGGCTCGTCGATCGTCTTCTCCGTGTCCGAACCATATTCCGGTTGATTGATATCTTTCAGAGAGCCGGAGACATACGATTTTTCGAAGACTTCATACTCCAATCGGCCCTCGGTGCCGTTGAAGGCGATTCGAAAACCTTCGCAGGGGGAATAGGCGGTCAAGTGGTAGCTCATAGCGGTCCCGTTGGCGTATTTCACCAGCACCGCCATATCGTCCTCGATCGAGATGTAGTGACCGAATACGCTCTCGTCCCGCCGGTAACCGTCTTCACCCTCAGCATCGAGATACATTCCCTTGAGCTCCGGATCGGCTTTCAGGTCCAGAGCGAAGGGATCCCCCGCAGCGTTGGGATGTCCGGTTGCCCTGTCGTAGAAAGCGGTCAGGCCCCGCGCTTCGGCGTTGGCCCGTCCGTAGAAGACCAGGTCTCCGATCCCGAAGACCAACTCCGGAGCACTGTCGAGCCACCAGTTGACCAGATCGAAGTGGTGGCTGGCCTTGTGCACCAGCAAACCTCCCGAGTTGCGCTTGTCCCGGTGCCAGCGGCGGAAATAATCGGCCCCGTGTATGGTGTCCAGGAACCATTCGAAGTGCACCGACTTCACCTCGCCCACGGCACCCCCCTGCAGAAGCTCCTTGATCTTGCTGTTGCGGGGAGCATAGCGATAGTTGAAGGCAACCCTCAGGCTTCTGCCCGTACGCTCTATCCCAGTGAAGATCTCCCGACATTTCGTTTCGTCCACGGTCAACGGTTTTTCCGTGATCACGTCACAGCCGGCTTCCATGGCCCGGATGATGAAGTGGTGGTGGGTCCGGTCGATCGTGGTGACGATGACCGTATCTACGTCTTGCTCTGCGATCATCCGCTCGAAATCACCCGGTTTGTAGGTCGGTACGGGACCGGCACCATAGCGTTCATGGAAGCGGCGGTTGGCATACTCCATACGCACTCCATTGAGGTCGCAAATCGCCGCCAGCCGGCCGCAGTCCTTGAAGCTTTCGAACAGGGCATCCGAGAACAGGTAGGACCTTGACCCGATCCCGACGATGGCATAACTGTTCATGCTCTCATTGTTATCATTACGGAGGAGGGAAATCTACAGTTGGATTGTACGGTTGCATCAGATCACCGGTTTTTTATACCTATCAGACCGCTTTTTTGTCTCACCGTTGATAGCGTTCCATGGGATAATACAATTGCGACCGGTCACTGAAAGACAAAATTCTTCACTAGAACCAAGGAGGTTTTATGAAAAAACTACTACCGATCTGTATCCTGCTGTTCGCTTTCTCAGCGCAGTTCGTGCTGTCTGGGGCCCAGGAGGAAACAACCGCTGCGGCAGCGGGACCCGTGACCTTGAGAATCCTCTGGTGGGGCGGTCAGGCCAGGCACGACAAGACCCTGAAAGTACTGGACATGTACCAACAGAGCAACCCCGATGTCAAGATCGAGCCTACCTATCTGGGCTGGGGCGAGTATTGGGATAAAATCGCCGTCTATGCCGCGGCGGAAGATCTGCCCGATATATTCCAGAACGTTATCGAGCGCATGCCCCAGTTGAACGAAAAGAACCTTATGACGGACCTGTCCGCAATCAAGAGCTTCAGTCCCGATGGGATCGACAAGACCGCTGTCAGCATCGGTAATTTCGACGGCAAGCTCATCGGCATCAACCTGGGGGTGAATGCCCTGACCATGGGATATAACGACGGTTACTTCGACAAGGCCGGGGTGGCTTATCCGGGGCTCAAGTGGACCTGGGACGACATGCGGGCGGCCAGCGTCAAGATCAAGGGCGCCGCCGGGGTCTTCGGAGTCGATGGTCTGGGCACAGACAACGACATGCTCTACTACCTGCGTACTCAGGGCGCCGAATGGTTCGACAAGGAGCTGAAGGGTCCCGGGTGGGACAACGACAAGGTCATGGTCGATTTTCTAAAGATGTGTCTCGATTTCCAGGACAATGGGCTGGTCCCGCCGGTAGAAGTGGTGATCGAGTTCTACTCCAACGAGGAGAACACACCCTTCGCCAGGGACGAATCGGCCATGAAGATGATGTGGTCCAACAAAGTCGTCTCCGTCTACAAGACACGCCAGGCCGTAACCAAGCTTTCCATCCTTCCCGGACCCAACAACGAGAAGGGAATGTATCTGAGGCCGTCGATGTTCTTCTCCGTCGCCCAAACTTCGAAGCTCAAGGAGGAAGCCGGGATGTTCCTGAACTACTTCCTCAAGGACATCGAAGTCAACAAGGTCCTGGCCGCTGATCGGGGAGTTCCCGTAGCCCAGGCCGTGCGGGAGGCCTTGAAGCAGACCGCTGATCCTCAGAATGCCGAGATCTACGACTACATCTCCTTCGTGGGACAGCACTCGAGCGACATGTCCGCGAGATTCCCCACGGCCGAAAGGGAGATCAGGGATCTGTACCAGAACAACTACTTCCAGCGGGTTATGTACAAGCAGATGACTCCTGAAGCGGCGGTCAAGGAGTTCAGGGAGCAGATGATCGTCATTCTCAATCAGTAGGAGCTCGGGGAGGAGCTCTCGGAGGCATACACACAAGGGGGCGGTACGGCTTGCGGTATCCGCAAGCCCGCAGCGGCCCCTTACTTTTCCCCGGGAGTGACTGGACACGGATCGGCATGAGGGGTGAAGGTATGGGGAATACAAAAGGCTACAATCTCAAGAGCACAATCGCGGGGTATCTGTTCATCTCTCCCTGGCTGATCGGCTTTCTCTGTTTCATGGTCCTCCCTGTCTTTGTCTCTCTGTACATCTCCTTCACCAAGTACGATCTGATTTCCAGTCCGGTGTGGGTAGGGTTCAAGAATTTCCAGCGCCTGTTCCTGCTCGATCCCCGCTATCGCAAGTCTCTGGGCATCACTTTTCTCTATGTAGTCACCGCGGTACCGCTGCGCCTCGTGTTCGCCCTGTTCATCGCCATGATTCTGTGCCAAAAGCGCCGTCTGATCGGGTTTTACCGCCTGATCTACTACCTGCCCTCGATTATCGGGGGAAGTGTGGCCGTCGCCCTGGTATGGAGGATGTTCTTCGGCTCCGGCGGTCCGATCAGCCTGGTCGCGAGGAGCTTGGGAATCAAAGGGAACGTTTCATTGATCGGCAATCCCAAGACGGCCCTAGCCACGATCATCGCATTGTATGTCTGGCAATTCGGCTCTTCGATGCTCATCTTTCTCGCTGGGCTCAAGAACATCCCAGAGAGCTTCTACGAGGCAGCCGTCGTCGACGGTGCCGGTTCTCTGGTCAAGTTTTTCCGCATCACCCTACCCCTGTTGTCTCCGGTTATCCTGTTCAACCTGATCATGCAGACCATCCACGGATTTCTGATGTTCACCCAGGCCTGGATCATCACTCGGGGAGGGCCCATGGACTCAACTCTCGTGTATGTGGTGTACATGTTCCTCAGAGCCTTCCAGTTCTACGATATGGGCAGCGCCTCGGCCATGGCCTGGGTTCTGCTGCTTATCGTCTCGTTCTTCACAATGATCATCTTCACCACCTCCAGGCGCTGGGTCTACTACGAGTCCAAACAGGGAATATGAGATGGTCGTAACCTCCAAAAAGCATCTGAACGCGGCTGTTTATCATCTTATCTGCATGATCCTGGTTGTGATCATGATCTATCCGGTGCTGTGGATGATCATGAGCTCTTTCAAGACCCAGTCAGGCATATTCAAGGGAAACTTGTCTCTGATACCCGACGAGTGGCACTTCGTAAATTACGTGGAAGGCTGGCGGGGGTTCGGCCATCATACCTTCGGTATCTTCTTCACCAACTCGTTTATCATCAGCATCACCGCCACTCTCGGTACCATGACCTCCGCTTCGCTGGTAGCCTACGGATTCGCCCGTATCAAGTTTCCGGGCAGCAAGTTCCTGTTCAGCTGTATGCTCGGCACCATGATGCTTCCCTATCAGATCATCATGATCCCCCAATATCTGATCTTTCACAGGCTTAACTGGATCAATACCTTCCTGCCGATGATCGTGCCCTGGAGCCTGGGCAATCCCTTCTTCATCTTTTTAGTTATCCAGTTCGTCCGCACGATACCCTTTGAGCTCGACGAATCGGCCCTGATCGATGGCTGCACGAAGTTCGGTATCTACTATCGGATTATTCTGCCTCTGTGCAAGCCCGCCCTGGTGACCGTAGCCATCTTCTCCTTTTACTGGCGGTGGCAGGACTTCATCCAACCTGTGATCTACCTGAGCAAACCGAAGCTGTATACGGTGTCGGTCGCCCTGCGGCTGTTTGCCGATCCCACTTCCGTTACCAACTGGGGAGCGATGTTCGCCATGGCTTCTCTCTCCATCCTGCCGGTCATGATGGTCTTTTTTATCCTCCAAAAGTACATTGTTGAAGGAATCAGCACGACCGGTCTAAAAGGGTAGGCCGCTGGTTATGTGCTCCTGCCGTGGTATAATTGAACAGCGATGAAAACCCTCAGCTTCAACATTCGGGTGAGGATGCTTGTCACCTTCTGCCTGATTATCGTCACCGTGGTGGTGTTCAGCTTTCTGATGTTTTTTATCTTCAAGGAACGAAACAACAGGCTCCTCTACAAGGCCTTCTCCGAAACCCTCGGTCTGATGGCCAGAACCGTGGAGACGGAGCTCGAGAACTTCGAAAACTTCTCCGACAATCTGATGACTGACCCCTACGTACAGGACAGGATGGGCCGGATGAATCGGGAGACCAACCCCGTTGTCTGGTACAGCCTGAGCGAGGACCTGAAAAACAAGCTGATCAACTACTTCAACGTGCTGTATGTAGAGTGCATCTATGCAGTCGACAACCGGGGCAGGGTGGTGAACGGCCGCAATGACTATCCGAAGCTGGAGACTCTCGTGTCCCCCGAGCGAATCGGCAGATTCCTCACCTCGGACATGCCCCGGGAATGGATAGAGACGGACAGCGATAATGATACCCTCTACTACTTGCGCAGGATCCGCCAGGTGGCGGGATTGAGCCTGGAGCAGATGGGCATCCTTTGTTTCGTGATTAGGAAAGAGCGCTTCAAACAGTGGGTGGTCAATTATCCCGTGGACTATGACCTGGAGATCGGACTTTTCGGAAAGGAACAGCTCCTCTACGCCTCCAACGGGATCGTGAAACAGATCCCGCAGCAGGCCGGGCGACTCACGGGATCGGGGTTCGAGATCCTCCGTGTCCAGGGGGAAGAGTATTTTGTGGCCTTCATAGGATCCCCGTGGCAGACCGCGACCTATCTCTGCGTGGTGCCCTACGACTCCCTGTTTCGCGACGTCGAGGTCTTCAACACCGCCTTCCCCCTGTTCTGCGCCGGGATATTTCTACTGTTTTTGTTTATCACCATCAGGCTCACCAAGGACATCTCACGACCGATCGTCCTCCTGGCCGATGAAATGAAAAACATAGAATCCGAGGACTTCACTCAGGCCAAGCTCAGCCTGAACGGCTACACCCGGAAGGACGAGATCGGAATCCTGTACAACGAGTTCGGTCTCATGCTGGACAAGATCGACAACCTGATCAATGACAACTATCGCAAGCAGCTCTTGATAAAAGACGCCCAGTACAAAACCTTGCAAGCCCAGATCAATCCCCATTTTTTGTACAATACTCTGGAGTCGATCAACTGGATCGCTCAGCTGAACAACCAGGATCGGATCGCCGGCATGGTGCAAGCCCTAGGCGACCTACTGCGCGTATCCATCAATGCCAAGAAGATCTTTCTGACGATGCAGGAGGAGGTTGATCTACTCAAACAGTACGTGCTGATACAAAAAATACGCTACGAAGAGCGCCTGGAGTTCAAGGTCGAACTGGAGGAGTCTCTGAACGGTTATGTGATCCCAAAGCTGACCCTCCAACCCTTTGTGGAGAACTCGATCAAGTACGGTTTGGAGGTCTGCAAAGGCGTCTGCCTTGTAAACGTCCGGACTGAAGATCGGGACGGACGCCTGGCCATCCACATCAGCGATAACGGTCCCGGAATGGAGGAAGAACTGGTCCGGAGGATTTTGGCCGGACAGGTCGAGGCCACAGGATCCGGGATCGGGATCAAGAACATCCATGAGCGGTTGAAGCAGTTCTACGGCGGCGAGTTCAGCCTGGATATCGATGCATGGCAGGGGCGAGGAACCACCGTCACGATTACCGTGGCCAAGCTCGAGGCCGAAGCGGCCGCCGCCACCCTGAGTCGGAGGTGAGTCGTGTATAACGTCCTGCTGGTAGACGATGAGAGGATCATCCGTGAAGGTCTGGCCAGTAAGATCCCCTGGAACACTTACAACCTGGTACTGTTCGGTCAGGCTGCCAACGGTGAAGAAGGCTTGGAGAAGATCTGCAGGGACGAAATCCATATCGTGATCACCGACATCAAGATGCCGGGGATAGACGGCCTGGAGCTTATCCGCCGGGCGCAGAAGCTCAAACCGGATATCCGCTTCATCGTGTTGTCGGGATATGACGAGTTCGAGTTTGCTCAGACGGCGATGCAGTACGGCGTACGCCACTATCTGCTCAAGCCGACAAAGATGTCGGAGATCGATAAAATTCTGAAAGAAGTGTCCGCGGACGTCGCCAGGCAGGAGGAGGAACGCAGCTTTATCGAGAATATCAAGCAGAACATGGAGAGAAACCTCCCCCTGATAGAGGAGCAGTTCTTCCGCGATCTGATCATGCACAAGATGTACACCAGTCGGGAGATGAGCTCTTATCTCTCCTTCTTCAGGATCCCTCCGGAGTCGGTGAAGAACGCAACCCTGCTGCTGTTCAGTCCTGCCGGGGAGCAGAGCTATGAAAAGCTTTTCTCCTTGCAGCTGATCTGTCAGCGCTGCCTGGAGGCGAGGGGGCTTCTCCTGACCACCATCATCAAAGAGGCTCTGGCGGTCGTGATCAGGGACATGGGAACACATGAGCTGCTGGAGAGGATCGGGGAAATCAAGAGCCGATTTGGACGCTTCTACAGCCAGCCCGTCACCGTCGCCGTGAGCGGCAGCGCAGCGCTGGAATCGATTCACACTCTCTACGAAGAGGCCAGGAATCTATTAAAGTACAGCTTCTACTACGGAGAGGACAGCGTCATCACCCGGCAGGATGCTCTGGAGGGAACGGGGAGCTACAACCGGAGCGACCTGCAGTACTACATCGAAGAGGCCTGTCTGGCCATCAAGTGCGGCCACGAGAGCGACTATCAGGCCTCTGTCCAATCTTTCTGGTCGGAGCTGAGAGTGCAGAAGCTGCCCAAGAGAAGCATTCGTGATGCCGTTATTGACCTGCTGCTGACCGCGGCACGGTACAGTGGATATGAAAACTTGAACCACTACATAGACTGTCTGAAGCGGGTGGAAGAAACGGACACACTGGAGGAGTTGCAGAGCATGATTGATGAGTGCTGCAGCGTCGTCGTCAGAAAGAATTTCGACCTATTCAGCAGCAGGAAGAACAGGCTGGTGGAAAAGCTGAAAGAGAAGATACAGGAGAATATGGCCCGGCCGGAGCTAACTTTGAAATGGCTGGCGGAGACTCTTATATACGCCAATGTGGATTATCTGAGCAAGTTGTTCAAGCGGGAGACCGGGGAGGCCTTCAAACACTACCTGACTCGATTGAGGGTGGAGGAGGCCAAGAATCTGCTTCATCGTTTTCCCGACGCCACTGTGGCTGAGGTCGCCCGCCGGGTAGGATTTGGAGAAAATCCTCGGTACTTTTGCACGGTATTTCGCAAGCTTGTCGGACAGCCCCCGGCGGAGTACCGCCAGCACTACAGCCCGGTTGGTTAAAATGTACCCCACCCTGATAATCGGTATCAGAAATCGTGGCATGGCCTGGGCTGAGGCTGTTCAAGCCCATCCTGAATTTGAGCTCGCCGGTGTGGCGGATGTCGACCCGGAAGTCCTTCGCACCAGATCCGAGCAACTGAAGCTGCCGGATGGGGCGCGCTATCTCGATTACCGGAAGGCCCTTCTCAGCGGTACTCACCGGATCGCCATCGTGGTAACCCCAAATCACCTCCACTATCCGATTGCCAAAGATGTTCTGCAAGCTGGGATTCACTGCATTCTGGAGAAGCCCTTCGCCGAAAACCTGGCACAGGCGGAAGAGCTCACCCGCCTGGCTCGACAAAAAAGCCTGATCTTGGTGATCGGCCACAACTATCGATTCAAAGCACCATTCCTGGGGATCGCGGAGGTGATCCGGGAAGGCAGGCTGGGCTGTCTGATCGGCGTAGAGGTCAGCTTTCACCGCTATCGTCCTCCCCGCTACGATTACGAGCGCGGGATGAGCTACCCGCTTCTCTATATTCAGGGAATCCACCATCTAGATCAACTGATCTCCTTTCTCCCGGCTCCGATCGAAGAGATCCTTTGCCGCCACTATCTGCCGCCGGATAGTCCGTGGTGCAGTCCCTCTGTCTGTCATCTAGTTCTTCGCTGTGCCGATGGAGTCCTGGTAAACTACCGGGGCAGCTACGACTGCCGGGGCGAGCAGACACCATACAATGGTCTCTGGCGATTCGAGTTCGAACGGGGCGATCTGGTCCTAAACGAGCAGGGAAAGCTCTGGCAAATCGAAGAGGAGAGGCGTGA
>CAZBXU010000085.1:0-16417 GCA_964495755.1 uncultured Spirochaetaceae bacterium | reverse complement strand
GAGATTCCCCGTCTTGCTTGTCTTCGTCTCTTTGAGTATAGTATAATACAAAGTAATACCAGAGGAGCCTAAGCATGAGTTCCCACAAAGACGAGGTGATCACCTTCAAGGCTGAGGCCTCCCTGGCCAAAGCCATTCGCAACCTCCCCAACCGCTCCGCCTTTATTCGAGCGGCGATCCTCTCCGCCCTGGATCACGCCTGTCCCCTCTGCCAGGGCACGGGAATCATGACTCCTGAACAGAAGCGGCACTGGGACGCTTTCAGCAAAACCCACCAGATCGACCATTGCGGGGAGTGTGACGCGGTGTATCTGGTCTGCTCCTCCAAAAGCACAAATTGAAGAAGGGAATCAATCAGCGAATGTTCTTGCTCCTCGGGATTGCCTTTGTAGCCGTCCAACCCCTCTCCGCTCCGGCAGGGGGACAGAAATCCAGCGAGCAGGGAAAACCCATTGCCTTCGTCAGTATCGGTCCCCAACGGTACCTGGTGCAGAGCATCGCGGGGTCGCGGATCCGGGTCGAAGTTCTCGTTCAACCCGGACAGGACCCCCACACCTTCGAACCGACTCCCAAACAGATGGCCCAGCTTAGCCGGGGACAACTCTACTTTCGCATCGGCGTCGCCTTCGAGCGATCCTTGATTCCCCGCATCCGCAGCAGCAATCCTCAACTGAAGATCATCGACACCCAGGCGGGGATCGAGCTGCGGGAGATCGAGGAGGGCGACCATGATGAGCACGGATTGGATCCCCACACCTGGTTGAGCCCGCTCCTGGCCATGCGCCAGGCTCAGACCATACGGGATGCTCTGATCCAGACCGATCCCGGCGGCAGGGAGGTGTACGAGGCAGGGTACCGGAACTTGGCTGCAGAGCTGGACGGCCTGCACGAAGAAATCTCAGCGGCCCTGGCGCCGTATCGGGGCCAGGAGATATTCGTCTATCACCCCGCCTACGGGTACTTCACAGATGAATACGGCCTCAGGCAGGTGGCCGTGGAGACCGGCGGAAGTGAACCCAGCGCCCAGCAGTTGGCCCGACTGATCGAGAGAGCCCGGGAAAGGCAGGTACGGATCATCTTCGTCCAGCCCCAGTTCTCCCGCACCGGAGCCGAGGCCGTTGCCGAGGCGATCGGGGGCGTCGTGGTCCCTCTCGATTCGTTGGCCGAGGACTACGTAGAAAATCTGAGGGAGATGGCCCGAAAGATCGCCGAAGCGCTTGAATGATGAATACGGCAATTATTTCGTTTCAAAGTGTGGACTTCTCGTACAACAGCGAGCCGGTCTTGACGAACGTGAACCTGGAGATCCATCCCGGCGAGTTCGTTTCCGTTATCGGACCCAACGGAGGCGGCAAGACCTCCCTGCTCCTGCTTGCCCTGGGCATGCTGCGGCCCAACCGGGGCACTGTGCAGGTTCTCGGCCGAGCCCCGGAGCGGGAACGCAGCCGGCTGGGCTACGTTCCACAGTTCACTCGCTTCGATCCTCTGTTTCCGGTTACGGTCTACGATGTGGTACAGATGGGACGGCTGGGACGATTCTGGACCGGACCGTACCGAAAGGAAGATCGGGAGGCGACCCTCATCGCTCTGGAACAGGTGGGATTGGGGGAGCTCCGGCGACGGTCCTTCGCGGAGCTGTCCGGCGGCCAGCGCCAGCGCGTTCTCATCGCCCGCGCCCTGGCAACGGAGCCTGAGATCCTGCTTCTCGATGAGCCCACCGCCAACGTCGACCGTTTGGCGACGGACAAGCTGTACGAGCTACTGGTGGATCTGAATCAGAGACTGACCGTTGTGCTCGTCTCCCACGACTTGGGCATCGTTTCCCGATTCGTAAGCTTGGTTGTCTGCGTGAACAAGACCGTGTTCACCCATCCGACCAGCGAGCTTACCGGGCAGATGATCCGGGACCTGTACGGCGGAGAGATCGCCCTGGTTCGCCACGATCACAGAAGCGGAGAAGAGATATGATTGAGTTCGTCCAGGATCTGCTGAAATTCCCCTTTCTGCAGTACGCTCTGCTGACAGGCATCTTGGCTTCCGTAGCCTGCGGTGTGGTGGGCAGCTTTATCACGGTTCGCCGGATCACCTATATCGCCGGTGCCATTGCCCATACCACCTTTGGAGGCATGGGCGCTGCGATCTATCTGCAGCGCCGTCTCGGCCTGGCCTTCATTACCCCCCTTCATGGGGCGGTGTTTGCCGCCCTGCTGGCGGCCGTCATTATCGGGATGGTGACGTTGTATGGCAAACAGCGTGAGGACACTGTCTTGAGCGCCGTTTGGGCCATCGGCATGGCTATAGGGATCTTCTTCATCTCACGAACCCCAGGGTATAAAGAAGATCTGATGAGCTATCTGTTCGGCAACATCCTCATGGTTCGAAAAACCGACCTGGTGATGATCGGTGCCCTGGATCTGCTGATCGTTGTGATCAGCTTTCTCTTCTACCACAAGCTGGAGGCGGTGTGCTTCGACGAAACGTTCGCCCGCCTGCGGGGCGTACGGGTGCAGCTGTACTACGTGCTGCTTCTCTGCCTGACCGCTCTGACCATCGTCATCCTGCTCCAGGTTGTGGGCATTGTAATGGTGATCGCCCTGCTGGCCCTGCCCGCCGCCACCGCCGCTTCCCTTACCAAGCGGCTATGGCATTCGATGATCCTCGCCTCCGCCCTCACCGGGGTTTATATGGTCGGAGGCCTGACGTTGAGCTACAAGCCGAATCTGCCCGCCGGCGCAACCATCATCATCGTTGCCGGCATCGTTTATCTTTTGGTGCTGGTCCTGCGACCCTCCCACAGGCGGATTCAGGCGCCCAAGAAATAGCGCAGGGCAAAGAGGAATCCGCTGGTGATGACCCCAACGGTGAAATTGTCGTCCAGATCCATGGAAAACAGCTCCGCCGCGGCGGCAAATAGAGGTCCGGCGATCGCCGCATACAGGGGAACCGGCAGCAGCGTATAGATCACCCAGCCTGACATGAAGCTTCCGGCAAGAAAACCCAGCGACCCCTCCAGTGTCCGGTCACGAAACAGCTTAACCTTTCCGAATTTGATCCCGATGATCTTGCTGAACATGTCTCCGATGGTGATGAAGGCCAGACCCAGATAGGGAATCGCGGCGGGAAACACGAGAAAGATGATGAAGATCGCTACGAGAAAGCTGGTTATCGAGGAGAAACGCTTGATCTCCTTTTTCTTAAACAGTTGCTGGAGTTGATGGCGGCTGAATAATCGAAAGATGTCCGTCCCGATAACAACAATCCCGAGACCGCCGATCAGAAGCAACAGCGGAGTCCTGCCAAAGAGCAAGTCGATAGGAATGAACAGCAGGGCAAAGGGCCTGGCGATGACCCGCCACCACTTCATCTCGATCTCCGGATCGATTACGAAGAGCCTGCGAATGACTGTATTGCGGATTCCCAAAGCAAAACAGTACAGGGAGAGGCTTAACATCAGCAGGCCCCGCGGGCTGAATCCCAACTCCAGAGGGGTGACAATACCGAGAAAGAAAAAAGCCACCAGGCCGGTCAGGTCTCCGCTCCGGGAGGCGTAAAATACCAGGGCTGCGACGATCAGGACCGCGCCTATCTGCACAGGGGCGAAGGTGCCCTCTGCAATCGACAGGGCACAGGCGAACAGATAGATACCGACCGCGGTGGCCATTGCCCTGCCGCCCCGAAATCGCATGTAAAAGGGAAAGATATGACCCAGCACCGCCGCCCAGGCCGGTACGAACAACCAGGCTGCGGGCAGCTTCAGAAGGTGCTCTGCGATCAGAACCGCGGCGATCCCCTTGCCCAAGTCGACGATCGCCGTGATTGCAGCGGGAAGCGTTCCGCGGGCATCGATCTTTTCCGGGCAGATGCTGCCCAGAAGGTACGCGGCCGCTCCAGCCAGGATTATCCTCAATACCGCCGAAGCTGCCATTTCTCCTAGTCGATCGAACCCCGTTCCACGTAGGCGTAGGCGCTGTGATTGTGAATGCTTTCGAAGTTCTCCGCCTCGACGCTGAACCAGCGGAAATCCCCCGTTGCCTCGAGCTTCTGGGTAACCTCCCGCACCACGTCCTCAACGAAGCGCGGGCGTTTGAAGGCCTGTTCGGTGATATACTTCTCGTCCTCCCGCTTCAACAGGGTGTACACCTCGCTCGATCCGGACTGCTCCACGATGCTGATGACATCCTCGATCCAGAAAAATGTGTCGAATAACAGCTTCACACGAACGATGCCCCGCTGGTTATGGGCTCCTTGATCGCTGATCTCCAGAGAGCAGGGACAGACAGTTGCGATGGGCACCTGTATTCCCACGTATAAATGCTCGTACTGGTCACTCACCTCGCCCACGTATTCACATACGTACTCCATCATGCTCCGCTCCCCCGAGATCGGTGCCTGCTTCTCAATGAAGTAGGGAAAGATGACCTCTGTGTAGGCCCGGCGAGCATCGAGAAGCTTGCGAACCTTTCCCAACATCTCGAAAAAATTGTGCATGGAGATATCGACGTAGTACTCGTTCACCACGTCGATGAAGCGGCTCATGTGAGTACCCTTGAACTCATGGGGAAGATCGGCGTACATGTTGATCGTGGCTACGGTCTGCTGGGTACGATTTTTCTTATCCAGCACAACGATCGGGTACTTCACGTGTTTTACACCGACTTTTTGGATCTCGATCCGACGCTCGTCGTGCTGGTTCTGAACGTCTTTCATTGCTGTTTAGATTTCCACGGAAGACTGATCGAAGGAGTACTGTATTCGCTGAAATTGAGCGCGGAACTCCTTCACCTCCTCACCGACGTACTTGCCGTCGATAAGGCACTTCTTGAACAGCTCGGCGATGGTCTCCATCTCCTTTTTCTTCATACCGAAACGGGTCATCTCCTGGACTCCCAGACGGATTCCGGCCGGATTGGAGACGTTTTCTAAGGGCTCGTTGGGAAGCAGGTTCATGTTGAGGACGATGCTGTTGTCCTTCAAATGCCGGGCTACCTCGTCGCCGCCGCCGTATTCCATCACGTCCATTGCCAGCTGATGACTCTCCGTGTAGCCGTGCTCCGCCCCTTGAACCTTTATGCCGAGCTCGTGAAGCTTCTTACCCAAATGCTTGGCGTTGGTAATGACTTGCTTCGCGTACTCCTGGCCGAACTCCATCATCTCGTACACCGCGATAGCCAAGGGAGCCAGTGTATCGAGATGATGGTTGGACGAGGATCCCGGGAAGGCTCCTTTGTCGATTTTCCGCCACTCGTTCTCCCCGACGTTGCTCAGGATGATTCCCCTCTGGGAGCCGAAAAAGGTCTTGTGAACGCTTCCGGTGATCAGCAGGGCTCCTTCCTTCAAAGGGTTCTGAAAGCAGCCTCCGGCGATCAAACCCAATACATGGGCGCCGTCGTAGAGGGTCGTGATATTCCGCTCGCGGCAGATTTCCGCCAGCTCGCTCACCGGTTCGGGAAACAGAAACAGGCTCTTACCGAAAATCAAGACTTTGGGCGATATGGCCCGGATCAGCTCGATGGTCCGTTCCACGTCGATGTGATAACCGTCAGCGGTGAGGGGAAAATTCACGATATTGGTTGTGTATTTGCCCACCGATCCGGCCCGATGATGACTGATATGCCCGCCCCCCGGTGTGGAGTTGACCATTACCACATCTCCGGGATGAATGAAGCGGCTGAACACCGCGTCGTTGGCCACGGTTCCACTGATCGGACGGACATCGACCTGCCGACAGTGGAAGAGGGTCTTCATATGTTTCTTCAGCCTGCTCTCGATCTCGTCGATCAGTTCCGTGCCCTGGTAGTAGCGTTCGCCGGGATGCCCCTCTGCGTAGCGGTGGGCGAAATCCGAGCCCATGACCTGGCGGGCTCGATCGCTCAGCACGTTCTCGCTGGCGATGAGGTTGAGGGTGCTGCTGCGCCATTTGTTCTGCTTTTGAACAATCTCTTCGATTTGGGAAACGTTTCGTTCGTACATGCTGGGCTCTAAGATATCCCTTCGATACTGGGGAGGTCAACAAGACGAGCTTGATGTTCCTTGTCAAAGTTCCTGATCTTTTCGAGCACTCCTTCCTGAGCCTCCTCATAGATCTGCCGGATCATCGGATCGCGGAAATTGAACACACGGTCTTCGAAGGCGGTGGTCTGCAAACGGTCGAAGAGCCGGGCCTTTGCTTCTTCGATGCTCTTGCCATAGATGTGGTAGGAATCCGCCTGCCAGTTCAGCCGGCCCAGCTCGACTGTCTTTCCGGTTCGACGAGCGATTTCATCGGCAATGACCTGGCGGTTGAACTGGATGAACCCGAACATGTTCATGAAGTTGGCCCCCCAGGCATCATTGGAGCGAAAGCGCACATTGCAGTTCAGCCAGGCCACCGCCCGCTCGTCGAATACCAGCCGGTACCAGAGGGACTGCAGGCATGGAGGATCGTAGCAGTCGAAATCGATGTTCGGCATCCAGGTGATCATCTGAGCCTGCCGGGAATGGGGCTGCTCCACCAGCTTGACGATCACCTTCTCGATCTGGTCGATGGCAAAGGTCCCCGCCTGCACGGACTCGCCGTCAACCTTCTCCCGCCAGCTGCCGTAGGACTTCAGACGCTGGTGATAGGTGTACTCCCAGCGGGTGTCTTCAGGATCGTTCATGTTCTTGACCCAGTGGTCCTTCACCCCGGTCAGCTCCAGAACGTACTCCTGCAGATCCTCGATGCCCCCGGGGAAAGCCTTGTGGATCATGGGATCCGCCCAAGGGTCGAGCACCGTGATATTCATCGTGGCATCGATGCTGAGGGGATCTCCCGCCTGGTCGTACTGGGTGGCGATACGGCTTCCGTTTTCGTACAGCGAAATCAGAGCCCTCTCATAGGCCTCGGCCAACGATCGGCCTTCCACAAAGAGCACCGGTATGTTTTTCACACCGGTCCCTTAGTGGCGAAAACTGCGCTGGCCGGTAAACACCATGGCCACATCAGCTTCATTGCAGGCCTCGATGACTTCGAAATCCCTCTCCGAACCGCCCGGTTGAACAACCGCGGTGATTCCCTCCCGGATTCCCACATCCACGCCGTCCCGGAAGGGGAAGAAGGCATCCGAAACCATACAGGCGCCGACCAGTCCGCCCCGCTGTTTCTTCACTTCCCCGTCGATGGCCTGTTTTTCCTCTCCCTCCCCGAGCCCGCTGTAGGGCTTGCTATGACGCTGCCGGCAGATCCGGTCCGCCAGCTTCCGGTAGGCCTTGTCCCGGGCGATCTCCGCCACCCCGACCCGGTCCTGCTCCCCGGTACCAATACCCACGGTCACCCCGTCTTTGACGTAGATCACCGAGTTGCTTGTGATCCCCGATTCGACCAGCCAGCCGAACAACAGATCCTTCGCCTCCGCTTCAGACGGAGCTCTGGCCACCCGGTACTCCCTGCCCTGATAGCTCGCCTCGGCTGTTATGAAATCCTGCACCGTCAAGGTCCGGGGCGCGTAGGACCACTGAGCAACCAGCCCCCCGTCGATCAGGGTCTTGAAGTCCACCGCCCGGGTACCGACGAACTCCTGCAGGCGGTCGATGTTTCCGATCCGCATCACCCGCAGGTTCCTTCTCCTGGCCAGGATATCGAGCACTCCATCGGCGAATCCGGGAGCCACCACCACTTCGCAGTACTGCTCGGCGATCAGCTCCGCCGTCTCCGTATCCAGCTGCCGGTTAACCGCGATAGCGCCCCCAAAGGCAGCGATCCTGTCGGCCATGTAGGCCTTGCGGAAGGATTCGGCCAGGCTGCCGCCCAGGGCCACACCGCAGGGATTGTTGTGCTTCACGATCACCGTACAGGGAGTTTGCTGGAAATAGCGCAGAATGTTCAGGGCACTGTCGGCATCGGTGATGTTGATCTTTCCCGGGTGTTTGCCCGACTGCAGCAGCTCCACCTCCGAGGCCAGGTAGCGCCCCGGCTGAATACTCTCAACCTCCCCCAGAACGAGATTCCCGGACACCAGCTTGTACAGGGCCGCTTCCTGATCGGGATTCTCTCCATAGCGCAGGCCCTTGTCCTGCCCGTCGATCCGCCAGGTTACCCGCTGGAAATGAAGGCACTGGCGCTCAGCCCCCTGGCTGAAGCAGATCTCCAAGGTGTCCGGGAAGTGGTCCTGGGTGATGCTGCGATACGCCGATTTTAAGTCTTTCTTACTCACCTTCGCACCTCTCGATAAGATTTCCGCAACTGATCCTGTCTGCAGGAGCCGAGATAGGCGGAAATCGCCGTGTCGTACTCCGAGGTGTAGGAGAAGGTCTTTTGAGCCAGACGAAAGCGGGTCTCCAGGGATAGATATCCGCCGCTGCCTTCCAGTTCGCCGAGGACCGACTCGTAATCCCCCGGATCTACCACCGAGGCAACCCGCAGGTAGTTCTTGGCCGCCGCTCGAATCATGCAGGGACCGCCGATATCGATATTGGCTCGAGCCCGCTCGGGGGTTGCCTCCGGATCCGTCACGGTTTTCTGAAAGGGGTAGAGGTTGACCACCACCATGTCAAAGGCAGCCGCCCCTGTCCTCTCCAAATCCTCCTGATGAGCCTGGTTGTAGGTTTCGCTCAGGAGTCCCAGGTAGATCTTGAAATCCAGGGTCTTGACCAGGCCCCCCTGCATCTCCGGCTGTCCGGTATAGGATGATACGGCGACCAGATGTTCCGCCGCCTGTCCACCGAGGATATCGGAGATCACCCGGAAGGTTCCTCCCGTGGAGTACAGGGTTATCCCGGGATTGAGATGAAGCAGCTCCGGTATGAATGTCTGCAGTCCGCCTTTGTCATAGACGCTGACCAGCACCCTTTGAATCTTTACTCTGTCATCGATTTTTTCTACGAAGTTCATGGGTGCATATGTAAAACGAAATCCCGGTTTCTGTAAAGGTACCCCGCTACTGCCCCGGTTGGATCTTTCGCTCCTTCTCCATCTTCTTGATCTGGTCCATCAGCTCCTGATAGCGTTGCTCGTTCAGGGGATAGAAGATGAGCATGAACGCGGCTGCAACGAAAAAAAGCGCCGTAACCGGTCCGATCAGAATCCGGATGCCCAGCTGAGCCAAGCCGGTCTGAGCGGTCTCGGCTACGTAGCCCGTGACATGCAGGATTAAGCCGCTGACCGCGATGGCCAGCCCCTGCCCACCCTTGCTGAACAGGGTCCAGATGCCGTAATAGCCTCCCTCGCGGCGTTCCCCGCTCTGAAGGTAGCCGTACTCCACGGTATCGGGAATCATGGACCAGGGCATCGGATAGGTGGTGGAAAGTCCAATACCGGCCACGAACATCATCACGAAAACGAAAAGGATACCGAGTTCATGCCCAAGGGCGAAGACCAGCATACAGGCCAGGGCGACGATCAGCATGCCCGCTGCATAGGTCGTCTTCTTGCCGATTTTCTTGGATACCAGAACGACCAGGGGAATGAAGATCATGGCCGTGACCAGCAGGATCAGCAAGGCCACCGTAGTCAGAGCCTCGTTGTCGTGGATGTACTTGAAGTAGTAGATCATCGTGCCGCTGACCACGGACACGGCGATCAGGTTCAACATGTAGGTCAGCAGAATGATGATGAAGGGCCTGGTCTTGAAGACGTAGAGGTAGGACTTGAAAAAGCTCGTCTTCGGTTGTGCCGCCGAATCAAGCACCGGCTCCCGAACCGAGGAGAAGGTGATCAGGGATGCCCCCATCATCAGGGCGCCGAACACCGCAGCCATAACGGAAAAACCGATGTTCTTGTTGGGCAGAGCATTGATCAGAGGCAGGGCTGCGCCTGCGCCGATCAGTGTTCCGGTAACCATAAACACGGCCCGATACCCGTTGAGGCTGCTGCGTTCGTGGTAGTCCTTGGTCAGCTCCGGAGTCAGGGAGGAATAGGGAACGTTGACCACAGTGTAGGCCGTGCTGAGGAAACAGAAGGCCGCCACACCCCAGATGAACAGGGCGGTCTGATTGCTGAGCCCGGGGTTGGTGAACAGGATGATCATGGCGATGAACCAGGGAAAGGATCCGAACAGCAGATAGGGCCGGCGGCGGCCCCAGCGGCTCTTGGTTCTGTCGGAGATATACCCCATCATCGGATCGGTGATCGCGTCCCAAATCTTACCGATCATAATCACGATTCCCGCCATCCCGGCGGCAATGCCCACCGTATCTGTGAAGTAGTTGAGCAGCCAAAAGGCGATCACCGTAAAGTACAGGTTTCCCCCCAGATCCCCCACACCGAAACCGAGCTTGACTTTTACCGGGAGTTTTTGATTTTCATCCATGCCCTGCCTCCTCTTTCATAGATCCCCCTATTTTCGATTCAGAAATTTATTATGCGGTGAGTTTTCCCTGCGGTCAATCCGGCCTGCAAAAGCTCAGACATTTCTCGTCCCCCGGATTTTCGGACACGCGAATGTTCAGCTTGGTGGTGTGACCTTTGAAAAAACGAAAACCCCCGCCCTCACCGATTATTCGAAACACAGCATCGGGTTCATCCACCCGAACTCCGGACAGGCAGCTCACCGGCAAGCCCCGGAAGGCCTCGGGGAGCAACGGGGTCGATGGTCCTAAAATCGCCACCTCCCGACAACCCGCCGCCAAATCGAGCACAGTATCTATGGTGTTGTTGATGATCGATGTGCCCGTGATGATCGCCACCTGGCTTTCGGGCAGGAGCCGCTCGCTGTTCTCCGCCGGCTCGGCCCCCGGTTTGGCCGCCTGATCCACGGCGGTTACCTGGACCGATGCCATTTTCAGCTTCTCGAGTACCGGCAGGAAACAGCCGACCATGCACAGGCGATCCCCCTCCCGGATGTCCAACTGGTCCAGAACATCCCCCGGGGTTGCCTGACTATCGATGGAAGAATCGGCGATCAAGGCGTTCGCCGTTGCCAGGGCAAGGGCCGAGCTGACCAGGTCTTCAGAGCCTAGATGCTCGACCAGCTCCTCCGCCTTTCTCCCGGCCAAATGCCCCTGACCGCTCAACCCTCCTCCGCACGGCTGTTCGGAGCGCTGGCCGGGGAAGGTGAAGGCTACTCCGGTGGTGCCGGTCTCCAGCTGAACCGCGCAGTAAATCAGCCCAACCTGGGCCCGTCGGACCGGAGTACAGGCCCCCCTCTCGAGAACCAGGCTGCGAATTATTTCTGCCACTCTCACCCTTAGATTCCTCCATCCCGATCCCAGGCCATGACTTTGCACAAGATGGTGGTGGTGCTGCTGCTGTCTACCCCGATTACGAATTTTCTTGCCACGACATGCCCCGGGCGGCTATTGTACTATAGGTGGCGCAGGAAAGAAAGGAATGGCTGCAGTCTTTCGTCTGGTCAACACGATTCAGGAGTACGCCTGGGGCTCGCGGACCGCTATTCCCGAGCTCCTCGGGGAATCCTCCCCTGCGGACAAACCCCAGGCGGAGCTGTGGATGGGGGCACACCCCAAAGCTCCCTCCACGGTTCTCCTCGAAGAGGGCGGACAGATCCCCCTTCCCGAACAGATCGCCCGGGATCCCGCGGGAACACTCGGAGCTGAGGTAGCGCAGAAGTTTTCAGGACGCCTTCCCTTTCTGTTCAAGGTGCTGGCTGCGGCCCTACCGCTGTCCATCCAGGCCCATCCCAACCTCAAACAGGCGCGGGAAGGATTTCGCCGGGAAAACGAGCTGGGTATCCCTCTCGACGCCTTTCAACGCAACTACCGGGATGAAAACCATAAACCCGAAGTTACCTCCGCACTCACCCCATTCTGGGCCCTCAACGGTTTTCGCCCCATTCCGGAGATGCTCGCTCTTCTCCACCCGATCGGGTTTCCCAGTATTTCGGAACACCTCGACGCCTTCCGGAAAAATCCGGACCCGGCTGGGCTGAAGCGTTTCTTCGCCGCCCTGATGCGCCTGGACCGGAAAACCAGGGAAAGAGCCCTGGAGGAAGCCGTCGACTGGGCGCGCGGCCAGCTGAACCAGGAGCAGCGGAGCGGCACTGCAGGAAGCGAAACCCCAACAACACCGATCGCCCGCTGGCTCGTACGTCTTCAGGAGCTGTATCCCGGAGACATCGGGGTGCTCTCCCCGCTGTTGCTCAATCTTATCCTCCTGCAGCCGGGGGACACGATGTTTCTGGAAGCGGGGGTACTCCACGCCTACCTGGAAGGAACGGGAATCGAACTGATGGCCAACTCGGACAACGTGATCCGGGGCGGGCTGACCCAGAAACACATGGACGTGGAGGAGCTACTGTCCATCCTGCGTTTCGAGGGAAAAGCTGTCCAACTGGTAGAGTCACGACAGCCAATTCCCGGGCAGCGGGTGTTTCGGACTCCCGCCGCGGAGTTTCGCCTGGCGGAGATTCATGTGCATCCCGACCACCCGTACAGGAATCCCAAAACCGGAAGCATCGAGCTGATGATCTGCCTCGCTGGTGAGGGAGCGATAGATGCCGTCGATCCTCTGCCGTTGAGCAAGGGAGATTCTCTCATGATCCCCGCTTCGGCGCCGCCATACACAATCCACGGCTCTCTTCATCTCTACAAGGCCTTTGTCCCTCTGGATTAAGGAGCCCTCACCGCAGCGCCAGTCACACAAGGGAAGAAAAATCGTGTATAATAGTCCCGTGAAGCGTGTTCGCGACTGGGCGGAGCAGATCAGGAAGTCTACGGAGAGGGCTTTTTTCGGTAAAGAAGAGGCGATCGAAAAACTGCTCATCGCCTTACTGTGCCGAGGTCACGTTCTGATCGAAGACGTCCCCGGTGTGGGTAAAACGATCGCCGCCCGAGCGCTGGGCCAAAGCCTGGGGGGCACGTTCAAGCGCATCCAGTGCACCCCGGATCTGCTGCCCTCCGATGTGCTGGGGGTCTCGGTGTACAATCCCAAGACCGGGGATTTCACCTTTCGGGAAGGACCTATCCTGAGCAATATCCTCCTGGTCGATGAAATCAACCGGGCTACCCCCCGCACCCAGTCGGCTCTGCTGGAGGCGATGGCGGAGAATCAGATCAGCGTAGACGGAAGGCGGATCCCCCTGCCGGAACCGTTCTTCCTCATGGCCACGGAGAATCCCGTAGAGTTCGAGGGCACCTTTCCCCTGCCGGAAGCCCAAAAGGACCGGTTCTTCCTGGTCCTGAAGATCGGTTATCCCGATCGCGGTTCGGAGGAGGAAATTCTGGAGAGCCAGAGACGGATTACCCACCCGGTCTCGGATATCGAAGCGGTCACGGAACTCAAGACCGTACTCTCGATGCAGCAGCTGGTGGTCGACGTCCACGTCAGCCCTGCTCTGCGGGGCTACATCCTCGACATCACGGAGCAGACCCGGAAGGAGCACCGACTTCGTCTGGGGGTCTCTCCCCGGGGCTCTCTGGCTCTGTACAAGGGGGCTCAAGCCCTGGCGGCCATCCGGGGCCGGGACTACGTGATCCCCGAAGATGTCAAGGAACTGTTCATCCCGGTCTGTGCCAAGCGGGTAATCGTTCGCTCGGAGCACCTGGTTAAAGGAATCACGGCGAAAGAGCTCCTGGCCGAAGCCATAGATCGAGTGGAGGTCCCGATCCTCAAGGCCGTTCGGTGAAGGCATCCCATATCCTTCTGTTCCTGATTCTTCTCGTTGTTGTCTTCTTCTTCCCCCTGCGGATCCTGCAATTCGTCACGCTGCTCTATATCGTAGTGGTTGGTCTCTCCTTCCTCTACTCCCGCATCATCTCTCGCTACGTAATCATTCGCAGGAAGGATACGCTGCTCAGGGCTCATCGTTTCGAGCCCATGGAGATCGCCCTGATCGTGGAAAACCGCAGTCCCCTCCCGGTTGCCTACCTCAATGTCCTCGATGAACCGAACTACTTCTTCGCCTCCGAACCGGGAAACTTCCTGATCAGCTTGAGACCGGGGGAGCGGAAAATCCTGAACTATCCGATCGAAAGCCAGCGCCGGGGACAGTACAGTGTAGGTCCTGCGCTGATCCAGGGCAGCGACCCCCTGGGTCTGTTCCCGTTCCGCAAACAGTCCAAGGAAAACCAGACCCTGATCGTATATCCGGAAGTGCTGCCACTGTCCCTACAAACCGCGGAGGGATTGCCGGCGGGCGCAATACGAGTGGAAAACCGCGTCTACGAAGATGTAACTCGCTACCGCTCCCTGAGGGAGTACCTGCCCGGGGACGCTCTCCGGCGGGTGAACTGGAAAGCCTCCGCTAAAACGGGCCAGCTGTTTGTGATGGATTATCTGCCCCTGCTTCACGCCCCGGTTCTGATTCTCCTCAACCTGAACAGCGAAGACTATCCGATGCGTTTCCGCTACCACCGGATCGAGCGGGCGGCCACCCTGGCCGCCTCCCTGGTGGTGCATTTCCTCTCTCTGCGTCAGGAGATCGGGCTGATCGCTTCGGCGCGTCTCGATCGTGGGGAGGCGGCCCCGGTCGCCGAGATCGGGGGCGGCCATGAACACGCCACCGCCCTGCTGGAGATGCTGGCAAAAATGGAGGCTGCACCGGGCAGCCGGGATTTTACTCAGGCTCTCTTCGCAGCCGGTATCGAGGTACCGGTGCGTACCCGACTCGAGGTGATCACCCCCACTCTCTCCGAGCTCCACTGCGCCCGCCTACGCCAGATCAGGGAGAAGGGATGCAGCGTCGAGATCTTCCTGCTCGGAGAGCAGCACCATTCGAACAGGCAAACCTACGGAAGGGAGTTTCGCATTCTTTCGGTACAGGATTTTGGAAATGAGCTTATCTATCAGTAAACGCTACCTGCGGATGTACCGCTCGGCCATACATCCGCTGCTCTCGATCTTCCTTCCCCTTCTGTTCCTGTTGAGCGTGGACCAGCTCCTACGGGTACTCTTTCCCGAAATTCCCTGGTTCCCCCGGCACCTGGCGCCCCTGCTGCTTGCCGCCGGAATCGAAGAAGCTGTGATGGGAAACCTTCTGTTCAAGGAACGAGCCTCTTTTGTAGCCCGCATCAGAGAGCTGTGCTCAGTTCTGGCCGTAGCCTTTGGATACCTCTTCGTTCTCTTTAGGGTTCAATCGGGGCCGGATTTTCATCTCTCCCCGAGTTTGATCTACCCGATGGCGGCGATCCTGCTGCAGTGGCTGTTTTCCAACAGGATCCATTCCGGTCTGCGCGAGCGGGAGATCTTATTGAGCGCCCTGGCGGGAAAAGGGGGATCCGGTCTGCGCCACAGCCTCAGAGATTCCTCCTACCAGGCCGGACTCACCATTCGGGTGTTGCGAAATATCAAAGCCGCCGTGATCGTCTTCCAGTTCCTGGTCGTTGCTCTGCTGATCGCTGCGGCCGTGCTCAAGCGGCAGCCGACGATCATCGGTGTGCTGTCAGCCGCCCTGCATGCCGCCGGTGGACTGCTGTGTATCGGCATGCTCCACACCTTCGTGGAAGAGCAGCTCCTGCTCGGAAGTGGAGTTTTTGTCCCGCTGCGCTTCGAACGAAGACGGCTTGTCTTCTCCCTGTCTATTTTGGCAATCGCCGGCGGGCTGGTGATTCTGGCGGCACGAGACGCTTCTCTCCTACCCCTTTCGGCGCTGATCGCCCTGCTGCGGAAGCTCGCTTCCCTGTTTCACTTTCCCGCCGAAGGTCGCGGGCTGACAGAAGCCCTGCAAAACGTTATGATCGACCGGCGGCACTACTACAACGCAATGCTTCGAACGCAGCCGCTTCCCGTGGCAAACCCGCTGGCTCTCCTCCTGGTCGAGCTGCTGCGGCGTCTGGTTACCACGCTGTTGGGCACCGGCCTGTTTCTCTTTCTCGTCTCCCCCCTGCTGTCTCAGGACTTTGTCGACAGATTACAGGAGCTGAAGCCCTTCCAAGCCTCGGTGAAGAAGCTCCGCGCGTTCCTCAGCTTCTCTGTCCGACTCTGGCTTCGCCTGACCCATTGGCTTCGTCTATCCCGCTCACGGCATATTCTGCCGGTTGCCGAGGATAAAGAGGACAAAAGATCATCGGCAAAAAGCCGCGGCAGAGCGCGGCGGCTTTCGGTACAAAAGAAAGTGCAGATGGGCAGAGTGGGGCGGGCCTTCGCCGCCCTGCTACATTGGGGCGAGGCCTTGGGCATTCCCTACTTTCTCTTCAACACGCCGCAGGAATACACGTCCAAACTGGCAGCAGTCGTTCCTGCCGGGGCCGGGCAGCTGTCCTTCGTGGTCGAGATATTCGAAGAGGTCATGTTCTCCACGCATCTGATCGCTTCGGGCAGGATCTCTCGGTACTTCCGAACGATTCGTTTGTTACGCCGTCTTACCCCGGAGGGGACAACGGAGGCAGGAAGGAGCCGGCTGTAAGCTGTAGTCCAGAAGCAGTAGCAGGGCCTCTTCCCCGTAGCCCTTGTTCCAGCAGCTCGTCGCTCTTGCTTTCCACGATAGCATAATGATCCCCCTGGCGGCTGAGCTTTTCCAGTGTCTCCCGCTCATTTGACAGGCTTACGAGTTGGTAGGCCAGGGTG
>CAZBXU010000084.1:0-16478 GCA_964495755.1 uncultured Spirochaetaceae bacterium | reverse complement strand
ATGTTGTAGCCGAGGTATTTCCAGATGCTGAAGATGATGATGCTGCCGAGGGCTTCCTTCGAGGAGGTCAGCCAATGTCTTCCGGGAAGTCCTAGTAGTTTGAGAATCATATTGAACAGACCGAATTTGGGATCGTAGAGATAGCCCCAAACAACCGCCGCTGCTACGGTTGCAGTGATGAAGGGAACAAAGTACATGGCCTTGAAGATGCCGGCGAACTTCATCTTGGAGGAGAACATCGAAGCCAGAACCATCCCGATGAACACGCTGAACACCACGATGTAGAAGGTATAGATAAAGGTATTGGCAATGGCCCGGATGAAATCCGTCTCCTGCAGCAGTAAAGCGAAGTTCTTCAGACCGACCCACTCGTATTTTTTAGCAATGATATTGACCTTGAAAAAGCTGAACACGAGGGTCTGAATCGACGGATATACACGAAACAGCCCGAAGAAAACGAGCACCGGAGAGATAAACAAGTAGGCATAGTGCCAGCGGCGCTTTTTAATCCTGGTAATAAATCTGCTCATCAATACTCACACTACCATATCGCGATCTTCAGTCGCAACGGAAAATGGAATGTACCGGGAAAGAATCCCTTCCACCCGATGTACGGGTGGAAGGGAATAGGTTTGTCAGACAGATGGGTGGGAACGCGGAAGTCCCCGCACGCTTCTATCCGCTTGAGATTCGTCCCGCCTCTAGCTTATTCAACCGCAGCGATGGCTTGATTCGCCTTTTTTTCCGCTTCAGCAATGGCTGCTGCCACGTCCATGTCGTCGTGCAAGACCTTTTGAATCGCTGCGCCGAGAGCTTCCATTACACCGGGCAGTGCCAGATGCTTGGGATAGGGCTGTCCGTAGGGCAGGAGGGCCAGGAACTGTTTGGTATAAGGATCGGAAACGAAGGGCTCGCTGTTCCAGTTGTCGTTCCAACGCGGGGTGGATTTGTACATCTTGGCTTGCGCGAAGTCATTCTCCTTGTTGTTGAACCAGCGGGCGAATTCCAAAGCCAGTTCTTGATTCTTCGAAGGTGAAAACACGGCGTACTGCCAGGCCGCGGTATGAACCGCGGATTTCCCGCCCCTAACCGCTGCCGGTGGTGGGGCAAAGGCCCATTTCAGGTTGGGTGCCTCTCTGGGTTGACGGACCTGGATGCTGATCACCTCGCTGATCTGCATGGCTGCCAGTCCTTTGAGCAGAGCTTCTCGAGGATCGGGGAAATCCAGGGAGGTGGACTGGTCCACATAAATCATGTCATGAGCCTTCTGGAAAGCGGTGACGACCGAGGGCAGATTAAATACCGCTTTGCCGCCGCTGATGGTTGTGGGGGGATCAATATACTTGACTCCCGAAGACACGGATAACCAGTCCCATTTGTCTACGATCCCGTGGGGGTGGCCGGCGTGGCGAATCGCATATCCAACGCGTTGGGTTTCTCCACCCTCCCGCACAGCCAGTTTGTCCGAGTACTGGCGGAACTCGTCGAGATACGCGGGGGCTTTTTTCGGGTTGAATCCCGCCTCCTGAAACATCTCGATGTTCCAGGTCAAGGCATAGGCATCCTCACCCCAGGAAGAATAGCCGTACATCTTGCCGCCTCCCCAGTCGGAGAGAGCCTTGGTGTCAGGAGACACACCGGCCATCCACTCCCTGGCGTGGGCCGCAGGGATCTCGACAAGGGCTCCGTCTTTCACGAACTGTCCCATCCAGGAACCGTCGATCATACCGATGTCCGGTGCGGCGCCTCCGGCCAGTGCAGTGAGCAGCTTCTGCTTCATCGTTTCATAGTCGACGGCGACTACGTCGATGACGCAGTTGTTCTCCGCTTCGAAGGCCGTCCATGGGTCGGTGCCGTCACGAAGGGGCATCGAGGTTGCGGTAATTTCACCAGCCGGAAACCAAAGGGTCAACGTGGCCGGACCGGTCTCCTGGGTACCGGTGGCCAGGAGTCCCACTGCAGGGGCGAGAAACAGTGCAATCGCGAAGATCGCAAGCTTTTTCATACGCTCCTCCTTTATATGATTTTTATTTGCAAAATCCATACGGATCTTACAGCTTCTTAACCGACCCCCGGACTACCAGTCGGGAATCAAGAACTATCTTTCCAGGCTCGTGCATACTTTCTGATTCAATGCCCGGGATACGGTGTTGATGGATGTGTAGGTCAGCACGGCAATTTTCCGCAGGGTAAAGTCGTGTTTGATCGCCTCAACTCCATCTGGCAACGTTCACGTGAACGTTACCAGATTATTATGTCCTGCCAAAGATGTCAAAGCAAAGGATAGGAAAGGGATTTATTCTTCTGCCAAGATCTCCTGGACCTTCTGGATGAAAGCCTTCGGAGAAAACGGCTTCTGTAGATAGGCCACGCCCTCATCCAGCACCCCATGGTGCACAACAGCCTCATCCGGGTACCCTGAGATAAAGAGTACCTTCAGGCCGGGCAACCGGGCCTGAAGTTTCTCGGCGAGTACCTTGCCGCCGATTCCCGGCATGACCACATCGCTTACGAGCAGATCGATCTCGGTATGCTCGGGGCTATCGAACAGGCGCAGTGCCTCCTCCCCGTTAGAAGCCGATACGACGGTATAACCGGTCCTCTCCAAGATTTGAGATACCAATTTCCTCAAGGGCTCATCGTCTTCAACCAGCAGTATCGTCCTATCAGTCGCATATCCAGCCCATTCCTTGGGATGGTCGCGGCCTTTCGGTTTCATCGTCTGAATTACGGGAAGGTAGATCTTGAAGGTGCTTCCCAGTCCAGGTTCACTGTAGACGTAAACATATCCGTTACTCTGCTTCACCGTTCCGAAAACCGTGGCTAATCCCAAACCTGTTCCTTTGCCGGGCTCTTTGGTGGTGAAAAAGGGTTCGAAGATCTGTTTCTGAATTTTTTTGTCTATTCCGCAACCCGTGTCGGTGACCGCGAGCATAACGTATTCCCCCGGAACCACCTCAGGACGGAGCTTACAGAAGCTTTCATCCAGCACGAGATTTTGCGTCTCTATGGTCAGATTGCCACCTCCAGGCATTGAGTCCCGGGCATTGATCGCCAGGTTTATGATTACCTGTTCCAACTGGGCTGGATCCGCTTTAACACAACCGATCTTCGGATCCAGCACCGTGTTCAGTCGGACATTCTCGTGGATCAGCCGCCGAAGCATCTTGGTTATGTTTTTCACCAGCTCGTTGATGTCGAGCTCCTCCGGGCGGAGCACCTGTTTGCGGCTGTAGGCCAGAAGCTGCTGGGTCAATGAGGCGGCTCTCTGGGCGGACTTACTGATTTCCCGAACTGACTCCAAGGCTTCCTTCGTCGTCGTACCCTCGGAAAGCAACATCTCCGAATATCCCAGGATCGTAGTCAGGAGGTTGTTGAAATCGTGGGCAATACCGCCGGCCAGCCTGCCGATCGCTTCCATCTTCTGGGACTGGCGCAGTCTCTCTTCACTCTCCTTCAGCGCTTTCTCCGCTGCTTTGTGTTCCGAGAGGTCCACAATGATCCCCCGCAGACCCGCCACCTCCCCGTCCCGTACAATGCCGGCCGAGTGGATCATAACCGGAAAGGTACTCCCATCCTTCCTCCGGGCCATGTACTCGGTAGAATCCGGCTTGTCTTCCCTCATTACCCGCCCGATATTTGCTTTGGCTCGATCGTGGTCCTGGGCAGCGATCATCTCAAGGGTATTCAATCCCCGTTGGAAATCCTCCTCGACATAACCAAACAGTTCAAAGGCTCGCCGGTTGGCATAGGTGATTGTTCCCCGAATGTCTACCTCGAACACAACCTGGGGTAGAGTTTCTGTCAGCTCTCTGAATCGTTCCTCGCTATCCCGGAGAGCCTGCTCTGTCTGCCTCCGCTCGCTGATATCCTCACCGGAACTGAAGGTTCCTAGAATTTCCCCGTCCCGGGACTTGACCAGTGTGTTGTGCCAGGCAACCCAACGGACATTGCCCCCCAGAGCCAGTACCTGGTTCTCAACGTATTCAACTGATTCCACGGTTCCGCTCATCAGCTGCTGAAACACCCTACGCACCTCTCTGCGTTCGTGCTCCGGAATGAAGCTATCGAACCAGTTCTTGTCGATAATCTCCCCTTCCTCCCTACCGAGCGCCGAGCAAGCCTTCGGATTAGCCAGGACGACTTTCCCCTCCTTATCGAGTGCCAGAAGAATAACCCCTGCCATGTCCAGATACATCCTGGAGCGCTCCTCTTCGCTCCGCAACGCCTGTTCGGTCCGTTTTCGTTCCGTAATGTCCAGATGCACGGAGATGCTGTGCTGCGGCTTTCCCTCTCGGTCGAGAATCATCTCAGCGTTTAGCAGGACATCCCGGATCTCACCCTCTCTGGTTAGAACCTGCAGCTCTTCATTTCTCAAGGAACCCTCCCGTCTCCATCTGTTCAGCAGGTCTTTGGCCTTGCTGCGGGAGTCTGGCGCATAAACAGTGGTTAACAGAGGCTTGCCGATCAAGTCCTGCTTGTTGTCGTATTCCAAAAACTCAAGGGCGGCTCTGTTGGCATCAAGAATCGTAGCATTTAGAGAGACATTGTAGGCGGGAAGAGGTATCTGTTCGAAGTATTGTGTTAGCCTGGTCCGTTCCTGCTCAACCAGGGTTTCAGCCTGTTCGAGCCGGCGTCGTAACCGCTTCGCTTCGGCCTGTAGTCTTTCTGTTTCTCTGTGGTTCTCCACCTTCATTCCTTCCAGTTGTCCCCGGCTCCCGGGTTATGAAGAAGGGTAAGAGGAAGCGGCGACGGTGCGAAACAAGGTTCGGGGCACTTTCTCGCCAAGAACGTCGGCAAGGGGATAGCGGCCGTTGGCTACGATGGTGTCGATGCCTTCGGTGCTCGCCATCTTGGCAGCCTGTACTTTCGAGGCCATGCCGCCGAGTCCTAGGGGATTGGTTTCTTTGGCGGCCATCTCTTCGATCCAGCGATCGATGACCCCCACCTCCTCCACAAGCTTGACCCGGCTGTCCTGTTTCGGGTTGCCCTGATACAACCCGTCCACGTCGGTGAGGATCAGCAGCAGATCCGCCTTGATCCGAACAGCAACCATGGCGGCGAGAATGTCGTTGTCCGTGAACACGGGCTTGAATTCCACCTCCTCCTTGTTGATCATGTCGTTTTCATTCACGATCGGGATCACCCGTTCCTGAAGGTAGGCCTCCATAATGGCCCGAATCGTGCTTTCCTCGTTCTTGGAAGCGAAGTTGTGATGGGTGAGGAGGATCTGGGCCACATGGATCCCTTCGGGCTTGAAGTAGTCTTTGTAATACTTCATCATCCGGATCTGGCCCATCCCGGACATCAGCTGCAGCTTGAGGGTTTGGGTGGGACGATCGGTCAGACCGGCGATCTCCATGCCGGCGGCCACGGCGCCGGAGCTGACGATCACGATCTCGTGGCCCTCGTTATGCAGGGAGGCTATCTCCAACACCTTGCCCTTGAGCCAACGGTGGTTCAAGCGGTTTCCCCGGCTGATCAAAGCGGTGCCGATCTTTAAACAGATTCTCATCCCAGATCCCTGTGGGTGAACCGCCGGCTCCCGTCGGCGTAGCCGGACACGATCTGACCGTCCCCCTCGAGGATGTATTTGCTGCTGGTCAGTCCCTCCAGGCCGACGGGTCCCCGGGCGTGGATCTTGCCCGTGGAGATTCCCACCTCCGCACCCAGACCGTAGCGGAAACCGTCGGCGAAGCGGGGGGAGCAGTTCCACATCACCGAGCTGGAATCCACGTCGGCGAGAAAGCGACGGGCCGCGGCTTCACTGCCGGTAATGATGCTGTCGGTATGGTGACTTCCATAGGTGTTGATGTGGTCGACCGCCTCGTCCAGGGAATCCACCATCCGGATCGAGAGAATCAGATCGTTATACTCAGCCCTCCAGTCCGACTCTTCGGCGGTCCTCGCTTCGATGATGCCGCGGGTTCGCTCATCCCCCCGCAGCTCCACCCCCTCCAGGCGATCGGCAAGACGGGGCAGATACTCTTCCGCCGCCTCGGAATGAACCAGGAGGGTCTCGATGGCGTTGCAGACCGCCGGGTACTGGCACTTGGCGTCATAGGCCACCTCCACGGCCATATCCAGATCCGCTTCCCGGTCCACGTAGAGATGACAGATCCCCTCGGAATGACCGAGAACGGGGATCCTGGTGTTCTCCTGAATCCGGCGCACCAGCTCGTTCGAGCCGCGGGGAATCATCAGGTCGATCCAGCGATCGAGCTCGAGCAGTTCTCCGATCTGCTCCCGGGTTTCCACCAAGTGAAGCGTATCTTTGAACACCGGGTCCGTTGCCTCCGCCGCCTCCCGGATCAGCTCGAAGAGGATGCGGTTGGAGTGCAGGGCCTCCGAACCGCCCTTTAATATCACTACGTTCCCCGATTTCACGCAGAGGCTGGAGATCTGCACCAGGGCATCGGGGCGGGACTCGAAGATCACCCCGATCACTCCGATCGGGACGGTATTCTTGCGGAGAACCAGACCTTTGTCCAGTTCTCGAACAAGAAGGGTCTTCCCGACAGGGTCGTTCAAACGTGCTACGTCCCGCACGCTCTCCACGACCTGATCGAACTTCTGATCCGTCAGCACCAGGCGTTTGAACAGTGAATCATTCAGACCGTTCTTCCCAGCCTGTTTCTGGTCTTTGCGGTTTTCCTCGAGGATGCGGCTGCGATTCTGTTCGAGAACCTCGGCGATCGCTGCCAGGGCTCGGTTTTTCAGCTCCGTCGAGACGCCGGCAAGACGGAAGCTGGCCCTCTTGGCTGCCTGAGCTTGCTCCTGTACAGTCATCGTCCCAACTCCTTGCTGCGCTCCGCTGCAGCCTGTATCGTCTTTTCGATCACCCCCACATAGTCTGAGGATTCCAATACTTGACGTCCGGCAACGGTCGTACCCTTCGGAGAGCTCACCATATCCACGAGGGTCTGAGGCTCCATACCGGTTTCGGCCAGCAGCTTGGCCGTGCCGAGAAAGGTCTGTATCGATAGATTCCGAGCCACTTCGGGTTCCAGTCCGAGTTTCCTGCCTATCTCGATAAAAGCTTCGATCAACCGGGCAACGAAGGCCGGCCCGGATCCGCTCAAGCCGGTCACCGCGTCCAGCAGCTTTCCCTCCACTTCGGCGGCGTAACCCGCCGCGCCGAGCAGTTGCTTCACCACGTCCCGGTCCTGCGGCTGAATCCTGGACCCGAAGGCGTATCCTGCAGCCATAGCCCCTACCAGGCAAGGAGTGTTGGGCATGACCCGGACCACCCTGGCTCTGGCCAGAGTCCCTTCCAAACGCCCGACAGGCACACCCGCGGCGATCGAGATCACCAGTCGATCCGTCTCCCGGATCGATTCCAGCACGGTCTGAATATCCTGTGGCTTGACCGCAACGAAAACCACTTCCGCCGCTTCAGCCACCTCACCCGGACCTGCAGCGACCTGCACTCGGGGCAACTCCTGCTCGAACAGAGCCACCCGTTCGCTGCGGACATCGCAGACATGGATCGTTGCTTCTGGAAAGCGGCCGGAGATCGCCTTGGCCAGGGCAAAGCCCATATTCCCTCCGCCGATAAATCCTACGCTCTTCACTGGTTCAGCTGTTCCCTCCATTTTCTTGCATGTGGAGTTTAGTATACAGAGTAGGAAAAGTAAACTTGTATCCCAATGTTCGTTTCACTATCATAAAATACTGAAAAATCACATGGCTTGGTACTGCCGCGGCTCTTCCATGCTTCGGAGCTCTCCGTCTGGTCATGGCACAGTTGTTCCCGGAATTGAACAGCCGGAGGTGGGCCGTAGGTGTCACATGCGTTGACGGTCCACTGAACCATTGACCGGCGGTTTTGTTTGGCCCTCAACTCACTATCCACTCCTTGACTCAGACTCTGAAAAATGGACAATAGCTACACATCATCATGTGAGGTGAGCGGAGGTAGTACCGTGTCAAAACGACTGGCCGTCATCCCCGAGCTATGCTCGGGCTGCAGGATCTGCGAGCTTGTCTGCGCCGTCGAGCATTTCGGGGTGAACAATCCCAAGAAAAGCGCCATCCGCGTCCTGGTTACCTATCCCCACCCGGTTGTCCGCATGCCGATCGTCTGCAGCCAGTGCAAACATCCCGTGTGCGCCGAAGCCTGCCCGGTGGGGGCACTCAAGAAAACCGAGGATCTGGTCGAGCTGGACGGGGATCTGTGCATCTCCTGCTTGAAGTGCGTGGATGCCTGCCCATTCGGCGCCATCTACGCCCACGAGGACGTGGACACTCCCATCAAGTGCGATCTTTGCGGCGGCACACCCCAATGTGTGGTCAAATGTCCCAAGAAGGCCCTGCGTCTGATCCCCGAACAGGTGCTGGGGGAGTCGAGGAGGCTGAACAATGTGCTCAGCTACGCCCACATGAAAGAGATCGAGTACATGGAAAAGGGCGAGAAGAAGACTATCAAGTATGCCGAAATCGGCAAGGAAGAGCTGTAGGAGCGCGCTATGAGCATCAAGTCGGGATACTTCAAGAAACATCTGGCCGTGGATCTGAGTGCCGGTTCCTGTACTCAGATCGGTTTGGAGGAGGCCTTCATTCGGGACTATATCGGGGGGCGGGGATTCGGAGCCAAGATGGTATGGGACAATCTCGTAGCCCACAATTTCAAAGTCGATCCATTGGGACCGGAGAATCTGCTGGTCATCGCCCCCGGTCCTCTCACCGGGCTGTACATCCCCTCCTCGGGAAAGTGTTCCTTCATTAGCCTCTCCCCGGCGACTGGGGTATACGGGGATTCCTCCATGGGGGGCAGCTTCGGCGTCGAGCTGCGCCAGAGCGGTCTCGACGTGTTGAGCATCACCGGCAAGGCCGAGGAGCTGTCGGTTCTTCTGATCGACAACGGGGAGACCAAGATCTTGCCCATGCCGGAGCTCAAGGGGAAGAGCTGCCTTGAGACCGAAGGGATGGTCAAGGAAGCCTTGGGCACACACGAAATCAACGTGGCCGCCATCGGTCCGGCCGGGGAAAACCGGATTCGCTACGCCTGCGTCAATGCCGACTGGTCTCGAAACGCCGGACGCACCGGGATTGGGGCGGTCATGGGCTCGAAAAATCTGAAAGCCATCGCCGCTCGTGGTGCGAAAGACCTTCCTGTTCACGATCTGAAAGGGTTGATCGCTGAAGCCGAGAAAGCCTACGCCTATATGCAAAACCATAAATTCTTCGATCTGTGGCAGCGGGAAGGGCTGATGAACGTCATGGAGTACGCCAATGCGGCGGGCATCCTGCCGTCCTACAATTTCAAGGACGCCAGCTTCGCCCGGATCGGCCAGATCAACGGCGATACCATGCTGAACGGCTACAAGATCGGCGACAGCGCCTGCTTCTCCTGTCCGATGTGCTGCGGCAATATCTGTTTGGTCAAGCAGGGCAAATACATCGGCACGGTTGTCGAAGGACCGGAGTACGAGACCTGCGCAATGCTGGGGTCCAATCTCGGTGTCGACAACTTTGCCGCCGTGCTCCACGCAGCCCAGGCCTGCGACGAGTACGGAATCGACACGATCTCCACAGGAAACCTGATCGGCGCGGTGATCGAGGGCTATGAGAAAGGCATCCTCAGCCTCAAAGATCTGGATGAGCGGCCGATCACCTGGGGAGACGAAGAGGCGATCCTCGAACTGATCCGAAAAATCGCCCACCGGGAAGGGATCGGGGATATCCTGGCCGATGGTTCTCTGCGGGTCATCGAGACCTGGCCGGAGATGGACAAGCTGATCCTGCAGGTCAAGGGCCTGGAGCAGAGCGCCTACGACAGCCGGGCCGGCGCCTCGATGGCCCTGGCCTACGCCACCAGCGATATCGGGGCCCATCATACACGGGCTTGGACCATTGCCAAGGAGATCGAATTGGGACAGGACTGGTCCGACGAGGAGAAGGTGGAACTGGTCATCTACCACCAGACCCTACGCCCGCTCTTCGATATGCTCGGTGTCTGCCGCCTACCCTGGATCGAGCTGGGGTTGAACGAGCAGCATTATGAACGCTTCTACAGTTCCGTGACCGGCCAATCGGCGACGCTCGCCGAGCTGTTGGAAAAATCCAACCGGATCTACGATCTGACCCGCCTGATCAACACCCGTCTTGGGATGAGTCGTGCAGATGATACCATGCCCCACAAAGTACACTCAAGCCCGGTCCAAACCGGACCCACCGCCGGACAGGTGATCGACAAAAAGGTTTTTGAGCGGCTTCTAGACCTGTACTATCAGAAGCGGGGTTGGGATTCGAACGGCGTTCCCGCCGCCGGGCTGGAGAAGCAGTACTCGTAATCTGAACCGCTAAATCATGCTGAACACCCAAAGGCGGTCTTTTCAGCGATTATAAGGGAAAGATGGGGAAACACCAACAAAAAATTTGCTTCAAACGAAGCGACCGAATCCCATCGGGCGTTTGCTTGAGCTGCGGTCGCGGCTTTTCTACTGTCGCGGAGGATTGCAAACCAATCTTTGAACCGCTATATTGAAGATAGGACCGTAGGAAAATGCCTACAATTCTTGAAATCGAAGGTTATCGGTTCTTTTTCTATTCGAGTGACCGGCCGGAGCGACCGCACATTCACATTGAACGTGGCGATTATACGGCAAAGGTTTGGCTCGATCCTGTTCGGCTTCAGGATAGTCATGGATATACCAGAACCGAGATCAACAAAATATTAAGGATTATTGGGGACAAGCAGGAACTACTGCTGAGGAGGTGGAATGAGTACTTTTGTCACGAGAAATGAAACCACCTTGGCGCACGTCGTAAGGATCACTGATGATACTTTAACGGTCGATCTGGATGATGGCAGAACCATATCAGTCCCGTTAAGTTGGTTTCCGCGGTTGTTACAGGGTACAGCAGATGAACGGAACAATTGGCGTCTTATCGGCAAAGGTGAGGGTATTCACTGGCCTGATCTTGATGAAGATATCAGTATTGCCGGGCTTTTAGACGGAGTACCTTCGATGGAAAGTCAAAAATCATTTCAACGATGGTTGGCGGGACGTCAATCTACGTAGTCACCATTGATCGTGCCGGTATCTGAAGCTGTTAGGCAATCCTGTCGCTAATCAAACGAAGCGGCCGAATCCCATCGGGCGTTTGCTCGAGCTGCGGTCGCGGAGGATCTCGACGACCGCGGCCCGGCCCCTGGGCAGTGCGTGAGGTTTGCTCACCTTGACCTCGACCCGTTCCACCTTGGGATGAGCCAGGGAGAGGGCGGCGACTTCTTCGGCCAGCCTCTCCAGCAGCTGAAAGGAGGAGCTCTCCGCCATGGCCGTGATCTCGCCGGCCAGGTGGCTGTAGTCCACCGTATCCTCGAGACGGTCGCTGCGCCCCGGCTCCTCCAGATCCACGTGCAGGCAGACTTCTATGGTGATCTCCTGGCCGCGGCGCCGTTCCTCCGGGCGGGCGCCGATGGTGCAGGCAACCCTCAAACCTTCCAGATAGATCCTGTCGCGGTACTCATCCATACAAGTCCTCCTTGATGAAGGCACCCCCGTCCACAAAGATGACCTGGCCGGTGAGATAGTCGTTTCGCAGTAAAAAGATCACCGCGTTGGCCACATCTTCCGGCTCGCCCCAGCGACCCAGGGGAGCCCGGCCGGCCAGTCGCTCCAGCTCCTGCCCGCTCTCCCCTTCCGGTGGGAGAATCATCCCCGGAGCCACGGCGTTGACCCGTACCCGCGGAGCGAGCTCGAGGGCCAGCATACGGGTGAGGCTGAAGAGCATGCGTTTGCTCAAGGCGTAGGAGACGTGCCTTTTCATGTAACCGCCGATCCGGCTGTCCAGCAGATTGACGACACAACCCGGTTGCTCCTGATCGGCGAAGAGTCGGATCAACCGCAGGGGTGCCAGGGCATGGATGCCCAGATTCTTTTCCAAACTTTCCGAGCTGAGACTGCTCAGGGTATCCTCAGGGAAGATCGAGGCATTGTTCACCAGAAGGGAAATCTGTCCCCCCGGTGCGCAGTCCAGTGCCCGCCGCCACATCGCCTCGATCTGATCCGGATCTTCCAAAGAGGCCTGAAGCGACCAGGCGCCGACGCCGCGCCTTTTCAGCTCAGCGCTCAGAGATTCGGCTTCAGCCCGGGAGGTATTGTAGTGCACGAGGATGTTCACGCCCCGGTCGGCCAACGAAGATGCCATGACCCGGCCGACCCGCTTGGCGGCCCCGGTGATCAGGGCGGTTTGTCCGGATAAATCAATCAGGCTCATGACTGAAGCTTGCGATCCGCTTTAGACGTGGATGGCCCAGCCTTCGGCCATACGGGCCATCTCCATTACCCCCTCCGAGAGGGTGGGATGGACATGGATCATCACGGCGATGTCCTCGGGAAGGAGCTCCGCAGTCTTGGCCAGCAGGATTTCATGGATCAGCTCGGTTGCCTGGGCGCCCACCACGTGGGCACCCAGGATCTCCCGGGTCTCGGCTCCCACCAGAAGCTTCAGCAGCCCGTCGGGCTTGCCAATAGCCACAGATTTTCCCGCACCACGGTAGGGAAACACCGCCTTTTCGAACTTCAGACCCGCTTCCTTAGCCGCCTTCTCCGTGTATCCGAAGCTGGCCAGCTGGGGCTCGCAGTAGACCGCTCCCGGTATAGCGTTGGGGTCAAGCTTGACAGGGGTCTGATGGCCCGCCAGGTGCTCCGCGGCAATCTCCCCTTCCTTAGAGGCTACATGGGCCAGCATCGGTGAGTTGACCACATCGCCGACGGCATAGACCCCCTCAACCGAGGTCCGGTAGTAGTCGCCCACCGGGATGAAGCCCTTCTCCGGCTTGATGCCGAGTGCCTCCAGCCCGATACCATCCGTGTTGGGCACCCTGCCCACGACCAGCAGGACCTGGTCCACCTCGAGTTCCTGTTTTCCCCCCTTGCCCTCCAGGCTGATCTTTACGCCCTTGCCGTTCTTCCTGTATCCGGTGGCTTTAGTGGAGGTGTAGATCTTGATCCCTCTCTTCTGGAACGCGCGCAGCAGCACATCCACCGCTTCCTCATCTTCCAGAGGCAGAAGGTGATCCAGCATCTCCACCAGATGTACCTCCACACCGAAGGCGTTCATGATGTGGGCAAACTCCACGCCGATGGCGCCGCCGCCGAGAACGCAGACCCTCTTGGGCAGCTTCTCGAGCATCAGCGCCCCGGTTGAGGAGAGCACCGTTTTTTCATCGAAGTCAAAACCGGGAATCGAACGCGGCCTGGAACCGGTGGCGATGAGCAGATTCTTGCCCGTGACTTTTCCGCGGCCTTTGACCTCGATCTCGTGGGCCGAGGTGATTACCCCCTCCCCGCTGATCAGGTCGATCTTGTTCTTCTTCAGTAGATAAGCTACACCGCGGGATAACATGTCCGCCGCCTTCCGGGAGAAAGCAAAGACCTTGCCGTAGTCCAACCCGGAGGCGTCGACCTTGACTCCGATCGCCTCGAGTTCTGTTGCGCAGTGCATGAGCTCCGCCTGATGAATCAGTGCCTTGGAAGGAATGCAGCCGATATTCAGGCAGACCCCACCGGGTTTATCCTTTTCAATGACCGCTGCTTTCATTCCGAGTTGGGTAGCCCGGATAGCGGCTACATAACCTCCAGGTCCGGCTCCGAGAACCAACAGGTCGTAGTCGTAATTGGCCATGCTTGTCTCCTTAGTACAAAAGATCTATTGGATATTCAATAAACGCCTTCAGATCCGACAAAAAGGCTGCCCCGACTGCACCGTCGATGACCCTATGATCGCAGGACAGGGTCAACATCATCTGAGAGCGGACACCGATCGCACCGTCGTCTCCAACAACGGGAGCTTTGTGAATCCGCCCCACAGCCAAAATCGCCGAACCGGGGGGATTGATGATGGCGGTGAACTCGAGGATCCCCGAGGTGCCGAGACTGCTGATGGTAAAGGTAGCTCCGTTGTATTCATCCGGAGTCAGCTTGTTGTTGTGGACCTTGTCGATCAGGTTTTTCAGATCCCTGTCGATCTGAACGATTCCCTTGGACCCGCAATCCCGGACCACCGGCGTAATCAGCCCGTCGTCCTGGGCCACGGCCAGTGCGATGTCGATCTTCCCGAAACGCAGGATCGCATCGCCCTGCCAGCTTGAATTGACCACGGGATATTTCTTTAGAGTTTCGGCAACGAACTTGATCAGAAAGGCATTGGGAGATACCTTCCCCGCGGGGTCTTTGGGCAGGCGAGCGTTGAGGCGCTGTCGAGCCGCCATCATTGCTCCCGCATCCACGTCGATCCGCAGGTAGTAGTGGGGAGCGGAAAACTTGGACTCGGCCAAGCGCTGGGCAATGATCTTCCGTTTTCCCGACACGGGAATCCGCTCATCCTTGCCGCTTGCTGCCGGCCCCTGGACCCCGACCGCTGCCGCCGGACCATACGAGGCTGCCCGCCGAAGAGCATTCTCGATGTCCCGCTTTACGATCCGCCCCGCCGGACCGCTTCCCCGTAGGACGCGAATATCGATGCCGTGCCCCGTAGCCATTTTTCGGGCCAGCGGGGAGGCTTTGACCTCCCCCGCCGGAACCTGAGGTGCGGAAGGGGTCGTTGCCGCGGCGCCTGCCGCTCCACCTGCAGGCGCTGCTTTAACCTGTGGGACGGCGGATTCCGGGGCAGCGGATTCCGAGGCATCGGGTTCAGGTTTCTGCTCCGCTTCTTTCAGCATCCCGCTGATGTCTTCGCCGGGTTCACCCACAACAGCGATGGGCTCCCCTACCCTGGCCTGTCCGCCGTCGCGAACCAGAATTTTGAGCAGAGTACCTTCGTCGACGGCTTCATACTCCATGGTAGCCTTGTCCGTCTCCACCTCGCAGATGATATCGCTCTGGGCGACCGGGTCTCCCTCTTTTTTGTGCCATTTTACTATCGTTCCCTCCTCCATGGTGGGGGAAAGGGCCAACATCAATACCTGCTCAGCCATCCGCTTGCTCTCCTCTAAACATACATCACCCGTTTGGCCGCGGTTACGATCTTCTCCACCGAGGGCTGAACCGCCAGCTCCAGGTTATGGTTGTAGGGCATGGGTACGTCCTCCATGGCCACCAGTTCCACAGGGGCGTCGAGACTGTCGAAGCAGTTCTTCGAGATCAACCAGCCCAGGTAGGAACCGAAGCTGGCCATGGGCCAATCGTTGTCGATGATGACGCAGCGGTTGGTCTTGACCACCGATGCAAAGACCGCTTCCTCATCCAGCGGTCGCAGAGACCGCAGGTCGAGCACCTCGGCGCTGTAGCCCTCCTTTTCCAGCACCTCGGCCGCCTCCAGAACCGTCTGCATCGGCTTGGAGAAGCTGATCAGGGTTACCTCCTCCCCGGTGCGCTTGATATCCGCCTTGCCGAGGGCAACGAGATACTCCTCCTCCGGCACCTCCCCCTTCCAGGCGTACATCATCTCGTTCTCGAGGAATATTACCGGGTTGTCGTCCCGGATCGCCGATTTCAGCATCCCTTTGGCATCGTGGGGAGTATACGGGGCCACCACCTTGAGCCCGGGAATATGGCTATAAAAAGCCTGGAAGGACTGGGAGTGCTGGCTGGAGAGGTATTCCGCCGGACCGTTGGGGCCACGGAAGACGATAGGCACGTTGAGCTGACCTCCGGACATGTGACGCAACTTGGCGGCGTTGTTCAGAACCTGGTCGAATGCCTGGGCGGAGAAGTTCAAGGTCATCCATTCCACAATCGGCCTTAAGCCCACCATGGCGGCTCCGATCCCCACGCCGGTAAACCCTTCTTCCGTGATCGGGGTATCGATGACCCGCTCGGGACCGTACTTGTCGAGCAGGCCCTGGCTGACCTTGTAGGCGCCGTTGTACTGGGCCACCTCCTCCCCCATCAGGATGACGTTCTGATCCCGGGCCATCTCCTCATCCATGGCATCTTTCAGAGCCTGACGAAAGGCAATAACAGGCATCCCGCTCCTCCCCTACACCAGTACGTCTTCGTACAGCGTTTCGATCGCCGGCTGTGGGCTGTCTTCGGCAAATTGGGCAGCCTCGTTACTGATGCCCTTGCATTCGACGTCGATCTTGTCGAACTCCTCGTTGCTGAGCTGTTTGGATTTCAGCATCTGCGCCTTCAGGATCAGGATCGGGTCCTGATTCTTGTACTCCCCCAGCTCCTCTTTGGTCCTGTAGGTAGCGGGATCGCTCATGGAGTGTCCCTTGTATCTGTAGGTCAGCGCTTCGATGAAACTGGGCTGATGCTCTTTCCGCGCCCCGTCCGCGGCCTCTTTCACCGCTGCGTGGACCTTCAACACATTCATGCCGTCCACCTGGGAGCCGGGAATGTCGTAGGAAACCCCCATTTTTGAAAAATCCGCAACCGAGGATACCCGGCGGAAGTCGGTTCCCATCCCGTACTGGTTGTTCTCACAGATGTAGACGATGGGGAGATTCCAAATCTTGGCCAGGTTGAGGCTCTCGTGAAAGGAGCCCTGGTGACTCGCTCCGTCTCCGAAGAAGCAGAGCACCA
>CAZBXU010000083.1:0-16496 GCA_964495755.1 uncultured Spirochaetaceae bacterium | reverse complement strand
CGATTCGTTTGCTTCCCAAATCAACCGCCAGGATCCTGCTCATTCTTACTGTCCGTTGTAGCTCTGCCCGGCCCGCCGCATCAGCTCTTGAATGACCATTTCGGTGATATCCACCTCTTTTGTGTAGAAGAAGAAAAACTGGGAAAACTGGCCGCTGGAGTTCAGCACTAGAGAAAAACCTTCACTTTCGGCGACAAACTCTATCGCCTGGAGCAGTTCATCCAGAAACTCGTCGGATTTATACAGGTTCTCCGAACGTTTGCGAATCTGGTCCATCTTGATTCTCCGGTAGTCATCCCGATACTGCTGCTTCTGAAAAATCTCGGTATCCAACCGCAACGCAGCCTCCCCGTCACCTCTGCCCTCCGCATCCAGTTTCTGGGACTCCAAGAGAAGAATTTCCTCATCGATCCTGTTGATTGCCCGCAGCACATCGGCACGCAGCTGCTGCAGCTCCTTCACCGCTTTGGACTCTCGAAAATAAACCGCGTAGACCTTTTCTATGTCCAGAATTCCTACCTTGGTTATCCGATCGGCAAACAAGGGTAGCCCGGCAAGAACCATAAAAACCAGTACGAGTAACCTTATGCCGGCTCTCTTCATGATCTTCTCCTAAAAGAATGTGTCTCCGCCCAGGGATATGACGAATTCAACGGTCGTGCCTAAGAAGGGCAGATCCCCCGCTTCGGGCACGATTTTTCCATCCGAGAATCGGAAGCGCTTGGCCAGGTACAGACGAATCGGAAACTGAGGGATGGTAAACCGCAATCCCCCGCCGACGCTGAATCTGAAATCATCCAGACTCATCCCCTTCAAATCGACGATTTCCGGAGTGGCTGCTACCCCGTCCAAAAAGAACACCCACCAGAGGAGCTGCTCGGCGATCGGCATGCGCAGCTCGAGACGATTATCCCACAACGCCTTCAAGTCCCGCTCCAGCGGCCAGCCTCGGGCGATGTTCCAACCATCGACGTACAACAGGTCGTTGGTAATGGCGATTGTATCCTCCCGCCAAAACTGGGGGAAGATGAAGGACCAGGAGGAATGGGCCGCCAGCACCAATTTGAAGTTCCAGTTCTCGAAGGCGGGAATGTCAACAAGAGTCAGAAAGCCCTCCAGGGTCGAGTCCGTACGGATAAACTCCCGGGTCCCCAATGGGAAACCCACGGCAAAGGTGACTCCCTGGGCGATGTAGAATCCCTTGGAGGGATTGAGGAAAAAGTCCCGTTTGTCCCAGTACAGGGTTACCCCCAGCTTGTTCACATTTTTCCAGGCATCGTTGCCCTCCCGGAGCACCGGGTCGAAGGGCCGGAACAGATCGGCGTCGTAGGTGATCTGTTCCATACTGGTGCTGATTCCCGACCGTATCCCCAGCCAGCCGAGGGGGGTGGAGTAGCGGTAGCCCGTGGTGAAGCCCAGGGAAAACTTCCAGATCGTGTAGTCCATGAGGTACTGATCAAGAATCGACTCCCCCTGACCCAGGGCGTACTGGTAGTCGGTGACCCGGTTATCCCAGTTGAGGCTGGTGTCATCGATCGGCAGACCGGTATCCGGATCGACCCAGTAGCCCAGATACGGGTCCGGTACGGCGTTTTCCTCATCCCCGCTGAAGATGGGGAAGAGGCTGTCCTGGGCCACATTGGGGACGATGGCATGCTCGAAGCTGAAGCTCACCCCTCCCAGCCAGCGACGGTCGAGCAGCCAGGGCTCCTCGAAGCTCAGGGAGATCAGTTGACGAAGCGTAGACAGTTCCGCATTCACACCCAGGGATTGTCCCTTGCCGAGAAAATTTTTCTCCTCCCACTTGAGCATCCCCGAGATCGGGTAGTCTCCACCACCGAACATGACCCCGAAGTTGATGTTGGCGGTGCTGCCCTCCTCCACATTGATCACCAGATCCATCAATCCTTCCGCACTCCCCGGAGGCGTCTCCGGCTGCACCGTTGTGAAGTACTGTAAGTTGTAGAGGTTGCGCAGCCCCTGGAGCACCTCGGCCTTACTGAAAATGTCTCCCTCCTCGAAGGGAAGTTCCCGGTAGATCACGTAGTCCTTGGTTTTTTCGTTACCCTTGATGATGATGTTCTCTATGTGCGCCCTGTCCGTTTCCACGATGCGAATCGTGTAGGAGATTTCCTGCTTCTTTGCGTCCCGCTGCTCCTCCCGGTTGATTAGGTTGAAGATGTATCCATTTTCATAATACAGATCCGCCACTCTTTGGGTGTCCGCCTCGAGCCTGATCTTATCCAGTACTTTTCCCGGTTGCTGGCGAACCAGCTCCTGCAGCGTCTCATCGGTGAAAATAGTGTTTCCATCGAAATCCATACCGCCGTAGGTCCACTGCTGGCCCTCATCGATATAAATCGTGATAATCAGGAAATTCTTGCCCTGCTTTTCATCCCGTTCGATGGCACGCTGTACGTCCTCGATCTTGGCGTCGATATAGCCCCGCTCGGCGTAATAATCGAGAATTTTCTGCTGATCCTCCTCGAATTTCATCTCCTGGAACACTCCGCTGGAAAACAAGGATTGGGGCTTGGTTTTCATCTGTCGTCTCAGGGTTCCTTCGGAGGCGAAGTCGTTCCCCGAAAAGATGATCGACTTGATCGCCGTCTGCGACCCTTCACTGATAATGAACATCACGATCACCGTATTTTCTTGTTCCCCGGGTTCGAGGACAGCCTTCACCGAAACATCGATGTATCCCTTTTCCAGGTAGAGGTCCGTTATGGCTTGGGCATCGAGGGCGGCTTGGATTTCCGTCACCATATCCCCCGGAGCTATCAGAACGTTTTCCAGTATTTCCCCCTTGCGCAGACGCCTGTTTCCTTCCAACACTACCTCTTCCACTGTTGGTTTTTCTTGCACCGTGAACTCGACGACTACGCTCTCTCGAGCATCGTCTCCGGGTTCGGCATTGGCTTCGATCGATTCGAAAAAGTCGAGGGCATAGAGGGTTTCTTGGATCTCCCAAAAAACTTCCAGACTGAACTCCGTGCCGATATAGGACCGCACCAGGGGCAGCAGCTCGTTCTCGGAAACTGTATCCAGTCCGATGAAGGTGAAATCTGCGATCGGTTTGCCCATGTACCACTCTTCCTGAGCCGACAGGGGTAAAGCACAGAGAATAAAAACAACAGCGAGCAGCAGGCCTGCACAACGCCGGCCGCGACGATCGCCCGGATAGTTTGTATAGGTGTCGATGTGTGCTGTCATGTTCGCGTTAGCTCCTGGTCTGTTCAATACGAGTATTTCCAGCTCAACCCGATACTGTTATCGGAAAGGAACAGGTTTTCGGGATGGGTGGGTGTAAATGTCCATTCGAGCAGAAAGAAGGGGGTTACCCACTCCAGGTTCAGCTCTCCTTCCGTTCTGATGTTGCTCGAGCTGGTAAGTTCGTCCACATTCTGAAACCGCACCAAAGCCTCGAGAAACAGATCAGTTCCCAGATACTTTCCAAGAGTCAGGGTAGTATTGTCAAGGGGATTAAAGTTATTCTCCACCAAATTCTCGCCCCGAATCTTGCCCAATAGAACATTTTGAAGGAACTGAGTGCGAACGGTGAACAGATCCAGGTTCAGAACTTTCCGGACGGCCCTCTCGAAAGGCGTTAGGATGCCGAACTGCCCGATAATGTCGCTGGTCAACATCACTGCGGCCGTTCCAAAATCTGTCTGTTCGAAGCGATTGAGAATCGTGCCCCCGATCAGATTTAGGATCTCCACATCCGGCCGCGAGGGCTCGGAGTAAAATCGGGGGGAAAACAGGCTGAGTTTGTTGTTTACCTCGAGAAAGATTTTGATCTCTTCGTTGGTGAGGTCTCTCTCCCGAATTTCAGCTAAGGCGTAGATCCACGGATCAAACTCGTCCAAGGTCTCTTCAAAAGCTATGCTTCCCTGTTTCAGATAGAAACTGCGGTCGAAGTAGAATACCTCGCCTCCCCGAATCTCTACCTCCCCATTCATGAAAAACTCACCCGTTTCCTCGTTGATGTAGATCGCTACATGCTCACCCTGTCTGGCATAGGTGCGGACGATCGGAAAGTTTATAGCCGGCCAGTAAAACTCCACGCTTCTACCCGTCGATATATCCATATCCACAGACAGGGGAATCGCTGGTCGTCCCTCCGATACGGGTTGGTCCCTTTCCTGACGCTGAAGGGTTATCCTGCAGGAGTTTGCCCGAATTTTTCCGTCCAGGCGGGTCGTTGTCGAGTCCGATCGTACGCGAACCGCACCGGTTGCATAGCCATCTACAAAGACCGTATCAAAGGGGTAACTGACGTGAACTCCGGGATACTCTTCGGCGTAGAAAATCAATTCGACCCCTTCCGGTCTCCAGTGATCGATGTAGAAAAACCCCTCACCTTCGATTTTCGTATCTCCGCTGAACGAGGTGGTACGGGGCAAACTGAAGCTTTTCCCATCGAAAATAAGACGGGCGTTGAGCGGCTTGACCGTGTCGGGGGAAGGCGAAAACTCCATTTCGGCATTGGCCACATCCAGATAACCGATCCAATCGGGATCGTTGATCGGACCGATAATGCGCAGAATCCCTTGAGCGCTTCCCGTGGTAAAGGTAAAAATATCCGTTGCCGGGGTCAACGTGTTGATGATCCGCATGTCCAGGGCGGTGACGGTGAAATCCGACTCCAGCTGGTTCCTCAGCACCGTTCCCCGTGCCTTACCCTGTATCGGCAGAGGGTCGAGGAGATCGAGGGTGAAGCTCCCGTCCCGGCTGATCGTGCCGTGAATGGACTCGCTTGGGCCGCCGTCGAAGGAAAGAACACCCCCCTCGCCCTGGAGTGCAACCAACCACTTCGGCACGCTGCGGCGGTCCACGGTTATGTCGCTCAAGGTAAGCAGACCGTTTATGTCGTTCTCCAGAACTCTCTCCCGGGTCAATGGCCAGGGAAGCCCGCCGATGCTTCCCCGCAAATCGACCTGTACATTCACGATCTGCTCGAAGTAGTCGGCCCGGTAGCGGGATTGAAACTCGTAGGCACCGCTCGCAATATCGAGACTCCCCCTGCCGCCCTCGATTCTGTGGCTGAGAAAAGAGGCGTTCAGGGAGCTGAGCTCAACCGATTCTTCCGTGTAGACAGCGCTCAACTCCAGTCCCAAGGGGTCAAGGTTCAGCCTACCCTCGTTCAGGGAGAGAACAACCTTCAAATCCGGCCTCGGCAGAGTGCCGTCGATGGCGATCGATCCGGAGATGTCGCCGTTCACCGCCTCGATGCCGAAGCGCTGGATCGGAGACCGGGCGAACTCCAGCTGACCTTCGATCTTAGCGCCGTCGATCCGAGCATCGGAGCTGTACAGCTCTGCGCCCTGGGGCGAGTGCAGACGAATGGAGGCGTTCGCTTTGATCGGCACCAGATCTTCCAGATCTGCGGTACCGCTTCCGTTTAATTCGGAAATCCCATCCTGGTAGACGATACTATTCAGGGACAATCTGTCATCGTAGAGCTCGAAGGCCAGTTCGAGGGAGTTCTTCTTGGCTGTGGAAAACGGGATATTCCGAAGCTGGATCATCGAGGAGGTAGCATAGGGTGAACCATTGCCGTCTATCAGTCCCGCCACATCCAGGGACGCATACATCGTGCCTCGTTTCAGGGTAACAGGGAGATTCTCGCTGCGCAGCTGGAAGGAGTTGCCCCACAGTTGAGCGATCCGTCCCGAGAGTAGAACCGGATTTATCGTCCGGGTGAAGGAATAGTATCCTTCCAAACCATAAGAACCGCTGATTCGCACTGAGTTCCCCGGCGAGACAACCAAATCGACTTGATACGGCACATCTTCAAACCAGATCAGAGAGCTGAGTTCCGTGCTTTCCTCCAGCCGCTCTGCTGCTATATCACCCCGCAGGGAGTATCCCTGCCACTCGGCACGGATATCGGTGATCTCCACATTATCGCCGGTAATATTCCCGGCGAAGCGGAGGGTATTGTCCGGTTGATCTTCCTCGAGTACCTCAACCTGCTCGGCGGACAGGGTGAAATCAAAAAAATCCGTCGTCGCCCCGGCGGCTGCGGAAACCGTATATCGGCGAAGCCGCTGTTCGAGTCGCCGGGATATCCGTTGTTCCGGAATGAGCAGCCTGTAGACCGTGTTGAGGGGAATCCGGTTCAGGCTGGCTTCCGCCTGCAGTGTTGGCTCGGCTTCCCAACTAAGCTCCCCCGCCGCCGCGAAGGAACCACTTTCAGGAGCTCCTTCCAAGACCGCAGCCACGGTGAACCCGACATTCCTTCCCTCGGGTGCGAGGTTCAAAGTGAAGCTATCAAAAAGCGTCTCCCCCAGGCTCAGAGCTTTCCCCTCTATCGAGACGGCTTGGACGCCCCGCTCGATGTTCAAGGTTGCGTTGAGATTCTGTCCTTCCAGAGGCTCTAGATCGTTGATACGGAGCAGACCGGAGGGCATCAGATTCTTGACCAGGACATTGCCGAGGAACTCCACTCTGCCTCGGGATGTATCAAAAACCAATGGATTGAGGTACATTATCTCTTCGTTGCCGGTAATATGGCTGAGCACCGACACATCGAAGGGCAAGACCTCCTCGGGCAGCTCGATCTGCAGGTCCGCGGAATAGCGGAGGTTATGTTCGTCGAGATTCACGGCAACAGATCCCGAGGAACTCACAGAGCTCAACAGATAAGGACTGAAGCGCTTCAGAGGTCCTGTCAGCTGAAAAAGACTGGCCGGTTGGAAACGCTCGGCGGTGAACTGAAAACTCAGGTCCTTGCTCGCCGTATCGTACAGGACCTGGATATCCAGGGGAGCTCGGTCCTGGATTTTCCTAACGTTGAGACTGTTGAAGTCGTAGGTAACCTGGAGGGTCTGCCGCTTTAAATCGATCGTTTCCGTGGAAAGGCTGTAGATCCGGATCGCCAGGTCCGACCAGGTAAAAAATCTGTCCAGGCTGCCGTTTATCTTTACTCGGGTAGACAGCCAGGCGGGAACAGGCGTTCCCCTTCTGGCATGCTGCACTTCGATGGAACCGCGGACTCCGATCTCATACAAGTCCTCCTGGTTCTCTGCAGTAAAAAAGAGGTTCGTTACCTCTAACTGCCAATCCCCGTGCGTGTAGCACAGCGATATATTGCTCCCACTGATGTCTATCTGGGGGAACTCCTCCTCCCGGCGGTCGCCGTCACTCTGCCTGAAAAAGTTGCGGTTCGAGGTGATGCCGCTGCCCGTTCTCAGGGAATCCAGTAAATCCAACAGCTCCCGGTCCCGGCCATAGTCGATATTGAACTCGGAATTGGCTATCTGAATTTCCGACAGCGCAAGTACGGCTGCCCGGGTGGAGAGAAATCGGAACAGATTATAATACACCTTCACCCGATTTATTCGCAGCAGTACTTCCTTCGGATCGTTCCGGCCGTAAACAACCAGCTCTCGAATGCCCAAATAACCAAAAACCGACGGTGACATACTTTCATAGCTGATTTTCCGCCCGATCTTGGCTTCCAGCATGTGGAGGACTTCCGTCTTGAGCTCTTCCATTCTGCGGTCCAGCCGGGTCCCGACCTGGTGTACGAAGAGCGTACCAAGAGTAACAATTATCAGAAGGATGAGAATTTCAAGAAAACGCCATTTAAATTGAATCGAATCCGAACTCAATCGCTGCGCTCCAGTCTGAATCGATACTGGATCTCTCCGACATCCGTTCTTGTACCGTCGGAGGCTTCAAAGAGGTAGCTCAGAAGAGCCCGTTCGACGGCCCTGTCCACCGAAGCATAGCCGGAACTGCGGACAATATCCACTTCGATGACCTGCCCGCTGGGTGCAACGCTGAAGACAGCCGCCACGTCGACCTCCAAGCCCTCCTCGAGAAGTATGTCTGGGAACGGAATCCCAGCCGTTTTCAGAAGCTTCCGCTCCCTGCCTTTCCATTCTAGCGCACCGGCCCGGGTAATTCCATTTTCCTCGGGCAGCGGCGACGGTGGAGCGAGAGTCCCTATTTCCCGGGCCAGAAGCTCCTCCGGTCTCGGAGGTGCAACGGCAATACTTCGTTTGGGTAGAACCGGTTTCTCCTCCGCCGTGTAGCGCAGGCGATCGCCCCCGGTATCCCGTAACTCGTGAAGCGCCGCCCCAGCAGCTCCGGTACCCGGCACGGAGAGTGTCTTCGGTCCCTGCATCTGCAGGCTCCCTGCCAACTCCCGGGGTTCAAGATCGGGGAGCCGGGTCTGCTCCGCTGAAACCGCCAAAGGACTGCGCTCAAGGGGTGGAGCAAACTTTATCACCACGCGCCGGGGAATCAGCTCCGGAGCTTGCGGCCCTTTCAGTAAGAACAACAGGAGAACCAGACAGAGATGAATTGCCAGGGAAACGAGGAGGTAGAGCCGGTAGTTTTCTCTCATTCCGGAAGGCTCTTTTGCGCCGTCACCAGCGAGATCGATCCCACTCCGGTCAACCTGGCCAGATCCATAATCTCGACCACATCTCTGTACGGCAGCAACTCATCAGCCTGCAGAATCACATCGGTACGCTGAAGGCGCACCATCTCTTTTTTCAGTTCCGCGGCGAAGCGGTCCCGGAGCACGGTTTGTTTCCCAATATAAATCTCCCCAGACACCGCTAAAGTTACAACGATTTCTTCCTGCAATACAGCCTGGGAGGTATAGGCTTCGGGAAGCTCCACCGTAATTGCCGGATTGATGGAGAGGGTTGTATTCAACATGAAAAAAATCACAACCAGAAATACCATGTCGATAAGGGGGGTAAGAACCAGACCGCCGTCATCCTCAAGTCTTCTTTTCAATCGCATCAGCGTCCCCTCGAGTGATTTCAATCTTGATTATGTGCCGCTCGTCCCTCTCCAGCACCGTGTACAGGAATCCCCCATGCTTGTAGGTTGTGCCGATCTCGGGAATCCTGCCCAGCTGTTCGCAGATAAATCCGCCCACCGTGTCGTAGTTGCTCTTTTTCAGGGGGATCCCCGTCTCGTGGTAGAGGTCTTCGATGTCCGCGACCCCGGCCGCGATGTAGTGGCCGGGTGCCAAAACCTCGATATCCTCAGCCTGCTGAAAGACCTCTCCGGGAACGAAACCGACGATTTCCGAGGCGATTTCGGCGGGCGTGATCAACCCGGATACGGCCCCGTATTCGTCGGAAAGAAAAACCACATCGCTCTTACGTCGATTCATCTCGAGGAAAAGATCGGGAATCCGTTTGACATCCGGATAAAATACGGCTTGCTTCATCAGCTCCCGAATCCCCCGCTTCCTCTTGGCCATCAAATCGAGCCGCAGCAGGCTCTCGACGTTGAAATAGCCGATGATATTATCCGCCCGCCCTTCAAATACCGGTAGAAATCGAATTCCGTTGGTGTAGCTGATCTCCACCGCCTCTTGGATTGTTGCCGTGCTGGCGCAGACGGGGTACTCGTGCATTGGAATCATGACTTCCCGGGCCAGGGTGGTACGAAAATCGAAGATATCTTCGAAAACTCTGTGCTCCGTTCTGTCCAAGCCCGATTCTCTGGATCCCAGACGAACGAGCAGACGCAGATCGTCTCGAGACTGGGGAAGCTTGCTGCGCTTCGCCTTGGGATTGGAGAACAGCAGGATTGCTTTTACGATACCGTTCAGAATCATTGTCAAGGGCAGAAAAAGGAAGTAGAAGATCACCAGCACCGGTGCCAGGCGAACGGCGATCGTGTCGGCACGTCTGCGGAAAAAGGATTTAGGGATGATCTCGGTGAAGATCAGCAGAAAAAGAGTCAAAGCCAGGCTTCCCAACCAGGCGGCCGATTCGAATCCCTGTTCCCGCAGAGTGCTTGCCACTAAGATGGCTGCGCTAACCACGGATATGTTCGTCCCGATCAGGGTGGTTCCCAGCAGCCGCTCCGGTTTGAGGAGAAGGAAATCCGCAGCCCGGGCATAGTAAATACCCTTTTCCTTCTTCAGATACAGGGTCAGCTGATCCGCGGCCAGCAATCCTGTCTCCAAACCGGCGAAAAACGCCGCGCTGATCGTGCACATCAGGATGATCATGACGGTCAGTGGCAAAGTTTTTTCACCTCCACCTCCAGGATCCTGGTTTTGCTGATCCGTTGTACCGTGAACTCGATCTTCTCGATGACCAGCTTGGTACCGGCGACGGGTATCTCACCAAGGGAGTCTATGATCAATCCGGCGACCGTATGACTCTGGCTGAGGATTTCCTGCTCAAGAAGCTCGGAGAGATCTTCGATCTTGAGGTGTCCAGGGATACTGTAAGTGCCGGTAGACAGCTCCACGATCTCTTTCTCCACTGATGGATAGAAGTACCCCAACAACTGCTCGATCAATACCTTGAAGGTGACAACCCCGGCGGTGCCGCCGTACTCATCGATGACCACGGCCATTTCCGAATTGGATTCCCGCATCTCGACCAACAGGTCTGCACAGTTCTTTGTGGAGGGAACGCTGATCGAAGCCTTGACAATCTCCGCCAGACGCACATCGGATTTAAATCCGAACTTGTATGGCAATAGATCGCGAAGTGCAACATAGCCGACCAGATGGTCCAGATCCTGATCAAAAGCGGGCAGCAGCGACCCGTTGCCGGAAGCGTCCATGAGCTCGGTGTCCTCGATCACTTCGGAGATCCTTCTGGACACGTCGATCCCTTTGATTTCCGTTCTTGGGAACATCACCTCTTCGGCCTGTTTCTCCCTGAAATCGCAGAAGGATTCCACAAGATCCATCTCAGACCTGTCGAGGATTCCTTCTTTGAAACCGATCTGCACCGCCGAACGAATGATGCTGTGCTTGTACTGCTGATCCTCCGCCTCCCTGTGGGGCAGGAGAACATTGATCAATCTGTTGAACAGGTTGAAGAACCAGCGAATAGGAGCAATAAGAACAAAGAGAAAATTGAGCGGGACCGCACTGAATCGGCTGAAGACTTGAGCATTGCGTACTGCCAGGTTCTTGGGCGTCATTTCCCCGAAGATGAGAAGCAGCACGGTCATCGATACGATCGAAAAAAGCTCGGTATCGAAGGGAAAGATTCGTTCGCCGATCGCCTCCCCCAAGGAACTGGCAAACACATTGACAAACATGTTTCCCGTCAACAGTGTGATCAGGATGTCATCGGGGGAGGAAAAGATACGCGACAGAATCCGGGCCAGCTTCGGGGTGGAACGCCTCTTCAGGCTATCCTGCTCCAGAGTGCTGAGAGAAAAGAAGGCTGCTTCGGATCCGGAAAAATACGCCGACAGCAGGAGAAGAGTGGCAAGAAGGATCAGTAGAGGAGGTAAGTCAACGTCCATACGCTAGGCGGTACTCTTGGTCCTCGTCTGTCTGGAAAAGAAGGATAGAAGTTCCGATGTGGCGATCTCCATTCGCGCAAGGGTTCTGTTCACCTTTTGACGGAAGATATGAAAGAACAGCAGTGATGGTATGGCCACGGTCAACCCGGCTGCCGTTGTTATTAGGGCCTGAGAAATACCTCCGGCCAGGAGTGCCGGGTCCGATACTCCCGACACTTTCAGGTTGAGAAACGATACGATCATTCCCGTCACAGTACCGAGCAGCCCGAGCAATGTGGCCAGATTGGCGATGCTGGCCAGATAGGGAACGAACTTTTCCAGCTCGTCGGCCCGGCGCATGGCCTGGGATTCCATATACAGGCTGATCAATTCCTGGGCATGTCCCGCTTTGCGGGCCTGCAGCCCCGCCAGAAGGACTCGAGCTTCGGGGCAGTTCATCCCCTCGAGCTCATCCAGAACCAGTCGGGCTTTCCCGGCCCTCAATCTATCGATAACGTAGGCTCCCAAGTCCGTATTCATATTTCGAATGTGGATGAAGAAGACGCTTTTTTGAATGATGAGGGCGACGGCTATGACCGAAAGCGCCAATATCGGAATCAAAACGACCCCGCCCTGAACGAGAAATGAGATCAATTTATGCTCCCTTGGTGATGATACTTGGTTTTGCTAGCCGCGGATGCCATACCCTATCAGAATGCGATATCTGAAATTCTCCAGGGGAAACGTCTCCAAGCCCGTATACACAGTACTGCGCTTTCCTATCCTCCAGTTTCCTTCTATGCTGGTCATCAATCCCGATACGATTTCCCAATCTGTGAATAAAAATGGCAGAGAGCCGTCATCGGCAAAATCACCGATCAGCCCCTTTATTATAAACTCTACGGGGAGTTTGTGAAAGTCAGCCGTCCACACAACCCCGGCGTAGCTCGACAAGGGGTCTTGCCAGCTTCGGCTTGTCAGGGGAAAGGACAATCCCACCTGACCGGTAAGATGAACTCTGATTCCCGGTCGTCCCTGCCGGATTTGCCAGATCAGATCCCCGATGATCGTCCCCAGGCTGACGTCCCCAAATAGCAACTCAGGCGCATCGAAGTAATAGGATCGACCCTTTTGCCACTCGAAGGAAAGAGAGGCGCCGAAGGAAGCGGAAGGATTTAGACGCAGTTCCGCTAGCAGGGAATATCCTCCCTCTACCTCGATTTGAGGCAGTCCCGAATCCGCCAGCACGGCGTAGAAATCCGGTTTTACCGGCATGCGGAGAAAGGGAGCCCCTCGTACAACCAGGGACAAGGATTTCGTGGGAAAAAGTTGAAGGCCACCGCTCGGATAGATTCCCGGTGAGGCGTCGTAGTACAGAGCGGCTGCACCGGCCCAGAGGTGCACAAGGGAACGGGGATGCAGCCAGCCAAGCTCGAGGCTAAAGGCACCATATTCCTCCGCGGCCAAGGAAGGAGGCCCACCGGTAAGGATCGCACTGGCCTGCAGCGACAAATCGTAGCAAGAACCCACCAGAGACAGTAGGAGATCCTGCTCGACACCTCCCCTCCGGATACCCCCGCCCGCTTGACTGCTCCCATTCAGGCGTGTTTCCTCCCGCCAGCGGAATTGACCCTCCTGCCCATGCAGTTCGGCGCTCAGGGCTATACTGTACAGAGGAGACGAACCTGGAGGATAAAACGCTCCTCCCCCGACCGCGGTATCGATACGGAGAGCCTGGGTCCTGCGCCGGGCCTCCACCCCGAACAGGAGGTTTGTCGGCGCGTTCAGTTCCCTCGTCAACCAGCCGTCTGCCAAACCAAACGACAGGTGCGCGGACAGATCCCAAACATTCGAAGAGCGGGCTGCAATCAGGGCGGCTTGCGCAGAAGTCCCTGGGATATAATCAACCCTTGCCTGCCAGCCGGCGTAGGATGGAGACCGATCCGGCTCTGCCTCGGTGTCCGGATCAGGCAGCACCCCGGGTGGAGCGGCCGCAGACGGGGGTATGGTAAGCCAGTATATTCCGGGGGCCTGCGGGTCCGCGAGGATCAGCGTGACGATGGATCGCGGATATCCGAATCGTCGATCACTCATTCCCATTACGGCCGGCAAGCCGGGCAACTTCGGCTCGGGAGTTGCCAGGTACACCGTATACTCGCCAAGGAGAGTCACATCGGGAAGCTGAAGTGTACCGCCCCCCTTCGACTCCTGGGCTGCAACTGGTGTCACAGTATGAAACAGCAAGGCCACAAGCAGAAAGATCATGACAAAAACTCTGGTTTTGATTATGCTTAGGATCTAATTTTTCGTCCAGGGTTGGGAAATGAAATCGGGGAGTAAACGTACACAGTCAACCGTATTGGAAAACTTCGTCGTCCTGGAGGGTCTCGACGGTTCCGGAACCACGACCCAGCTTCACCTGGCAGAGATTAAACTCGCAGAGCTGGGTATTCCCCACTTCTGTACGGGAGAACCCACCCAGGGTCCCGTGGGCAGGACAATCCGCGGGATTTTGAAAAAACAGTTGACCGCCCAGCCGGATACCGTAGCTCTCCTGTTTGCCGCTGACAGAACCGAACACCTCTATCAGGAAATCGAAGGGATTGTACCCCGCATACAGCGAGGAGAGCTGGTCGTGTGCGACCGTTATCTATTCTCCAGCCTGGCCTATCAGTCTTTGGACTGCGATCCTGAGTTCGTGTCAGCCCTGAACCGTTCCTTTCCCCTGCCCCGGCATGTGATTTTCCTCGATACTCCCGTCGAAATGAGTCAGCAGCGCCTCTTCACTCGCTCCGAGGATGGTCTGGAGCTGTACGATGGATCGGATATACAGCAGGACATTCTCTCCGGATACGAACGGGCTTTTTCCCTCTTCGCCCACACGGAGATGCAGCTGCACCGGTTGGATGGGAGTGGGGATCCGGATCTTGTATTTGAGAAATTCTGGAGCATACTTCAGAGCTTGCCGATTGTATAAGGGTGAGGAAATATATACTCCTGATCCTCCTCTTCCTCCTCGGAACTACGGGCGTCTTCGCGTACAGAATTCTCTACGCGGAGCAGTACTACCGGTTGTATCACCTGCATTTCTATCAGTATCCCGATGACACCATGGAAAACATCTTTTACCTGGAACAAGCCCTGAAATCGGACTTCGCCAACCCCCTGTATGCTCTGACCACAATCGAGAACAGGGAGGAATGGGCCCAGTACCGAACCTTATTCAAGATGCATGTCAATTTAAAACTGGTTAACCTGTACCTTACCCTGGGAAGCAAGTACGACAAGATGGTCGCCTACTTCTACAATGCTCCGTGGAAAGATGAAAACCTCGAAAGCCTCGAACTTGCCGAACAAACCTATCGGGTGGCTCTGCTTTACTGGCAGGAAGCCCGAAGCTGGGCGGCAAAGCTGCCCTGGCTATACTTTAATCTGGAGGAGATCCAGAACTGGGAAGATGAGCGCACCCGGATCTGGAATGGCGACCTGGACTACGGGGACATCATCGGCGGACATCTCGATCGCTTGCGACGGGTACGTCAGCAATTCCTCAATATGGACGAAAATACCTACTAAAGGTCGAACTTCCCTATCAGCATCGCATCCCCATAGGAGAAAAACCGGTATCCCTCCCGCACGGCGGTCTTATACGCATCGAGAATGCGCCTACGGCCGGCAAAGGCGGATACCAGAACCAGCAGGCTCGAGCGGGGAGTATGGAAATTCGTCAACAGTCGAGAAACTACCTTGAATTTGTAGCCGGGGTGGATGTACAGGGAGCTGCGTTGCCGGCCGGCTGCAACCCCCCGTAGATCCTCAGAATAAGCGGATTCGAGGGCTCTGACCACGGTGGTTCCCACTGCAAGTATGGTTCTGCCCTCCCCCAGGGCGGAATTGATCCGCTCTGCGGTTACGACGGGAATATTGTAACGCTCCGCGTGCATGGCGTGCTCTTCCACCTGCTCGGTGCGTATCGGTAGGAAGGTACCCGCACCCACATGAAGAGTGAGCATGACCAGAACAACACCCCGTTGCCGGAGGACCTCGAGCAACGCTTCAGTGAGATGAAGACCGGCCGTGGGCGCGGCCGCTGAACCCGGGTCCTCTGCGTACACCGTCTGGTACCGTTCGGCGTCTAGGGGAGTATCCGCTCGGTGAATATAGGGAGGAAGCGGCACGTGTCCGTGTGCCTCCAAGTAGTTCGCATCGATCGGGGGTGCGAAGCGAAGGTAACGAAATACTCCCGTTGAAACCAAACCCTTAGGTATTTCCGATTCCGGTACAATCTCTGCGGTCGCTCCGCCGGGAAACTCGAATCTCTTTCCGGGGACCTGTTTTCTGGCCTTGCCGGCCAGGGTTCTCCACAAACCCGGAACAAGCTCCGCCAGGAGAATGAACTCCACCCGCCCGCCGGTCTCAGGAGAGGTGCCGAAAAGTCTCGCCTTAATCACCTTTGTATTGTTGAGAACCATCACGGTTCCGCTCTCGAGGTAGCCGGGTAGCTGATCTATCCGGGTATGGGTAATACCGTCAGTATCCCGCTCAAGCACCATCAGCCGGGAGGTTCCCCGCTCATGTACCGGCCCCTGGGCAATGGAATCCTCGGGAAGGTCAAAAGAGAATCTGCTTGTCTTCACTTCCCCGCTGCTTTACATCCAGGTGTTCGTAGGCCAGGCGGGTCGCCGTTCTCCCTCTGGGGGTCCGCTGAATCAGACCCTTCTGGATCAGGTAGGGTTCGTAGACGTCCTCCAGAGTGTCGACGGCTTCCCCGATGGATATGGCCAATGTTTCCGAGCCCACCGGGCCCCCACCGTAGTTTTCGATCACCGTTTTCAGAATATCCCGATCCAACTTGTCCAATCCGAGAGAATCGATAGCCAGGGAGCTCATGCCCCGTACAACGATTTCGCCAGTGATCAAGCCGTCCTCCCATACCTGGGCAAAATCCCGCATGCGGCGTAGAAGGCGGTTGGCCACTCGAGGCGTTCCCCTGGAGCGGGAGGCGATCATTCGGCACGCTTCCTCCTCGAGTTGGATCTTCAGGATTCCCGCGGAACGGTGGATGATGCTTTCGATATCCTCAATCGTATAGAAATCTAAACGGGCGGTAATTCCGAAGCGGGAATACAACGGACCGGAAACCAAGCCGGTCTTGGTTGTGGCGCCGACCAGGGTGAACGGGGGCAGAGGAATCTTGATCGTCCGCGCTCCCGGTCCCTGCCCCATCACCACATCGATCTCGAAATCCTCCATGGCATTGT
>CAZBXU010000082.1:15446-16720 GCA_964495755.1 uncultured Spirochaetaceae bacterium | reverse complement strand
ACTCCTTACCCTCTCCTCCGCCGCTGTAACCGAGGGAGAGGCTGAAGGGAATCATCTTGGGGATATCGAAGCTGCCCTTCAGGTTCACGGTGTAGGACAGATCGGAGATATTCATGAACCCTGACAAGGTCCCATCCAGAAACGTCCCGATCAGGTCCTGTTTTGTAATCCCCGCGTACGCGTACATGCGGCCCACGTAAAAGGGTATGTAATCGCCGTCGGCGAAACCCGTGATGGTAGCGTAATCGCTGCTGTCGTTCTCGCCCGCGGAGTTGTAGAAGAACTCGCCCTGAAGATTCCACTTTTTGAGCTCCCCCAGGGTACGCTGAAAGCCCAGCGCAGAAGCATAGCTGAAATCCTTCGACGGGGAGGGAAGGGCAAAGGCCAGCTCACCGTAAACATCCGTGGCCAGGACCCGACCGGAGAGATCGAAACCCAAGCGGTTCTGTATGTCCGCACCCAGGTAGCCGCTCAATCCAAACTCGAAGCCCAGGGCGGTCAAGTCCCAGCGCAGCCCGAAGTTGGTCTTCTCGAACAGGTTCTGGACCACGTAGTCGCCGCTGTCCGCCGGAGTCTCGACCACCGTGTAGGAGAAATCCGTAAACAGGAAGAAATTCGAGCTTTTCATCGGCAGATGAATACGAACGCTGGGCTTGCCGACCCGCAGGTCGACCGACGCCTGGGGATCGAGGCGTTCCCGGTTGATGAAGTCCACCGGAGTCCAGACCACCGAAGGTCCCCAGGCGATGAGCTGGTTGCCGATCCGGATGAACAGCACCTTGGCCAGGTCGAAGCTTAGGTAGAACTCCGATAGGGCGAAGGTGTTGGCGAACAGGTCCTCCCCGGGAGCGGCGAAGGCTACGGATCCGGCCTCCCCCTGGAAGAGGGAGTGATTGAAGTTGTACCCCAGGTACAGCGATCCGTAGCTGGGAACACCGATCCGCACGAAGGCTTTACCCGAGAAGCCCCCCGAGGCCGTGTAGCCCTCAAAGGCCGCGGTGCTCTCCAGGGTGCTTGCGAAGAGGAAGACCCCGCCGAAAAGGTACTCGAGCTTGTTTTTCTGCTCCTCCTGCTTGCTCTGCTGGACAGCCTGGTCGAAAGCTCCGGACTGGAAGATGTCCTCCTCCGACAAAGCAGGGGCGCCGCCTCCCGGATCCGGCCCCCCCGCGGGAGTGGAAGCGTCCTGGGCTTGGAGCCCGGCGGCCACGATGGTCCAAAGTACCAAGGCTGCAACGACGACGATCCTGGTTCGCTTGGTCATAATTCCCTCCTTT
>CAZBXU010000082.1:0-15346 GCA_964495755.1 uncultured Spirochaetaceae bacterium | reverse complement strand
ATCTTCCCGCCCCGGCGGGCCGGGAAGTACGAGAACAGGGCCGAGAAACCCGTGATGATGGTGATGATCATGAGTATGTCGGTCACCCGCGGAACCAGCATCAGGTGGCCCTGGTTCAGGAACAGGGCGGCGTTGCCCGACAGGGGCAGCACGATCACGAAGCGCAGCAGGGCCGCCGTTCCGAGCGCTACCCCCGTGCCGATCAGGGAGAAGATCAGGGCTAGAAGGATGCTCTCCAGCATGAACAGCCCGGTGACGCCCCCGGCTTCCATGCCGATGGTGCGCATCGTGCCGATCTCCCGCAGGCGCTCGTTGATGCTCATCCGCAGGTTGATGAAGATCGACACGGCGATGATGAACAGCATGATCGCCGCGATCAGGGTGCCCACCCCGTTGACCGCGTTCAGGATGTTGCGTGCCAGGCCCAGGACCTCGTCGATGGTGGCCAGGGTCAGCCGTACCCGGTCGCGGCCCTCTTTGTCGAGCTCGTAGCGCGGCGAGGCGGCGGTAATAGCGGCCACGGCCTCCGTGTCGTTCTTTGGTTTGGAAACCTCGAAACCCTCGTTTTCCAGGGCCGGAATCAGCCGGTCTCGCTTGTCCGCCAGGCCGTTGGTGGAGGGCAGGTATACGTACAGGGTCGAGGCGGCGTCTTCCGGAGCCAGATCCAGGGCACGCAGGAACTCGAAATGGGCCAGGACCTGGTTCTGGATGAAGAAGTTGTTGGTGGTGTAGATCCCCTTGATCTTGAGGGTGCCTGTGTTGAAGGCTCCTAAGCGGGTACGGGTGGAGATCAGCACCTCGTCGTCATAGCCCAGTCCGAAGTACTCGGCGGTGGCCTGCGGCATGACCACGGCGTTCGGGCCGTCCACGAATCCTTGCCAGTCTCCCGCCACAAAGGTGATCTGGTTCCGAAATCCCTGCTCTATTCCGGTGTCGATGCCAACGAACGAGAGGCGTTTGGATAGCCCCTTGTAGTACACTGCTGAGCTGAGCAGATAACGCGGCAGCACCTGGGTGTCGGCTCCCAGGGTTCGGCGGATTGTCGTGATGATCTCGGGGGTGCGGAGGAGCCCACTGTACACCCGTCCCGAGACGATGTACTGCCCGGAAATCGTGATGTGGCCGGCGGAGGAGCGCACCAGGTTGGAGGTGATGTTGACCCGCGCTCCCTGGGAAAACGAGAACAGCAGTACCAGGATGAAGGTCACGATCGCGTAGTTGACTCCCAGGGTGAAGCTGCGCTTCTTCTGACGGAACACGTTCTTGATAGCTACACGGAGCAGCATATTCATGGCTGACCCCCGCTACTTGTCGCTCATCGCCCGCAGGGGGGTGATGGCCGTGGCCACCCGGATCGGATACAGGGTGGCGATCGCCGAGGCCACGATCACGATAGCCAGGGCCTGCACGAAGGGCAGGGAGCTCAACCGCAGGGGGAGGTTTCCCCCGCCGATCAGGTACTGCGAGATCGCCTCCGGGAGCGGGATGCCCCCCGGTCTCAGTACCAGCAGGACCACAAGGGCGACCACCATGGCCGCCAGGCTGAAGAAGGCGTTCAGGATCAGGGTTTCGGTCAGGAACAGCCGGCGCACGAAGCGGCGTTCCGCCCCCACCGCGCGCATGGTCCCGATCTCGGAGGTGCGCTCGATGATGCTGATGATCAGGGTGTTCATGAAGATGAAGATGACCACCAGGAAGATCAGCGCTGTGGCCAGGTAGATGAAGGCCTGGAGAGCTGAAGCGATGCGGGCGAAGAAGCCCGAGGCCTCGTCCCAGCGGGATACCTCGATATTCAGGTCCCCGCGAGCAGCCACCCCCGCCATGACCTTTTCCAGCTGGTGGTAACTTTTAAGTTTGACCGCGATCATGGTGTAGCCCGAGAGGGCTTCGGACTTCAGGGTCGACACGTCGATCTTACCGAAGTCCGCGTTGTTGGCCAGATCGAAGAGGCTGTCCTCACTCTGCAGTGCCTGGTCCAAACCCTCGGTGAAGCCGCTGGGCAGACTGTCGGCGCTGACCCCGGTGAAGTTGTACAGGTTCGAGTAGGAGGTGATATCGAGGAAGTTGATGTAGTTGAAGACGTTCTTGTAGTACCTGGGTTCGAAGACGCCCAGGAGGCGCGAGCTCACGGCGTTGACCGAGCCCCCTTCGGTCAGCCCCAGCAAAGTCAGAGGCTCGCCGACCTCGAGGGTGACGCCGTAGTTCTTCTCGTACTGACCGTTCTGGAACTGGCTGATCAGAACTCCGCTCTGCGCCGCCCGCCCCTGGTCTACGCCGAAGAACTCCCCCTGGATCATCGAGGCGTTGCGGAAGATCCGGCGGTACGGTGAAGGGTCGATCGCGTAAAAGATGAACGGAAGGTCGACCTTGGTGCCGCCGCGCTCGACCTGGATCAGCCCGTAGTTTTGGGCGTAGGGCACGATGGTTTCCACCTCGGGCAGCCCGCCGAGGAAGCTCTTGATCCCCTCGATGTTCTTGATATTGGGCAGCGGGGTCTGAAAGGCGAACGGAGAGGGCTTCTCTTTCGAATCGGCGGAGTAGACAATGAAGTCCCCGGTAAAATTGTCGATGATCGAGCTCCTGGAGGCCTCCCGGGCCGAGCGGGTAAAGGTGCCGCCGAACACCAATAGGAAGGTACCGAAGGCTACCAGGATCCCGATGGCGATCATCCGGCTTCGACGGCGCAGCAGTGTGCGCAGGGCGATCTTGAGGATGAGCATGTCGCTATTCCTTCCCTTCCTCGTCGGTAAACCGTCCGTCGCGGATGTTCACCACCCGGCGGGCGTGCTCCATGATGTGAGCATCGTGGGTGCTGAAGATGAAGGTGGTCTTCTCGGTTTCGTTGATCTGGCGCATCAGATCCACGATGCGATGCCCGGTCTCGGAGTCCAGGTTGGCGGTCGGCTCGTCGGCCAGGACGATCAGAGGCCGGGTGACCAGGGCGCGGGCGATGGCCACCCTCTGGCGCTGCCCGCCCGACAGTTCGCTGGGCTTGTTATGGATCCGATCGGCCAGACCCACCTCCTCGATCACCCGCATGACCGCCTGCTCCCGCTCCCGCTTGGACGGGCTGCGCTGGAGCAGCAGGGGGAACTCGATGTTCTCGTACACGTTGAGAACCGCGATCAGATTGAAGGACTGAAAGATGAAACCTATCTTGTTGCGCCGGATACGGGTGAGCTCCGTGTCGTTTAACTCCTCGACCTCCTGGCCGTCGATAAGAACTTTACCTTCGCTCGGCGTATCGATGCAGCCGATCATGTTCAGGATCGTGCTTTTACCGGCACCGGAGGGCCCGGCGATGGCCAGGAACTCCCCCCGATCGATCTGCAGGGACACTCCCCGCAGGGCTTCTACGCGGGTTTCCCCTAGCATATACTGCTTCTTGACATCAACTAGATCCACGACGCTCATAGGTCTGTTTTATTGCTCCTTGTTCGTCACTGCGGAGATATAATCCGGAACCTCGGTAATTTTATGACAGGTGGAACGTTTACCGACAGTGATAGTTTTTTCTTATCTGTGGTCTGATCATAGCACAGACTCCATGCGACTGCAAAAGCCGGTTTGGCGCTGTCGCCGGTCTATTTCAGCTGAAACGTGAAACGTTCGCGGGAGGAGTGGTAGGCCGTGATTTTATCGGTACTGCCAAAGGAAGCGAGAATCGTAAGCTCCTGATGTCCAGCGGCGATCACGTCACTCGTTTTTAGGGCCATTTCCAGGGTGGTGCGACCGGAGTCCTCAACAATTGCATAGTCGATCGCCAGGTTGTCACTGATCTCTTTGTGACTGTGGCCGCTGCCGAACTGCTGGGACAGAGACACTGTGCCGTCGGACACAGTGCCGATGAAAAAGCGGGCACCATCCATTCGGTCGGAACCGAACCCCAAGGCCACCCACCCCTTGGTCTGAGCACTCAGACCAAGATGCAGTGTATCCGCTGTTCGAGTAACAAGCAGGGTCATCTTGTCCAGCAGTACCGTGAGAGCGTACTCCTTTTCTGAGATCAGACCATCGACCTTGACTGAGGAGGGTGTAATGGGAAGTTTCTGGGCAGAGGCCAAGGTCAGCCCCAGGGACAGCAGTACGAGAATCAGTACGAGATGTTTATTCAAAGTTTTCTCCTTATCTGCAGCGGATATTGTCTAAATATACTGCCGTCATCCCCGGCAGGGCTACTGTTTCGGGCAGGTTCCGGATCTGCGAGTTCCGAAGGTACCGGAGCAGCGAAGCTCCCTTCCCGTTTAGACATGAACCCCGTTCAAGAGGCAGGATTTTTGTATCTTGCAGGCCGGTAGAATGAGTATATTTCATTTGGGTGTTATTTTCCCCAGAGGAGGAAAAAATGAATCGGCTGCTAATTTTAATTCCTGTTGTATTGATCTACTTTTTTGCAGGTGTTCGAATCATCCGCCCGACCCACAGAGGGCTGGTCGAACGGTTGGGCAAATACCGGCGCTTCGCCAGACCGGGTTTCAACTGGGTCATGCCGTTTATAGACCGGATGTTCCGGGTGAATATTACCGAGGTCATGGTCGATGCGGAGCCTCAGGAGATCATAACCAACGACAACCTGAACGCCCGGGTGGATGCTCAAGTTTATTTCAAGGTCAAGGATGACGAGGATAGTGTGAAGAACTCCCAGTACAGCGTGTTCAACTATCAGAACCAGATCGTCAACCTGGCTCGCACGACCCTGCGAAACATCATCGGCACCCTGACCCTCAAGTCCGCCAACAGCGAACGGGGAAAAATCAACACGGAGCTTCAGAAGACCCTGCGGGACGAGACCGGCAGCTGGGGGATCGAAATCGTGCGAACCGAGCTCAAGGAGATCGACCCGCCCAAGGATGTCCAGGAGACCATGAACAAGGTGGTCAAGGCTGAAAATGAAAAGATCGCCGCCGTGGATTTCGCCACCGCTACCGAAACCATGGCCGACGGGGCGCGGCGGGCGGAGATCAAGAAGGCCGACGGGATCAAGCAGGCCAAGGTCCTTGAAGCGGAAGGGGAAGCTCAGGCGATCAAGCTGGTCAACGAAGCGGCCGACCGGTACTTCGTCGGCAATGCTCAGTTGCTGCGGCGCCTGGAGACGGTGGAGAAAGCCCTGTCCGCCAACGCCAAGATCGTGGTTCCTTCGGACAGCGAGCTGGTCAACGTCATCGGTGAGATGGCCGGAGTCCTGCCTCTGCCGGCTTCCAGGACGCATGTGAAAGACGCGGGCCAGTAACGGATCCGTATGGCCGCCCCGTATCCTGATTGACTCAGTTATATAGACGGCTTTAGCCACATCGAGGATCGAATAGGCGACAAAAGCAATCAGAACGGATAGGATATGATTTGTCATCGGGGTTGTTGCTGATCCTCGGCTCGATTCCACTGAGGGTACACGGCGAGGTTGAGACGAGCAACAGGATAGGCTTCACGCCCCGGGGAGGGAGGACATGTACGAACACCACAGCGAGCCTCTGCTCGGTCGGTTGAAGTTCTTAACTCGTGTTCTTTGGCACGTACTGGCGGCGGCGGTCACACTGATTTTGTCCCTCGGCGTCGGCGTGTTGGGCTATCATGCTACCGAGCATCTCAGCTGGATAGACTCTCTCCTGAACGCTTCCATGATTCTCGGCGGAATGGGCCCGGTTGACCCGATCAGAACTGTAGCGGGCAAGCTCTTCGCGTCGTTCTATTCGCTGTTTTCCGGGATAGTCTTTCTGGTCGTAGCGGGAGTCCTCGTCGCACCACTGGCACATCGATTCCTGCACCAGATGCATTTGGTCCGTGAAGAAACCGACAGTTCTCGATCCTGATGGTCGTGCTTCCAGTTGTGCTTTCATTGGCGGCTTTCGGCACGACAATGTGCGGGGGTCTGTTGGCGGTGAAACTCAGGGACCGGCTCGGGATCCTGACCGCCTTCGTCGCCGGGGTGCTGATTGCCGTACCCCTGTTTGATCTGCTCCCTGAAGCGATCGGCATCGCTGAAACCATTGGCATGCCGGTCACCGTCGTACTGTATGTTAGCGCCGGCGGTTTTATATTCCTCTACATTCTCGAACGCTACGTGTCCGTGCACCGGGTGTGCGAAGGCGGGGTTTGTCGAAACCTGCGTCATCCCAAGGGTGGGTGGATCGGGGCAATCGAGCTGTCGGCACACAGTTATATAGACGGCTTTGCCATCGGAATGGGATTCCGTTTCGATGCTCGAGTGGGTCTTCTTATAGCTATAGCCGTACTGGCCCACGATTTCTCCGACGGGCTGAATACCGTGACCGTCATGCTCAAGTCAGGCAACTCTTTGCGCTCTTCCCTGCGAATGCTGCTCCTCGATGCCTCGGCGCCTGTGTTGGGAGCCGTATCAGCACTGTTCATCAAGGTGCCCGAAGGCTATCTCGCACTGATTCTTTCCTTTTTCGCCGGCGGTTTCCTTTACCTAGGTGCCGGGGACTTGCTCCCGGAAGCTCATGAGAACAATCCACCGCTGCCGTCGGTGGCCGCCAGTGTGGCCGGGTTTGCCGTCATCTTCATTGTGGTTAGGGTTCTGAGTGGATAGCCGGGAAACTCCGAAAACTTGCTGCCCTTCCTTCATCCATCCCTTTCGAGCTAGGGCTCGTAATCGTACGAGGAGAAGTGCATCATGAACGTCAATCATTTTAATTGCAGAAAACTACCACTTGCTGTGCTTCTTTTTGTGCACGCCCTACTCTTGCTTCCAAACACCCGGTTGGAAGGACAGGAACAGAAGGAGGAAACTCAACGCACCGTATCGCTGTCAACGCTGGAAAGCAGGATCAGTCCACATTTCGAGTTCACCCTTCCGAGCGGAAACATTTCCGAGCGAATCGAGCAACAGTTCAACAATTTGCACCTGGTTTTCGACCTCAAATTCAATTTTCTGGACAGCAGCATCGGCGCTGAGGTTGGTTTTTTTTATCCGGTGGGCTTCTTCATCCCGGGTATCCACTTCTTTCAAAGCGTGGATCTGGAGAACCTCATCGCCCCACAGTTTCAAGGTGGGGAGCTCACCCTGCTGCCTACCGAGAAGTTTGTATCCAGAGACAGAGGTATCGGGCTAGATTTTATTTTTAACGTCACCCCCATCTTCACAATAACACCTGCGTTCCTGATGAACGATACATTTAAAGGTAGTTTCACCGAGGATTTGATTCTTGATGAAGGTATCGATTGGATTGCCAAGCTGAGCTTTGTTTTGGATTCCGGGAAACCTCTGCCGGTAGGGAGCCCTGAACCCAAACACAGCGCTGTTTTCAGTTCCGTGTTCAGCACCCGCTTCCGGAACGTCCTCACAAATCCGGTAAGCATCGACCATGGCAACGAATTGCGAACGAACCACCATCTCGGGGATCGACTGTTTCTTACAGAGTCTCTGGGCTTCAATTACCCGTTCTATATCTGGAATAGGGACGTCGCCGGGTACTACAGCCTCGGGGGCTTCAACACGATACGGGGCTACTCGTTCGGTTCCATCGCTGCTTTCCGTTATCTCCTGAACAGGTTCGATCTGGACGTCAGAGTCTTTCAGAATGCCCAGATCAAACTCAAACTTTTAAGGCGAAGGGCAACGATCCACGACTACAGACTTTTTTTCATATTTGATGGGCTGCTCGCACAGGATCATCTTAGTTGGGACTCGGTGGTTAATGTCTACGGCGGCTGCGGCGCAGGGTTTGCCTTTCTCATCAGCGGGGAGAATCAGGGACATATAAAATTGTCTGCCTATGTTGTGCAGCCCATCGAATCAGGTCGGCTGCCCATCTTTTACTTCCAGACGAGTTTTTACAATATCGAGAAACAGATCTGAAGTTCGGATGAGTGGATCTCTGAACCGTCTGATTCGACGCAATTTGCCCGGCTACCTCCCCGCTTGGGGTTTTATGGTGATGAGAGAAGTGATTGATCGGGGCCGGGCGTTCGAAATATACTGGTCGGAGTGGGGAAAAAACTTGAGTCGTCTTGTGATTAGATTCTGTGAGAGTCAGGCATGCGTGTACTCGTTGTAGAAGATGACAGGAAGATTTCCTCATTTATCTCGAACGGCCTGAAACAGGCCGGTTTCGCGGTGGATCAGTCCGCAAATGGCGAGGACGGGTTGTTCATGGCGATGAGCAATCCCTACGATGTGGCTGTGATCGATCTGATGCTTCCCGGACGGGACGGTTTGAGCTTGATCGAGGAGCTGAGGAAAAAGCAGGTTGCTACCCCGGTGCTCATTTTGAGCGCCCGCAGCAGTGTTGACGACAAGGTAAAAGGGCTCCAAGCCGGCGGGGACGACTACCTGAGCAAGCCGTTTTCCTTTTCCGAGCTGCTTGCCCGCATCCAGGCTCTCATCCGGCGCTCCACCCTGGCGGTCCCGGTGAACACGATGGAAGTAGGGGATCTGCGCATCGATCTGTTGAAACGAGAGGTGCGCCGAGGTGAATCGCTCATCGATCTGCGCCCGCGGGAATATGCCCTGCTCGAGTACCTTGCCCGCAACTCAGGCACGGTCGTATCCAAAACCATGATCCTGGAGCACATCTGGGACTACCACTTTGATCCTCAGACCAATGTGGTGGACGTGCTGATCCATCGTCTGCGTGCCAAGATCGACGAGGGACACGAGCAGAAGCTTATTCACACGGTTCGCGGCAGCGGTTATGTTCTTAAAGTCTCTTAAACTCCGCTATGCCCTTCTTTTTTCAGGTTTCCTCATTCTCAGCTCAACTGTTCTGTTTTCGATCTCCTACGGCCTGCTGTACTCATCACTGCGGCGGGAGGAGCGAACTCAGATCCAGGCGCGGCTGCTCGAAATTTGGGCCTTGTACCAGTCCGGCGGCGTTCAGGCGCTGCAGCGGGAAATCATCATGGAAAAGAGCCTGGAGTACGGACGCCCCTTTCTGCTGCGCCTGGCGGACCGACGGAACCGCACCTTTTTCTTGTACATCCCCGAGCAGTGGCAGGGTCTGACTTTCGATGATCTTGCCTACATCGATCCTTTCGAGGAACAGGGGATGCTGAAGCTGCCCATTGGAAACCGGAGAGGCGTGCTGGAGATTGCCACCGTGCGATTGGGCGACGGAAACATCCTCCAGATCGGCTTTCACAGCGCAGCTTGGGAGAACCTACTCAGCAGATATCGCAGGACCTTCATCCTGGTTGCTCTTCCCTTGATCGCCTTCGCTTTTTCGGGGGGTCTGCTTTTCTCCAGCCGGGCACTCATCCCCCTTGGCAGGGTGGAACGTTCGATCCGTTCGATCCTCGACACCGGGGCAATGCACGCCCGCATTCCCACCTCACCGCAGGGGGACGAGCTGAACCGGCTGGTGTCGCTGTACAATCAACTGCTCGATAAGATCGAGGCATTGATGAAATCGATGCGGGAAGCCCTGGACAACGTAGCCCATGATTTACGGACCCCGATGACGCGAATGCGCGGCACCGCCGAGGTGGCCCTCCAGGCCGGTGATGGGAATCGATCCCAACAAGAAGCGCTGGCGGTCTGCGTAGAAGAGTCGGACCGCATCCTGGCCATGCTCAATACATTGATGGATGTCTCCGAAGCCGAGACCGGGATCATGCGATTGGACCGATCAGAGACAAATCTCGGCGACCTCATCACCGATATAATCGAGCTGTACAGCTATGCCGCCTCCGAGAAGGGTATTTCGATCGTCCAAAACCAATCCGCATCTGTGACCGCGCCAATCGATGTCAACCGCTTCCGCCAGGTAATTGCGAATCTCCTGGACAACGCTGTTAAATACACCCCGAGGGGGGGTGCGGTGGAAGTTGCCCTGGTGCGTCAGGGGGATCGAGCCCTGGTGAAGGTGAAAGACTCCGGTTTCGGGATCTCCGTCGAAGAGCTGCCCCACATCTGGGATCGCTTGTACCGGGGTGATCGCAGCCGCTCGGTTTCCGGACTGGGCCTGGGGTTGAGCGTGGTAAAGGCCATCGTGCAGGCCCACGGCGGGACTGTTTCGGTGTCCAGCACACCCGCGACGGGCTCGGAGTTCACCATTGCGGTTCCCCTGGTTGTTTAGACATCCGCCTCTTTATTCGCACTGACCGCCGGGTCGCCGCAAATCCTTACAACTTTGTAATACCCCGGAAAGGTATATGTCACGAAACAGTACTAAATTGAACATAACATTTTAGACCTGTGAGGAGGTATCCTATGAAAGGAACAAATACAGGCGGATCAAAAAAGTACATTATCCCGGTCGTTGTGCTCCTTGCGCTGGCGGTAGGCTTTGCCTCAGCCGGTTTCTGGTACACGAGGGAGGCGGGCCGGGATTCGGGAGTCGCAGGGGCCTATCTGCGGAGCGACGGATCGTTTCTGGCGGTACCTGCTGACTATAGTGCCGGGGCGATCAACAACACGACCGGCCTGAGCACGCTGCAGAACCTGCAGGAGGCCTTCCGCAGTGTGGCTGCAGGAGTGCTGCCGACAGTTGTAGAAATCGACGTTGTCGACGTGGTCAAGCAGCAGGTTACCGGCAATCCCTTCGAGTTCTTCTTCGGCCCTCGCGGTGAAAACCCTCAGGCCCCTGAGGAGCGGGAGTTCCGGCGGCAGGGCTTGGGTTCCGGAGTCATCGTTCGTCACACCGGCAGCAAGGTGTACGTGCTGACCAACAATCATGTTGCAGGCGAGGCCGAGGAGATCAGCGTCAAGCTGAACGACGGGCGTCAGTTTACCGCCAAGCTGGTGGGGGCGGATCCCAACAAGGACCTTGCCCTGGTGATGTTCGAAACTGCGGAGCAGGTACCCGTAGCGCAGCTCGGAGATTCCGATGCTCTTCAGGTCGGCGATTGGGTACTGGCCGTAGGCAGTCCGTTGGGATTCGATTCAACCGTGACCGCGGGCATCGTCAGCGCCATGGGCAGGCATTCTATGCCCGGCATGGGCGTTGCCAACTTCACCGACTACATTCAAACCGACGCGGCGATCAATCAGGGCAACTCGGGTGGAGCGCTGGTGAACATCTACGGGCAGGTCGTGGGGATCAATGCCTGGATCGCCTCTCCCTCCGGGGGAAACGTCGGCCTGGGATTCGCCATCCCCATCAACAATGCCAAGAAAGCGATCGATGATCTCATCACGAAGGGAAAGATCGAATACGGCTGGCTGGGTGTCAGTATGGGTAGTGTCTCTCCCGAGGCCGTGACAGATCTCGAGCTCGAAAGCGCGAGTGGAGCCTTCGTGTACGGCGTGTTCAAAGGTTCTCCGGCGGATAAAGCCGGAGTACTTCCCGGAGACTTCATCACAGCAGTCGATGGAGAAGCGCTGAAGGACACCTCGGACCTGCTTCTGCGAGTTGGCAACCTCGAACCCGGCCGGAAGGCTGAACTCGGCGTGCTACGCTATGGTCAGCCTCTGCGCCTCACTGTGAAAATTGCTGCTCGGGAAGCGGAACAGGACCTGGCTTCACGGAATGGCAAGCTCTGGCCGGGGTTTTCATTGGTTCCCATGACTGATGACATACGAACACAGCTCAACCTGGGCAAGAGCAGCGGCAGGCTGGTGATCGGAGCCATAGAGCAGGGTGGTTTCGCCGACATCGCCGGACTGAAAACCGGGGACATCGTTGGCAAGGTAAACGGTCAGGAAGTAAAGAGTCTTCTGGATTTCTACAAGGCTTTCAACAGCGGGAAATCCAGGGAAATACTGTTCGCCATCGAGCGTCAGGACACCGAGCTGATCATCGGGCTTGTGCGCTAAAGCGAACCGATCATAGTTTGGACTTGTCGAAGCGCCTTTCCCTCGGGAAAGGCGCTTTCCTTTGTGGGTGCGCGGTAGAGTTGTGGCTGCGGAACTTGTGGTGATGCCAGCCCATCTCTGGTTCTGGCCGTTCCTTAAACTCTTTTACCCAATTGCAGCAGCTCATGAGTACCGAGTATCGCCGCTCCTATAGCCGGAATAGGCAACGTTTGAATTTAATTGATTTATTCCACCCGGTCTGACTAAATTATATCTGACTTAAACAAACCGTTATTTCTTGGCTGACGGGAGTAGGGAGGTAGTTAATTATGGCAGTCTATATCGGGGTTTGGGTGGATCATGAGAAGGCCTACATCGTCAGGCTTGTGGATGGCAGGGTCGAGACGAAAAAGGTCGACTCCCAGGTGGAGAGTCACTATCATTTTTCCGGGGGATCACGCTCCAAATCGCCCTATGGTCCTCAGGAAGTAGCTTCAGAGCACAAATACGAACAGCGTCGCAGCGAACACCTGAAAAAATACTACCAGAACGTCATTCATTGCTGCAAAGATGCGGACAGCCTGCTGATACTCGGACCAGGGGAGGCAAAGGGGGAGCTGCATAAGCAGATTGAGCTCCTAAAGGATCTCGCCCCGCGTATCGTGGGTACGGAGACGGTGGATAAAATGACCGAGAAGCAGATCGTCGCGAAAGTGAAGAAGCGTTTCCTATTTATAAAATAGAGATTTTCTACTTGACTGCTAATACACCAGTATTAGGGGCGGCGGACTGGTGCATCGAGTCACCCCGTTTTCCCGACTGCTTATCTGTGGCCGGTAGAAAGGTAGAAGGCGCCGAAGGTGACAAAAATGTAACGCTGTAGAAAGCATGCTGAAATGCTTTTCTTATAGAATGAGCATCTCGATTCGAACATGCTCTGCGGAGGGTTATGGGATGGTGTTCACGATACGATCGAAAATCACTCTCCTTGGTATTTGTGCTTTGATTCTTTCACTAGGCATTTCTTTACCGATGGAGTTACTGGCCAGCCATTGGGAGTCAGAGCAAGTAATACGGGAGGAGTTCATCAAGGACGCCACCGACCTGGCACCGGCAATTGAGCTTCTCCGGACCAGTCTCGGGGCAGGTAAGCTCTTGCACTCCGTGTTTGCGCGGTTGCCCCGAGACGAAGAGCTGTATATCCTCAACCCTTCCGGTGAAGTACTGACTTCTTCAGTTACACGGCTGGAAGGCCAGCGCCTGAAAGACATCCCCCATCCACTGCCCTCTGATGTAAGCGCCCTGCTTTCGGCAACGGGTGCAGCCGCTGCGCGTACCGTTGCCTCCCGCGGAGGGCCCGTCACCGAGTTGTTCGTGCATCTCGACGGTGGAGATACTCTTCTTGCCTCCGTTCGCCACGGGCTACCATGGAGCTGCAACACGTGCTGTTCTACCGCGCCATTCCATTACTCTTTCTCGGTGTGGGGCTGCTTACCGGGATTCTCTGGTTGGGCCTGGATCGGATCATTATAAAACCCCTCCGATTGCTCTCCAAGAGTTCGGAGGCGGTGCTTTCCCTGGACGATGAGAGTACGGGAATCATCCCCCCGGAGCTGATTCCCGACGACGACCTCGGGAAGGTGCTCCGGTTACGGAATCTGATGCTGACACGGCTGCAGGAAAACCGCCTGAGATTCGAAGAAGAGCTTCACCAGCGAACTTTCGAGCTGGAGGTCGCTCACCATCTGTCCGGTCACATCGGCTACTACAGCGCCTATCAGGACCTTTTGCAGGATGTGCTCGGGCTCCTCCACCGAGTGGTAGCCTGGGAAGTCGCAGCGGGGTTTGTTGTCGAAACAGGACAAGCGCAGGTGTGGGCCCGGAGCCAGGCCCCGATAACAGCGGCTGCTACCGAGGAGGTCCGACACTGGCTGGAAGAGACCTGCTTGTCTGCGGGGAGTGAGCATCTGCAAGCTCTACGCAGTCTCTGGAAATCCGTTAGCTGGACCGTGATTGACCCAAGCAGTCCCATGCTGGAGAGACTCTGCTCTCATCTGGTGTTTCCGCTTCAAGCTGAGGACTGCTTTGTGGGGGTCGTAGTTCTCGGAGCTTCCCAACAAAACGCGTATGCCGGCCATCACGCGCGGCTGATCCGGGATGTTTTGGAGGAGGGTTTGGTTGCGGTTGGACGTGTGCAACGGTTGGTCACGGCTCAAACGAATCGGTTAGAATCTGTTCTGCAGAGCATGAGTCTGGGTGTCCTTTTCCTGGACACCGAGGGACAATTGATGTACATCAACAAGAGAGGGGAGGAATATCTGGCGCGTCTGGAGGAGACGACCAATGACATCGGGATGCACTGGCGGCAGTCGTTAGCTTTGAGCAGCCTGTTCGCTCTGGAGAGCCCGGAAAAGAGCCTTGAGGTCCGGACCCATAGAAGATCGGAGAAGATTCTGCGGGTCATTGTGGCTCCTTTTGAGGCCGGTTCATCGGAAATACAGGACGGTCGTATGGTGATCATCGAAGAGCTGGCCCCCGGGGAATAGCGGATAATAGTATGGTAGAGAAGGCCACGCCTGATCGTTTGTTGGCCTCAACTGCCTACTGGAGGGTGGGGGTGTCACAGCCCAAGGACCCATTTCTAGTCCAATCCTACTCAAGATTGACAACCTGAGATGAACATATGAGTATATAGATGATTCCGGGAGGAAATCGATGTATAGTCTTATGTTTCAGTACTGGTGGATCCTACTTCCGGCTATTGTGTTGGGAGCTATCGCCCAGCTTTCGGTGCGGGGAACCTATAAGAAATACCGGCAGGTGAAGACCCGAGGCGGCATTACTGGTGCGGAGGTGGCTCGGCGCATTCTCGATGAGTACGGCCTCAAAGCCATCCCGATCGAGACGGTGCAGGGCGAGCTCACGGACCACTACGACCCCCGTTCCAAAACCTTAAGACTATCTCAGGGAGTGTACAGGGGCGACAACGTCGCCGCCCTGGGGATCGCCGCCCATGAAACCGGGCACGCCATTCAGCACGCCCGCTCCTACTTCCCCCTTGCAGTACGCAACACGATCTATCCGGTAGCTTCTTTCGGTTCGAAACTGGGTCCGCTGATCGTGCTTGGGGGCCTGCTGTTCAGTTTCAGCGACCTGTTGATTTCCATCGGTATCGTGATGTTTGCCGTCGCCGTTGTTTTTTCGATCATCACCCTGCCTGTGGAGCTCAACGCTTCCGCCAATGCCATCAGCGTGTTGCAGCGGGGCGGTTTTCTCAGTGAACCGGAATTGAGGGGAGCCCGCAGCGTGCTGAATGCCGCTGCCCTCACCTACGTGGCCGCCGCCCTGGCATCGGTCCTGACACTGGCCCGGCTGCTCCTGCTCAGCCGTCGCCGCTAGGGTCGGCGACAATAGCGAGCGTCTTTCGCGGTCCAAGAGTCGCTGTACATGAAGAGCAGAGCAGTAAAGGTATTAGCCCCGATCTTGGGACTGGCTATCCTGACCCTTGCTCTTTATGTTCTGTACCATGAGCTGAAGACCTATCATCCCCGTGACATCGTCAGAGAAGTGAAGGATCTGCCTGCAGGCCGGATCCTGCTATCACTGCTGTTTGTCGCGGGCAGCTACCTGGCGGCTACGGGCTACGATACACTG
>CAZBXU010000081.1:0-17013 GCA_964495755.1 uncultured Spirochaetaceae bacterium | reverse complement strand
TCAGCGATCCGGCCGACGGCCTGTTCATCGTAGCGGAAATCCTGCGGAAGACCGAACCGATCGCAGGCGTTGCTTACGATTTCGGCGCAGAAACTATCCAGGGTGGAAATCTGGGCTTGTTCGAAGGATTCGAGATGCCTCTGCAATCCAGCCGGTGCCCGAAGAAGCCGGTTGTAGATGCGTTCGTACATTTCCGCTGCAGCCTTTTGGGTGAAGGTAAGTGCCAGTAAACTTTGGACCCCGATACCCTTTTTTTCCAGCAACCGGCAGTAACGCTCGGAAATCACGGAGGTCTTTCCGGATCCCGCCCCCGCCATGACCACAGAGTTTTTCTCAAAGCTTATCGCCTCTGTCTGTTTCTCGTCGAAGGTATGAATCATGTTCCTACGCTTATAGATGGTAATGATGTCGGCAGATCTCTTGCAGCCGGCACCGGCTGCACTGCACCCGGGAAGACTTTTCGATTCTGAAATCCCCCGAAAGGATTCTATCCCGCATTCTGAAGATCCGCTCCTTTACCAGCTCGATGCTCCTTTGGATACTGCCTGTGTCCGCCATGTTCGTTCGCGGACCTCCGAACACGAAGTGATAGCGCCCATTTTCGAATGAGTAAAACGCCGCCCGTGAAACAGGCAGATTATTTTCATTCATTAGATATATATAGATGGGCATCTGCATCGACTCGGGTTCATCGCAGAAGATGTCTGCTTTTTTCGGTACGTGTTTTTTCTTGTAGTCTACGACCGTGTACCCTGTAGGGTTGTGATTTATCCGATCGATCTTTCCGACAAGCACGGAATCGATGTCTGAAAGTAAAACCTGAAGCTGGATCTCGCAGCCTTGTGTTTGCTCCTCCGACATCACGGCGAAATCAACATCGAGGAAAGTCAGTGCCAGCTCTTCCACCCGGCACCGCATCTGCGCCCAGATAGGCTCCAGAAGCGCGGGGGTTTTCCCCCGAAAGTCGATGCAGGTTTTCGAGACTATGCTTCTGATCCGTTCACGGTACTCCTCTCGTCGATCCGGGAACAGTTTTCCCCGAGGGTCGGACTCCACCAGTTGGTGGTAGAAAGCCTGGAGAACCCTGTGCATGAGGATCCCAAACTCCCGGGGATCGATCATCATCGGTTCGTACTCCTCTGAGTCCACCTCAAGGAGATGTTCGAAGAGGAATTGAAAGGGGCAGAGGCTGAAGCGCTCCAACGCGGTGGCGCTGATGTGAAATCTACCTTCATCGTCCTCCTTTCTCAACCGATTTTGAAGTGAGTGGATGAGCCTCTTGTCCTGCAGCTGATGGGAGGTGACGTCGATCCTCTTCGCAGCCAGCGCTCCTACCGATGCCGAAAGGTAGCCGTATTTCTGAGTCGGCTGCAGAGGAAAGGTATTTCCCCCGATCCAGGCTTTCCGTTCCAGATCATATGGGTCCGGATGGTCCGACTGTTTCGAAGGCTCCGCCGCGATGCAAGCTTTGAGGAAAAGCGGCGGCGGCAGGTTCGATCTTTGGAAGTCCCGACGGGAGTAGCTGAAGGAAACCTTCTCTCCGCTGTGGCTGTAGAGCTGCAGATGAGCCGCAGAGAGGTCGCTCTGGACATCGCCAAGATACTGCTCTTCGTGAAGCTTGAGAAAAGGATAACGACGAGGTGTGTGGCTCGTTGCCCCTTGAGAGGCGTTGATCACGAAGTGCTGTTCCGGATACATTCCTTCGCTCACCCTGTAGGGGTATACGGAGATTCCTGGGGTGTTTTGCCTGGGCACGTACAGACGCTGGTGAAGGTAGATCCACCAGATACGAAAGACTGAAGGATGTGGAATGGACACAAATTCCCCCGCCCAATCGAGTTCGTCGAGGCTGTCCAGTGTAAACTGGAAGATCTTCAGCTCCTCGTCGCTCAGGCGGGTCAGATCGAGGAATGAAGCGCTGAAGGAGGTCAGGCTGTTTTTTAAGTCGCTGAAGCTCCCAGCACCGGCGATCTCCATGATCTGGTTCTTTAAGGTGGTGTAAAAACCGGATATGCGCCCCAGAGGTAGGTTTCGGGGATTCCCGTTCAGCCGAGCCGATTCAATGCTCAAACGCCAGCTGTCCGCGGCGGCTGTGTTCCGTACAATCCTGCTGTCCAGGCCCAGGCGGATCAAGCCATTGCACAGCCTCTCCTGCTTCCACGGAATCGAACGGCAGAGCAGGAGAGCCTTCATCGCGGCAACGCTGAAAGAGGATTCAGCGCTTGAGAAGAGTTTTTGAAAAAACTTTCCTTGAGGAAAATCGGATAGAGGTTTGCCCCGATGAATTTGGAGGGGGATGGCGAAAAGCTCCGCCTCCCGCCTGAGCAGTGGCTCCACCTCTTCCAGCTTCCCTACGGTCAGGATGATACCGTGGGGATCGCTTTTAGTGTCGAGCAGTTTCGAGACCCGCAGCATTGTTGCACGGATTTCCTCAAGGCTTGTTTCAAACACTTGAACAGCGGTGCGTTCCCGCACCGCCTCGGGAATAGGTATACAGGATGCTTGAGCCTGTTGGGCGACCAGGTCAGCGAACTCTGGGAAGTCTTCGATCAGCTCGGGGAAAAAGAGAAGGTAGGTTTTTTCTCCCGGCTGGAACCGGGGGCGTTCGTAGTTCGGCTCGAAGAGCCCCGCCTCGGCAAGGAAGGTCCTGTACTTGGCGTACAGATTCTCGAGATCTTCGAGCTTGTCCCTGCTGAAATCCGGCCAATCGATCCGGAGGCTTTCGATACGGTGCATAACGGGTAGAAAACGCTGCAAGGTTTGCAGAAACACCAGGCAATCATTGCGGTACCGTGTTGGAATGATCTGTCGGAGATAAGGAGCGCGGCGGTTTCGTTCCAACTGCTCATATAGAAACAGCATACGAACGGCCCTGTCCACCGGTCTCCTTTCTGCGGGATAGTGAAAGCAGCTCTCTTTGAACTGATCCCAGGAAAGAAAACGTGTAAGTGCTACCGACCTTCGGCTGGATGAACGCAGGGCTTCCCTACACCAGAAGCGGGCCGTTACCTCCGAGGGGAAAACAAAGCAGGTATTCGGATCTTCGATATTATCTCGGACAAGTTTTGCGATAAACACACGCGGTAATGCTTTAGCTGATAATCCTTTTCAGCAGCCCCTCGTCTCTTCGCCACTTGGGTCTGGTTTTTACACGGATATCGAGCTTCACTTCGTAGGGGAACAGCTGGCTGCACTCCTGTTCGGCTTCACGGATGATGGTCTTTATTTTTTCTCCGCCCTTTCCCACGACGATTCCCTTCTGGGATTCCCTCTCTACGTAGATGAATCCGCGCACCCAGAGGTAGCGGTCTCTATCTTTCATCTCCATGTCGCTGATATCCACGTAAAGGGAGTGGGGAACTTCCTGTCTGGTCTGCAGGATCGCCTTCTCCCGAATGATTTCGGCGATTCGGAACTCCGGGCTTTGGTCTGTGTAGTAGTCCTCTGGATACATGCGTTCGCCCTCGGGAGCTCGGTCCCAGATGGCCTGCAACAGAGCGTCGAGCCCCTGTCCGGTCAGAGCGGAGATCAGGTGAATCTCCGGCTGGTCCATAGTCGAGGTAAGTTCCTCCCGTATCCTGGCTGTGTGGGTGTCGCTTATGTCGATCTTGTTAAAGGCAACGATCAATCGCTCCCTAAAACCACGAAGCAGATTGATCAGAGCCTGCTCTTCCTCTCCGGGAGGACGGGTGACATCGATTAGATACAGCACTACCTCGACCTCGGAGAGAGTCTTTGTGGCCAGTTTCTTGAGGTGAAGATTTATTCTCTTATCCGAGAGGTGAAAGCCCGGGGTGTCCACAAATACCAGCTGTCCCGGCTGATCGTTGTATATACCCCGAACGCGGTTACGTGTAGTCTGCGGTACTGGAGAGATTATGGATACCTTGTGTCCGCAGATCCGATTGATCAGAGTTGATTTTCCACAAGAGGGTCTTCCTATAAGACCAACGAAAGCTGACTTCACTCTTTTTTCTGCTACGTTACTGGTACTGCTGCTGCAAGCCTGCCGGAGATCCTCAAAGCTTACGAATGTTCAAACACCTGCTTTGTGCTGTCACAACACGGGTGTTGACTTGAATATTAGAAGGTAAATCGCTAATTTTCAAGGAAACAGCAGCGTTTTTATCTAGGCGCTTGTGTCTGTAACCTTTCAGGAGTTCCATTGTAACTCCGGAGAAGAGGCTTTAAATTTGATCCAATTTCCCCGGCATCTTCTGTTCGTGATCCTACTCTGCACAGCCCTTGTTTCCTGCCGGCCGCCCGTGCACCGGGAGACCCGCTTTGCCATGTCGACAACTCTGACGGTGCTTGTCTCCAGTCATCGGCCGCCGGACTGGCAGGATCTGTTCGATTTTGCAGACACGAAAGCGTGGGAGTTTGATCATCGGCAGAAGGATAGCCCGATTGGCAAGCTGAACCGCGAAGGAGGAGGAAAGCCGCCTGAAGAGGTGCTGGAGGTGCTGAAAACGGGTCAGAGGATTGCAGTCCTAAGCGATGGCGCCTTCGATCCCACGATCCTCGCCCTGACGGATCTTTGGGCTTTCGACGGAGGTGGAAGTCTTCCGACCGATGAGCAGATCGATCAGGCTCGACGGAGGGTGGATTTCTCGAAAGTAGTGATAGACCCTGACGGAACGGTCCACATTCCCGAAGGTTTTGGCCTAGACCTGGGGGGGATCGCCAAGGGTGCTGTCGTCGATCTGATCTCCGACTATCTCTACGAACGGGGTTTTGAAGATTTCCTCATCGATGCGGGAGGAGATATTCTGGTCTCCGGAGTGAAACAGAGGGAAACTCCGTGGCGGATCGCCGTACGCCACCCGCGGGAGGCTCAGGCCGTCTTGGGTGTGATATCCCTGGGAGAGAAGGATTCACGGATCGCCGTGGTGACTTCAGGTGATTACGAACGTTTCTTTGAATCGGGGGGCAAGCGCTACCACCACATACTCGATCCCCACAGCGGCTATCCGGCCGGGCAGGTTGCCTCAGTCACCGTAATCGCCCCAACATGTGAGGTAGCCGATGCCCTGTCCACGGCTGCTTTCGTTCTCGGGCCTGAGCGGGGACTGGAACTGCTGGAGGAAATGCCGGATGCCGAAGGTCTTCTCATAGCGGAACGGGAAGGAACCTTAAGCGCCTGGAAGACCAAAGGCTTTCCTATCGAAGTGGACTCGCTTCACTTCGGGCAGGAGTGAAGGCTCCCGGCCTACGGCGGCAGCAGTTTCTTCCAGTACTTGCCGTAGAAGGCCCAAAGCTTTCGCTTCGTTTGATAGGGAATCAGGGCGGGATCGGTCACAAAGACGCCGGCCGCCGCCCGGCGACAGGTGCATTCGCTTCGGGAGCTCAGAGCCGATACGATCGAGGGTATCAATTTCTGGATGGATTTTGTGTTTTCATTCATCACCTTGAGGATCATCTTCACGCTGACGCTCTGTTCCGCTTCCTTCCAACAGTCGTAGTCCGTCACCATCGCCACGATGGCCATGCAGATCTCAGCCTCCCGGGCCAGTTTGGCTTCAGGAAGGGCAGTCATGCCGATCAGATCGGCACCCCAGCTCCTGTACAGAAAGGATTCCGCACGGGTGGAGAACAGAGGGCCTTCCATAGTGACCAGTGTTCCCCCGTCGTGGAAGGGATGGGCTGCCTTGCCAAGAATCCCGGCCACGACTTCCCGCATTCCCGAGCAGAACGGATCGGCAAAGGGGACGTGGCCTACCAGTCCATCACCGAAATAGCTGTTGTCCCTGCTGCGGGTCCTGTCAATGAGTTGATCGCAGAGAACAAAATCGCCGGGTTTGATCTCTTCCCGAAGAGAGCCCACCGCGCTCACGGACAGGATCTGTTCGACCCCCAAGGATTTGAGAGCCCAGATGTTTGCCTTGGAAGGAACCTCGGTGGGCAGGAGCCGGTGACCTCTCCCGTGGCGGGGAAGAAAAGCTACCGCTTGCTCTTTCACCTTCACTATCGAAATAAGATCGGAGGGCAGGCCAAAAGGAGTGGGAACTTCAATCTGTTCCACGAGCTCCGCCCCTTCGAGCTGATACAGCCCGCTGCCTCCAATTACAGCGAATCGTGTTCTCATGATTGTACTCCTCATGATGGGTGATTGGTCGTTCCCGATTCGGTCGACGCCAAGATTGTAGACCGCCCACGGGGAGGAAAGCAATGCCCGGAAGCGTTTTCACAGAGCTTGTTTATGTTGAAAATTCTTCCTGGTTTCAATATATTCTTAGCCTATGATGGACAAAAACTTGTTTAGCTTGACCCGTTTCCAGGACGAAGAAGAGCAGGACGAAAAGAAGAAGCCTGAATCCAATCTGATGGAACAAATTCTCAAAACCCGCAACATACTGTTGTCCGGGGAGATCAATAAATCTCTCGGCGAGAAGATCATCCGCCAGTTGATATTGCTCGAAGATCAGGGAGAAGACCCGATCAAAGTGTTTATCGACTCACCCGGGGGGGACGCGGACGCGGGTTTTGCCATTTTCGATATGATGCGTTTCGTGAAACCCGATGTCATCACCATCGGCATGGGCCTTGTTGCCAGCGCTGCGGCGATCATACTGCTTGCCGCGCCCAAGGAGAGGCGGGTCGCCCTGCCCAACTCCCATTATCTGATCCACCAACCCTTGAGCGGCATGCGGGGCGTAGCCACCGAGATTGAAATCCACGCCAAGGAGCTGGACAAGCTGCGGCGAAAGATAAACAAGCTCGTTTCCGAGGAGACCGGTCAAAAGCTGCAAAAGGTGGAGAAGGACACAGATTGGGATTACTGGATGAACGCAGAAGAAGCTCTCGGCTACGGGCTGATATCAAAGATCATCAGCCGCAGGGAGGAGCTGTAAACTTTTTAAGATTGCGCCGCTGTTTCGGCCAAGCGGCCTGAAACGCACCTGATGTCACGAAAGGCGCTGCCTGTCTTTCTGTTATTTCTACTTATATCTCTCCTGTCCTGCAGCGGGCAAATCGTTGTTCTTACCTACAACGTTGAGAACCTTTTCGATGACCGCAGCGACGGTCGGGAATACCCCGAGTACAGAGGCGAGAATTGGAACACAGAGCTGTATCACAGGAAGCTGTCCGCACTCGCGCGAGCGATCAAAGCGACTTCCTCGGGAGGGCCGGATGTTCTGTGTCTCCAGGAAATCGAGAGCCGAGCCGCTCTGTTGGATCTGCGGGATCGTTACTTGAAAAACATGGGGTATCGCTATCTCGTATTCGTGCCTCAGGAGGGAACGGCCACCAATGTGGCCTGCTTGAGTCGGCTGCCGGTCGTTCGCACTAAGGTGCACGCCGTTGGGAGCTTCGACGGCATCCCCCTGCGTCATATACTGGAGGTGCAGCTGAGCTACGAGGGATCAACCCTGTATCTGTTCAACAATCACTGGAAATCCAAAACCGGGGGAGTTGAAGTCACAGCTCCGGCCAGGCGGCGGGCGGCCGAGGTTCTGGTGGAGAGAGTTCGGGAGATTCTAATCTCGGTCCCATCGGCGGACCTGCTGGTGCTAGGAGATTTGAACGAGAACCTCGATGAGTGGAATCGGATCGGTGGGCGCTACCTTACAGCGACAATGGCCGACGAGGCGCCGGGAACAAAGTTCCAGTCCGATGGCTGGGAGAGGCAAACCCTGTTTCTCACCCCTTCCAAATCGCGCACAGGTCTGTGGAAGGACAGGCTGGTTCTCTACGATCCCTGGTACGAAGTGCCTCCGGGGCAGAGGGGAAGCTCGGCATATCAGGGGCGGTGGCAGACACCGGATCGCCTGCTCCTCTCTGCCGGGCTGTTTGACGAGGCGGGATTTGCCTATCGGCGTAACAGCTTCCGGGTGATCAAAGAGGATTTTCTTCTCGACCCGAACAGCGGTTTTCCTCTACGCTGGAGGGCCGGTGCACGGGCTGGCGCAAGGGATGCCGGTACCTCAGACCATCTGCCCCTTCTTGTCACCCTCGAGCTCATCCGGTCGCGTTGATCCTGACTTCAAGCGGTCGGGGGAATCTTGCACTCCCTTGAGACGATCAGATCATATCATTAATATGGAGGCTCTATGGCCAGCTTCAGCTCTGCGGAGAATTATTTACAAGTGTTGAGCGGTCGATCCCGTCTTCCCGAAGGTTTTTCTGCAGCCACCACCTCCTTTGATTTTACCTCGATGGAGAGACAGCAGCGGCTTTCCATGAACCTGGCGCTGATCCTGCTCGATAAACCGAGCTCCCGGTTTGCCGGGCTCTTTACCCGCAATCGTTTCTGCGGTGCTCCGATTCTGATCGGTCGCAGGCGCATCGAGCAGGAGAATCTGCGGGGTGTCCTGATCAACAACAGGATCGCCAATGTCGGAGCTCGCGGAGGTGTTGAAGATGCTCAACTGCTCTGCGATGCGTTAGGCGAGCTGATTGGAGAGCCGGGAAAGCGGATCGTGCCCGCCTCGACGGGTATTGTCGGCTGGAAGATCCCCGTCGAGAGCATGAAAGGGGCATTCCCCAATCTGGTTGCAGGGCTTCACCGAGAAAGCGCCTTGCCCGTTGCCCAAGCCATCATGACCACCGATTCCTATCCGAAGCTGCATCGGGAGGAAGTCGGTGGGGGTTGCATTTTAGGGGTGGCGAAAGGAGCCGGCATGATCGAGCCGGATATGGGTACCATGCTGGCCTTCATCCTTACCGATTTGAAGATGGAGAGGGAACAACTGAGGAAGGCCTTGCAGAGCAGTGTCGAAAAAAGTTTTAACAGAATTTCGGTGGACGGGGATCAGAGCACGAGCGACATGGTCTTGCTCTTCAGTTCCGCCAGGAAGCCGGGGGTTTCCGAAGACAGGTTCCGGGAAGCCCTCGATAAGGTCTGCCTTCGCTTAGCCGAAGACGTGGTGCGTAACGGGGAAGGTGTGGGACACGTGATCCGGGTCTGTGTAGAGGGAGCTCCGAGCCGGGATCTCGCCGCGGCGGCGGGCAAGGCGGTGGTGAACTCTCCGCTGGTGAAGACCGCTGTGTTCGGAAACGATCCGAACGTGGGTAGAATTGTTTCCGCCTTGGGAGATTTTGCCTCCGCTGCCCGGTTCCCCATCGATCTCCAGCGTTTGCGGCTGGGCATGGGCGGGGTTGAGATCTTCGTTGACGGCAGTTTTTGTCTGGATGCCGGCAAGGAGGAACGCTTGAACAGGTATCTGACCGAGTGCGCTATGGAACCCGCCGCAAAAAGTTTTCCTGCTCATGATCGCCAGGTCGTACTCGATATCGATTTAGGGGCGGGGGAAGAGCGGGCAGAGGTGCTGGGCGCAGATCTGTCCTACCAGTATGTGAAGGAAAACGCAGATTATAGAAGCTGAGGTATGAGAGATAAATGAACCAAAAAACGAGTACCCTCGAACCGGATGTGGAACAAGCAAAAGAGCTTTTGCAGCGATCCTTCCAGGAGGTATCCAAGCGGATCGTAGGCCAGCGGGACATGCTGGAAGGGATGATGATCGGTCTGCTGACGGGGGGGCATGTCTTGCTGGAAGGGGTTCCCGGTCTGGCCAAGACCCTGGCTGTCAAGTCGTTGGCGGAGGTCGTGGATGCGGGATTCAAACGGATCCAGTTTACTCCGGATCTCTTGCCTGCGGACCTGATCGGTACGATGGTCTACCGGCAGCAAACCGGTGATTTTGTTCCTCGGAAAGGGCCGATCTTTACGAATATCATACTTGCCGACGAGATCAACCGGTCTCCCGCCAAGGTGCAATCGGCGCTTTTAGAGGCTATGGAGGAGCGACAGGTCACCCTCGCCACCGAAACCTATCCCCTCGAGGAACCTTTCTTGGTGCTGGCTACACAGAACCCTATCGAGCACGAAGGAACCTATCCGCTTCCCGAAGCGCAACTGGATCGTTTCATCCTCAAGCTCTATGTACCCTATCCCACTTTTACCGAAGAGAAGGATATCCTCAAAAGAGTGGGGGTAGAGAACACAATTGCAGTCCGGAAGGTGCTTAACAAGGGGGGTATCGAAACTCTGAAGTCCGTAGTCCGGAGGATCCACTTGGATCCACGGATCGAGGAATACATCGTATCCCTCGTTCAGGCCAGCCGGGAGCGGGACCGGGGAAAAGCGGATTTCGTCCGCTTCATTGAGTACGGCGGCTCGCCCCGCGCTTCCATCTATCTGTTCCGATGCGCAAAGGCGAAAGCACTTCTGGACGGCAGGGCCTTCGTCATACCGGAAGATGTCAAAGCATTGGCACCGGCGGTGCTTCGTCATCGGATTATTCTAACCTACGAAGCGGAAGCGGAAGACCTGTCAACGGATCAGATTATCAGTGAAATACTCAAGACAGTAGACGTCCCCTAGGAGCTATGGAGGATCTTTCCTTTTTTCGCCGGGTTCGGCAGATCGAGCTGGTGGCTGCCAAGCTGGTGGACCAGCTTCTGGGCGGCCGCTACCGTTCGATCTTCCGAGGTCAGGGAATCGAGTTTGATGAGGTCCGGGAATACGTGGCCGGCGACGATGTGCGGGCGATCGACTGGAACGTAACTTCCCGGATGGGATTGCCCCACACGAAAATTTTCCGCGAGGAGCGGGAGATCATCCTGTTCAACGTTGTAGATATATCGGCATCCCTCTACGCCGGGTCGGGGGACCTTGGCAAGAACGAGTATGCCGCCCTGGTTTTTGCCATTCTGTCCCTCTCGGCGGTAAAGAACAACGACCGGGTCGGAGCGGCTTTTTTCAGTGACAAAATTGAAAAATGGATTCCCCCCTCCAAAGGACGAAAGCACATCTTGAGCTTGATCCATGAGCTGCTCAAAATGAAGCCCAAAGGAAGAGGTTCCGATTTGGATTTGGCCCTGAAGGGGGCGTATCGAAATTTGAAACGCCGGGGGATCTGCTTCATTATCTCGGATTTCCGAACAGACGGCTATTGGGATTCTCTGTCTTTACTTGCTCGCAAGCACGACTGTGTCGCCGTGAAAATCGTGGATCCTATCGATTTTGTTTTTCCGCGGACCGGCATGCTCGAACTCGAAGATCCTGAGAGTGGAGATATCCTGTTTGCGGACGGGACTTCCCCTTCGTTTCGGCAATCCTACGAGCATTTCTGGCAGGAGAAGCAGGCCGTGTGGGAGAAGGCCTGCCGGCGCCGGGGAGTAGAGACGCTGACCTTGAGCACATCCGACGATCCGGGAGTGGAAATTTTGCGATTTTTCCGGCGCAGGAGAAGCGCGGTATGAGCAGGCGGCTCCTCTTTGCCATCCTGTTCGTTCTTTCCCTCGAATCCTGGCCTGGATTCTCTCAAGTCAGCCTGAGTGAATCAATTTTTCTTCCCCCCCGTTTCTTTGTGGGTGACCGGGTCGAGCTGCGGCTGAAGTATGATACCCCGGCCGACCTTGTGGTAGACCAGGCAGAGCTGCTGCCGGAGCACCCGTGGATCAAATTCCATACAATAGAGGTGCGGGACAGGAGAGCCTCCGGCAGACCAGGGGAAGTGCTTGTCCGAATATTCTTCACCCCGTTTCAGCCCGGAGAGAGCTTGATTCCAGTGTTTCGTCTTGGGGATTTGAGAATCGGGGAAATCTCCGTGACAACCCAGTCCGTCCTCGAAGAAGAGCGGAAGCCCATTCTTCGCGGACCGCGAACCCAGCTGAACATACCCCTGACATGGCTCAAACTGCTGATCTTGGCGGCGGTTGGTATCGGGGCACCGGCCGGTATGGTTTTCCTTCTCCGCCACGGGGTACGGGGCATTGCCAGGATTCGAGAAGCCCGCATACGCAGATTACCCTATCTGCACGCCCGAAAAAGCCTGACCCGGCTTTCAGCCCAACTTTCCGCCATCGAAGGCAAGTCCTTTTTCATCCTCCTCTCGTTGGCGGTGAGGCGATATTTCACCGAGAGGTTATCGGCACCGCTCATGAGCGCAGCCACGGGGGAGATTATAAAAGAGCTGAACAGGGCGGGTCTTGATCTTGATGAGGATCTATCCCAACGCATCCACGAGGTGCTTTGGGGCGCCGACCTGATCAAGTTCTCCGGGAAACGATCGAACAAGAGAGAAATGCGACAAAACCTGAAGGCTGTGGACAGCATTGTGGAACAGATAGAGGAGCGGACAGTCCATGTGGAGTCTTGATTTCCCTTCGACTCTGCTCCTTCTGTTGATCGTTCCGGTACTCACATATTTGCTCTATTTTCGAAAGGCCCGGGGTGGAAAGATCTTCTTCAACTTTAGCATCTGGAACACCGAAAGTTTTTCTGTTCGTCCTACTCCCAGGCGAGTACTCCTGGCCGTTACCCATATTTTTTTCTGGATAGGGTTTTCCCTGCTGATCGTCGCCATGGCCGGTCCTGTAGTTATCGAGAAACAAAGAAAGTATCTCAGCAGAGGTTTGGATCTGATCGTTGTTCTGGATGTTTCTCCCAGCATGTCCGCCCGGGATGTCGGCACCGTCACTCGTTTCGAAGCGGCTCGAGAGGTGGTCCGTGATTTCGTGGCCGGAAGGGAAAACGATGCCATAGGATTGGTGGTGTTCGGAGCAGAGGCTTCTCTAAGGGTGCCGCCCACCTTTGATTATCGGTTTCTGGAGAACGCCCTGGATTCGGTACAGGTGATGGAGTTGGGAGACGGGACGGCAATCGGCTTGGGGCTTGCTGTGGCCGCACTGCACTTGAAAGACTCGGGTTCGAAAGAGAAGGTCATTATCCTGATCACCGATGGGGACAACAATGCAGGGCAGATCGATCCGGACAGGGCAACCGAGATGGCGGCCAATCTGGGAATCCGAATATATACGATTGGAATCGGTACCGAGGGGGAGACGACGCTTCAGTATACGGATCCCGAAAGCGGCAAGCAGGTGCGTGGTGTCTACCAGGGAAAGCTGAATGAAGAGTTGCTCAGAAGAATAGCCAAGTTTTCAGGAGGGCGCTATTTTCATTCCGGCACGCTCGGGATACTCAACACCGTTTTCCAGGAGATCGACAGCTTGGAAACCAAACTACAGGAGGTGGCTGTTTTCGTAGAACGTAAACAACAGCACCGCATCTTTATCCTGGCAGGATTTGCCATCATTCTGCTTTGTGTTTTTATCAACAAACTGCTGATTGGGGAACTGCTGTAAGTAACATGTTGGATCGACCGAATGTCTTGTTCTTGTTATTCCTCTTTATCCTCGTAGCTTTGGCTTGGAGGATAGACTACGGGCGCGGCCGCAGAACCCTCCGGGATTTGGGCGGTGGTTGGCGGTCCTCAAAGCTGCTCGATGTCTATGTATTCAAGAGCTTCTTTTCCTTTCTGTTTTTTACTCTCTTCTTCGCCGCATCGCTGTTTGCCCTGGCAGGATTTCGTTGGGGAGAAGTTATGGTGGAAGAGCGACGGTCCGGACAGGAACTGGTAATCTGTCTCGACGTTTCCAACAGTATGTTGGCCGAAGACGGTGAATCATCTCGTCTGCAAGCTTCGGTCCATACTATCCGCCGGGCCGTTGAAGCTCTGGAGGGTGTGCGCATCGGTCTGGTTGTTTTCAAAGGCCAGGCGGTGCAGTTGCTTCCTCTGACAGAAGACCGCTATGTTCTTGAGACAACGTTGCAGCATGTAGGGCCGTCTGTAATGACTGCTCCGGGCAGCGGGCTTGAAGAGGGCATCCGTAAATCCCTCGAGGCATTTCCGGACTCTGTTCAGACCTACCGCAGTATTCTCCTGTTCAGCGACGGAGAGTATCACTCCGGAAATCCGCTGGGGGCTGCAGAAAAAGCGGGTTCGGCAAAAATACCCGTGTATGTCGTTGCCGTGGGAAGTGAGAAAGGAGCTGCGGTGAGGCTTTACGGCGGCAAGTTGCTAACCGAGGACAACGGGAATCCTGTGGTAAGCCATTTGCGGATCGATGTTCTGGAAGGAATAGCCGATATCAGCGGTGGGCAATTGTTCCGCCTGGGCGGAGAAGATCGAGAGGTCGCCGAGAAGATCCTCGGAGCAATGAAGGCCCGGGCGGAGGGCAACATGGTGCTAGGTATGAGAAGAGAAAAAAAAGATCGCTTTCGCTTCTTCGTTTTCTTGGCTCTTTTATTCCTTGGCCTTTCGATGACCGTCAAGGCGGTCCGATGGAAAAACGTTCTATGAAAGCCTCAAAGTCCGGAGCAGCGTTGTTTGTTCTAAATCTGCTGATCCTGTTTGTCCTTTCTTCCTGTTCCGGGACCAACACAGCCTTTTTGGTGCTCCGGGGCAATCTGCTGTTTCGCAGTGGCGAGGATGCCCTGGCTACGTATAGATATTTGCAGGCGCTGCAGGCGGGGGGCGCGAGGCGCTGGGAGGACTGGATTGACTACGATTTAGGGAGTCTTTACCTCTCTCAGGGTGAGATAAATCCGGGTTTGAGGATCTTGAACAGGAGTTTGGAGGGCTTTACCGATCTGACTGGAGACTTGAATCGTCGGGATAGGGAGCTGTTTTATAGGATCTTTTTCAACCAGGGAGTCGCTCGTTATGAAATCGGGAAGTATCGGGAAGCCGGGGCCAATTTCATACAGGCCTTGCGGCTGAAATCGGATAGTTGGGATGCGAAGATCAATCTCGAGTTGAGTATCGCTGGGATGGTGAAAGCGAATTCCAGTATCCCGGTCAGTTCGGCTTCTGAAGTTCCGGACAGCAGCGAAGAGCAGAGGGACAGCCAAAGCGAAGAGATACTTGAATCAATTCATAGGGAGGAAAAACCAGCATGGGTGTCGGCGCCTGCGCAGGATACGTACGAGCAGGATTGGTAGCGGTCCTGCTTTTGCTTCTGCTTACCCCCGGATACTCCCAGAACGATCAGCGCGGCGCATCGGAGCATTCCTCCGTCGCCTCTGCTTCCTTCGATCCTCAGGATCTGCCTCTGAAAGAACTGAACGAGATCAAAAAATCCAACTGTACGCGCCACTACAGTAATCCTCTGAACCTGCTGTTCCTGCTTCCCGGTATGCTGTTTTTCCTCTTTGCCCTGGTTACCCGAAAAGCTAAGAACATACTCCCCTTTTTCTTCCTCCTAATTCTAATGGCTTCCTCGGAGCATGATCCCTACATTTCGATTCGGGAAGCGGAACGGAGCTTTCAAGCCGGGCACTATACCGAGGCGATCGAGCTCTACAGACAGGCTGAACAGGCTTTGTCCTGTAATCCTGCGCTTCTCTATAACCTCGGAATCCTCTCCCATTACCTGGGGGAGCAGGGATACGCCATCCATTATCTACGCCAGAGCTTGCGGGAAAAGCCGGGGGATCCTCAAGGAAGGGAAGTCTTGCAGAGTCTTGAGCAAAGATACGGTCTTGTGGCGCAGGTGGCTGCTCCCTTTCCGGTCCATCCGAACCTTGCCTACCTGTTGCTCCTTCTGTTTGCGAATGCGTCGTTGATCATGGCCGCCTTTGTTGTACGTACAAAGCGGGTCCAGTTCCTCATTTCTTTTGTGCTTCTGACGATAGCGGCTCTAGGTTCCTTCACCTTTTTTGTGGGACGGCTCCATTCGGAGTCTCGATCTGTGGGTGTGGTGATCTCCGAAGGAAGCGATCTGAACAGGGTTCCTGAAGAAGATTCGAAATCCTGGTTTGAACTGCCCTCCGGGACGAGTCTTTGGATCAGGGGACAATTCGGCGACTACTATCTCGTCGAAACCCCATCCGAGATTATGGGATGGGTACAGACGAACACTATTCTTCTTGATTGAAAGAGAGAAAGGCCTATGGATTTTAGTGACATTCTGGATGCCTGGGAGAGGAAACGGGGAAGAAGTAAATCTATGGATGAGCTGATATCCCGCTACCCGCCGGATGGCGCGAAAGATGCGGGCCGGCAGGATGCTACGGAAGGACCCGGGCAGGATATAGAGTCGATGGAACCTCAAGCGGTTTTGGATCTGCACGGTATGAACAGCCGGGAAGCGGAGCAGGCTCTCGAACGGTTCATATACCAGGCTCGGAGCAGAACGGTCAGGAAGGTCTTGATCGTTCATGGCAAGGGAAATCACTCTCAAGGCGAGCCGGTACTACAGGGTGTGGTGCGAAGATATTTGGAGAAATGCCCATACACCGGTGCATTCGCTTCGGCAAAACGGAAGCACGGGGGCCACGGTGCCACCTGGGTGGTTATCCGCGCCTCGATGAGATAATTTTTCAGACGGCACTTACCGTTCTCTGTAGATAATGCGTCCTCGGGTGAGATCGTAGGGGGACAGGGCCACTTTTACCTTGTCGCCTGGAACGATTCGGATGTAGTGTTTCCTCATCTTTCCGGAAAGATGGGCCAGGATCACATGCCCGTTCTTGATCTCGACACGAAACATCGTGCTGGGCAGGGATTCCTTGACGATTCCTTCTACTTCGATCGCTTCTTCTTTTGCCAAGCATTCGCTCCTTGCCTCCGGAGTGTAGGATAGGAGAAGTTCCTTTGTCAAGGTAAAAATACGGATAAAACAGGGCAAACGCATTTGGGAGCCACCCGCTGGATAGATAGGGCAAGCAAGGACTATCCGTGCAGGAAGTTCGGGGATTCATCGCAGAAGAGCAGGGAGTCAGCCAAGGCGAGTCAGTTTCAATGGCTTTGAGCGCAAAGTATGTCTACGCGCTTCTTGATGCGATCGAGGGTGCCGAAAGATCTACCTCGTTTTCCTGCAATGCTTCGTTTGCACGGCCGATCACTTTTGCGACAGGGGGGCATGCTTGAAATATCGGTTATCTTTTCCGCGATCTTCTTTTGTGTATCCATCGCATCGATGGCCCTGTGAATCCGATGGACTGAACCACTAAGGCGGTAAAGCTCCTTTTTTTAATTAGTGTCGTCTTTCCTACGCGCCGCAATCCGGTGAGAAACACAACACGTTTTTCAGAAATTTGTGATTCGATTTTGCTGAGTAGTTTTTACCTTGGTCGAATGCCAGATATATCAATCTGCCCCTCCCACCAAGGATTATACTGATAGAGTAAATCTTCCATACGCCAAAAATTATATGACCAAATCGTATATTTTGCATTAATATTATACGGTTAAATCGTGCTGTTCTGGAAACCTAACG
>CAZBXU010000080.1:11433-17060 GCA_964495755.1 uncultured Spirochaetaceae bacterium | reverse complement strand
TCTCCGATCCGTTGTATCCAACCAGGCCAAACACATCTCCGGTTTTCAGACATTCTCCGATCATCTGCTTGTACCGCTCTTCGAAGATATGCAGGGGCAGGGGCAAACCGGGAAGGAGCACGACTCCAAGGGGAAACAGGGGAATCAGGTTTTTTTCCGGCACGTCACACTCCTCGGTATCAGTGAAGCATGAGAATTCAATTCATATCACTGCAGCAACGGGTCCACAACACCTTGAAGATCTCCACCATGGCCAGCGAATCCAGGCGACAGTATTGCTTCAGGGCGGAAAGCCGTTGGTCTTTTTCTTCGCAGTCTTCGAGGTACAGCAGCTCGTTCCAGGCGATCTGAGCCGCGGTGCCGTTCTGGACCTCCAATTCCTCGTAGGAAAGATCCGGTACGAGGACCGGGAGAATGTTTTTAATCGAATTGGAACCCCTGAAGGCGGAATCGAAGTAGTACAACCGGAAGATATCGAGCAGGTCCCAGAGACGCTCGGCCATTCCCAGCAAGGCTTCCTGCCCCTCCGGCTGCTGAACAGCGAGGGCTTTCAGCACACCCCGTTCGAAACCGGCGTTATACACCACAATGCTTCCATCCGCACCAATGGATTCAATCAGAGACCGAACCAGAGGTGGTCGAGGATCGCTCTGCTCTTCGTGAAGATACTCGCAGTGGCCGATGGAGCCGAACTTCTCGAGGTAGTGGCAGCTGTACTGAAAGGGAACCTTTTCGTAGGGATGAGTGCCCGGGTAGCGGGGAACGGCGGGACTGTCCGTCTCAAAATCCAGGAAGTAGAGGGGGTAGCTCAGACCGGTGAGCTGATTTCGAATTCCCCGGGCATCGATCTCCGGCTGACCGGTTCGACAGAGGTGTACGAACTTCTTCTGACTGTCCGAGAGGGGATAGGAGGCCGGCAGATCCTCGATTCTCAAGATTCGCTGAGCGATCAGCTCGGTTTTCTGATCCGCTTTCAGGCGGGGGATGTTGAAAATCGAAACATCGGGAACATGCCGCCAGCAGTACCCTTTAAAGGCACACTCGTAAGGGTCGTCGCAGTGTGGACCGATATCGATCTCCGGCTCTGCCTCTTGGCTCAATACCCCCTCGAATCGCTGAAGCGTTTCGGGTACCAAGGCCCGCTCCTTTGCGTACCGCAAGCTTACCTCCTCCAGAACGAAAAGGTCCGAAAGATCCGGGTAGGTACAGGCGGTGTTGATGTGCATCAAATACACACCGCCGACTGTGATACCACAGCCCTCCAGCACGTACTTCTGGATCGCTACATCGTGGAGGTGTTCCGGCTTCACCGTTGTGGTGGATTTCACTTCGATCAAATCCCAGGTCGTAGATCTCCCGCCGTTTTGGTCGACGCCAGGGCGAAGCACATCGACCCGGATGAGGACATTCCCGAAGAAAAAGGCAGCTTCGAATACGGCCGCCGGCACAGAGTTCACGACCGTTTGGGTTTCTTCGACCGCCTTTTCGGCCAGGTAGGAAGGAGTTTTGATCGCAACACCGTCGAGAAAACGCTCCTGGGCCAGCAATCCCACCTCGATTCCCACCTTGAAACGATACTCTGTGCCCGGAGAGGGAGGGGCCTGTTTTTCCGGAGCATAGATGGAAAGCCACAAGGCCTTCGGGCAGATAATCCCCTGCACATATTTGGTTTTGGAGAGGCGGTACTTCTTCATTCCATCTCGGGATCCGTAACGCCGAAACGTTCGTTCCGTTCAACATTCCCCTCGGGCTCGACGTGGACCATGATGTCGTAGACGTTTTCGACACGCTGTTTTATCGTCTGTTCAACCTGTACTGCTATATTGTGCGCTTCGGTGACGGTTTTTCCGCCGTCCACTTCGATATCCAGATCGATGATATACATGTTTCCCAATCTGCGCACTCGAGTCCTGTGGGGATTCACAGCGCCGGAGATCTCTTCCACCGCTTTGAAAATCACCGAATAGACCGTCTGATCACCCAATCCATCCATCAGCTCCATGTTCGATTCCATGAAGATGGTGAAGGCCGTCCGCATAATCCAGATACTGATCAACAGAGCGGTTATGGAATCCAAAAGAGGCATCTGAAACGCTTGAGTGAACACGACCCCGGCGAGCACACCGGTAGAGATCAGAATATCGCTCTGCATGTTCTTCCCGTTGGCCCGCAGCATGGAACTGTTTAGTTTCTTCCCCGAACGAGACAGCAGCACTGCCAGGGCAACCTTGCCGACGATCGAGATCGCCGCCGCATACAGGGCTGCGAACTCCGGTACACCTCCGTATTCTCCTGAGATAAACCGCCGCGCCGTGGAGAGGGCCAGCTGGGCGCCGACGAAGAAGATGATGAACGAAAGGACCTTAGTAGCGATCGTCTCGGCCCGAAAATGGCCGTACGGGTGTTCCCGGTCAGGGGGTTTGACGATGATCCGGGCAGCAAAAAGAATAATGCCGGATGCTACGATATCGGTGGTACTGTCGATTCCGTCCCCCAGTACAGCAAGACTTCCCGCTCTAATCCCCGTGATTATCTTCAACAGGGCCAGCAGCAGATTCCCGACGATTGCTATCCAGGAGATCAGCTCGATGCGAGCTGCCCGCTCTCTATCCAAGTCTAAGCTCCCCTTTTACAACTCTCTCCGACTCAATGTAATTGGTAAATCTACCCTGCGCAACCGAATTCTTGTATCTGTGGATCGATAATCAACTGAGGAGATCGTTCAGGATTTCCAGCACTTCATCCACGGGCATACCGTCCCGCGCTGAGAAACGAACCATCTTAGTCTTCGCCGGGAGCAGAGTGAAGAATCGGTACTGCGATGTTCGCAATCCTTTCACCGTCTTCCCACTGAGCGAGGGTCCATTCACCCACGAGATCGATTTTCCGCGTGTATGATCACTCCTTCCGGATCTAGAACGGGCCGTTGGTCTACAGTACTGCGGCCGCTTTGCCCACATCAAGATATTTCGGCGTTGGTTTTAAAATCAACCAACTCGGTATTACATATCCAAGAAATTCCGTCTATTTCCCAATTTTTTATGAATTTTCTGTTTTTTTCAGAGATTTCTATTGACATATGCTCCACCACATGGTACAAATGGTTAGTTGGTTTATAATCCAACCAACGTAGGTATATCTACTATGGCACAGCTTAAGCGCAATAGGCTACTCAACACTTCGAGAGTGATGCGGGAGATCTGGATTAACAAACAGATAAGCCGCATTCAGATCGCCAAAAACCTGGGACTGGATAAATCCACGATAAGCAGCATCGTCGCCAATCTGCTCAACGACGGCATAGTCAGGGAACACGCCGAGGGCGAGGCCGGTCCTCAGGGCGGGCGCAAACCCGTATATTTGACTCTGAATCGCTCCTACGCTTGTGTTCTGGGAATCGAGTTCAGGCCGGAGTCCTACACCGCCGTCGCCGTCGATTTGCAGGGGGAGATTCTCTATTCCAAGTTCGAGCTGATCCGCCTCTCTGGAGCAAACTTCAAAGATGTTTTCTTCGATGTAACCTCACGGATGCGGGCTGAGCTGGCCAGAATCGAGGTACCCCTTCTCGGTATCGGGGTCGGAGTCTCCGGGGTCGTGGATCCACAGAAGGGTATCATCCGTTACTCGATTCCCCTGCAGATGGAGCGGGAGTTCGATTTTCGCAGGCAGATCACTGAGGATTACGACCTGCCCCTGTTTCTCGAAAATGACGCTAATGCCTGCGCCTGGGGTGAGCTGGCCTTTCACCGGGTGAAGAACCTCCAGGACTTTCTCTTCCTGCTCGTGGAGTTTCGAGACATCAAGGACCGGGAGCGCTTCCATCAAAAGACCGCTGTCGGGATCGGTATCGTTCTCAACGGCCGGGTCCACTATGGACACCGCTACTCCGCCGGAGAGTTCCGCAGCACCTTCTGCACAACCCAGAGCAAGGGGCAGTTCTCCATTACCGAAGAGGAGGCCTATCTCATCGAGGAAGAACCCGAAGTTCTGCATCGTTTCATCCGGGAGCTGGCTAAGAATTCCGCGATGATGGTCAACACATTCAATTTCAGCCACGTTTTCCTGGGAGGCGACATCGAGCGCTATAAGAAGGAAGTCCAGGAAGTACTTACTGAGGAGATCGAGAGAAACTGGCCCTACCCGGATGAGGTTCGCTGCAAGATTCGTTTTTCTTCTCTCGGAGACAAGTCCGTGGCCTACGGTGCCGCAGGGATGATGCTGCATCGCCTGTTTGCAGACATCGGCATCAGCGAGAGCGTGGAGCGAATCCATCCCGGCGGGCCGACGGGTGTTGAACTGATAAATCAGACGTCCCTCGTTGGGGGATAAAAATCTTGCGCTCCCCTGTGAAGGGAGCAGCCCCGTTTGGGGCAAAACAATAGAAGGAGGCTTTTTATGAAAAAAGCTACCGCAATTCTGGCAATGCTGCTCCTGCTGTCGGCGGCCGTCGTGTTTGCAGGCGGACAGAAGGGAGCAGCGGGAGCCCCGGTCGTTGTGAAGACCATGGCCTACGGGGACCAGTCAAATCCTGAAGGGGTCAACTGGCTGCGCATCGTGGATGCTTTTGAAAAGGCGAACCCAAGCATCGACATCAAGTTCGAGCTGCTCTACGACGAGGCCTATCACCAGAAGGTCGTGGCCCGGCTGGCCGCCGGTGATGTCCCCCATCTGGCGTACATGGGCGCGGACGCCCGCTGGGGACTTCCGTGGCAGGAAGCGGGTCAGCAGTTCGATCACAGGCCCTTCCTGGACTCGAACTACTACGACCTCAATCTGATCCCCGCCATGGGGCCGAAGGGTGAGATCTACGAGATTCCCCTGGGAACCTCGAATATCACCACTGCTCTGTACATGAATGAAAAGCTGGTTAAATCCCTCGGTTTCTCCGCTCCCAAAACCTACCAGGACATCGTGGCCATGGTCCCCGCTGCGAAGGCCAAAGGTCTGGACGTGGTCTCGATCGACGGGGCCGACGGCTGGGCCTGGGGCTCCTGCCTGATGTCCGGCGTGATCGCTCGCATATCCGGGGACGCACACTGGGTATCCAAGGCTGTTGCGGGACAGCGCAAGTTCACCGACAAAGAATTCGTGGACTCCCTCGCTTTCCTCGAAACCATGATCAAAGATGGGGTAATTAATTCAAAATCCGTCCTCGTGGACTACGGTGCCAATCTCTCCAACTATAGCAATGCAAAGGCTCTGTTCATGGTCCAGGGTCAGTGGATAGCCGGCAGCATAGAAAACCCAGAGGTCGCCAACAACACGCTGATGATGGCCTGGCCGAAACTTCCCGGAGAGAAAGCCACCACCGCCGGGTCCGTGGCTGCAGCCATTCAGGTTGGCTATGGTCTTACCAAGACCGGAGGCTCCGATCCTGCTGTCCGTGACGCGGCGTTGAAGTTCATCCAGACGTTCTACAGCCACGAAGAGACCACCCAACGCCTCAGAGACGGCGCCATCGTGGCTCCCATCCTCAAGAACTTCAAGGTTCCCGACGACCTGCCCCGTCTCGTCAAGCAGAAAGTCGGACTGGCTCAGTCCGCTATGAACACCGACGTGATCGATGCTTTCCTCAGCGGCGCTCCGAACGATGCGCTCAATGCCGGCATGCAGAAGATCGTCTCCGG
>CAZBXU010000080.1:0-11333 GCA_964495755.1 uncultured Spirochaetaceae bacterium | reverse complement strand
ACCATGTTCGAGGACCCTCATTTCTGGCACGCCCTGAAGAACAACATGATCGTCGTGGCCGTCTCGGTATTCGGACAGATACCGATCGGATTCGTACTGGCCTACATCCTGTTCCGCAGGCTCGTACGGGCGGGTAGTTTTTACCAGTCGATGGTGTTCTTCCCTCATTTTCTTTCCACCATCGTGATCGGCACCATGTGGAAGCGACTGTTTCAAGCCGACGGCCCCGTAGCCCGGCTGATTCAAATCCTGTCCGGCGATCCGAGCGCCCAGTTCGATCTGATGCTCAGGGAAAATACGGTCATGTATCCGGTAGGGTTTGCCCTCATCTGGATGTATACCGGTCTGTACATGATAATATTTCTGGCCAATCTGCAAAAAATCGACACTAACATGATCGAAGCGGCGAAGATAGACGGTGCGAGGGAAGCACAGATTTTTTTACGAGTCATCGTCCCCCTGCTGTCGGGTACGATCCTGGTCTCCACGACTCTGGCCATCGCCGGGTCGCTGCGGGGTTTCGATCTTATCTTCTCCATGACGACCCAGGGGCTTCAGAGGATGAATGCGGAGGTCTTGCCCATCTTCATGTACCGGACTGCTTTCCAGGACTACAGGAATGAAATGCGTTTCGCCTACGGAGCAGCAATCTCGAATATCATCGTGGTCATAAGCGTGGCCCTGATTCTCCTGAGCAACTACATCGGCAGGAAACTGAAGGCCGGCGAGGAGTACTGAGATGATCCCCAATGTCACGAGAGGAAGCGATCGGTCCAGCAAGGGGCTTGTGGGGAAATCCATCTCATATATCGTCTTTACTACCTGGGGCTTGATTACAGTGCTGCCTCTGATATGGATGTTCTACTCCTCATTCAAGTCTAACGATGAGCTGATCACAAATATCTATGCCCTTCCCCACGACTTGTTCGACAACAAAGAAGACGAATACACCGTAATTCCACGGGCCTTGAATGTGATCCTCCCCTACGATCCCGAGGTAGATACACGCGAGCGCCTGATCATCGAATCCGCCACCATATCTCCCGGCAGAAGATTGATGCTGCACTTCTTTCTCAAGGAGGAGCTTCCCCCGGAGCTCGCCAATCTGCAACCAGGGGATACTCTGATAGTGTCCCAACTGCCGCCCCGCCTGCGCCTCAAAGTCAGCTGGTCGACGATCTGGTTCAACTACTTCTCGGCGTTCATCAGAGGCGGTCTGGGCATAAAGTTCATCAACAGCGTCATCTATACGGGGGTTTCCACCTTCCTCATAGCCTTTCTTTCACTCATGATAAGCTTCGCGCTAAGTAAAATGCCATTCAAGAAGCTTTCAGTTGTTGTTCTGGCTCTGATCGGGATGGGCTATCTGCTCAGCATCCAATCGGTGATCATCCCCCTGTTTCTGATGCTCAGCTCAGTCAAACTAACCGACACACACCTCGGCATCATCATGGTCTACACGGCATTTGGACTGCCCCTGGCGGTCCTGCTGATGACACAATTCATGCGGGGGCTGCCGGACAGTTTGATCGAGTCAGCGTATATGGACGGGGCTTCGACTTTCAGGACCTTCGCCAGCATCATGGTTCCGATGTCCACACCGGTGGTTATCACTGTAAGCATCATCAGCGCTCTGGGGATCTGGAACGAGTTTCTGCTGGTGTTGGTGCTTGCAAGTTCCGAGTCCACGAAATCGCTTCCCGTAGGAGTGTTCTCCTTCACCAGCCTCATGGGCACCCAGCTCGGCTGGCAGCTGGCCGCTTTGGTCATCGCCACCGTACCCGCGATAGCGGTGTATCTTTCATTCAACAAGCAAATAACAAAAGGTGTTGTAGCCGGAGCACTGAAGGGGTGAGGGAACCATGAATATACAAGTCTACAGCAAGGCTATACCCAATATTCCCTGGGAAGAAATGGGTGAAGATGAAAGGCCGGTCTGGCGCTACAGCGGTAACCCGGTGATACCCCGAAATATCGTCCCCAAAGCCAACAGCGTTTTCAACAGTGCGGTTGTGCCCTTCAAGGATGGATTCGCCGGGGTATTCCGCTGCGATGATATCTGCAGAAGGATGAATATCCACCGTGGATTCAGTGCGGACGGCATCAACTGGACTTTAGACAACGAGCCTATTGAGTTCGTGGATGCCGATCCCGGCCTGCCGGCATCGGACTACAAGTACGACCCCAGAGTGATCGAGATCGAGGGACGGTTTTACATCATCTGGTGCAACGGCTACCATGGCCCATCCCTGGGCGCAGGGTATACCGATGACTTTGAAACCTTCCATCGATTGGAAAACATCTTCATGCCCTACAATCGAAACGGAGTACTGTTCCCGGAAAAGATTAATCGACGATTTGCCCTTCTCCACCGCCCCAGCGATTCGGGCCACACACCGTTCGGGGATATCTTCTACAGCGAAAGCCCGGATTTGACCTATTGGGGCAGACACCGTCATGTCATGACTCCATGCGGAAGCGACAGTCCCTGGCAGAGCACAAAAGTCGGAGCGGGTCCTGCACCGATCAAGACCTCAGCGGGCTGGCTTCTTTTCTACCACGGCGTTCTGACCAGCTGCAACGGCTTTGTGTACTCCATGGGAGCGGCGATTCTGGACCTGAAGGAACCATGGCTGGTGAAGTACAGGACCAGGCCCTATCTTCTTCATCCGCGGGAAACCTATGAACAGGTCGGAGACGTACAGAACGTCGTTTTTCCAGCCGGGGCTCTTTGTGATGGTGATACGGGACGAATCGCCATCTACTACGGATGCGCCGATACCTGCACCGGTATTGCTTTCACCACCGTGGACAGGATCATCCCCTATATTCAGGAAAACAGCTTGTAGATGCGCCGCCCGCTCTGCTGGACGGCGCCTGGATAGACACATGAAGTACGGCTTCTTCGACGACACGGCCCGGGAGTATGTGATAACCGACCCCCGAACCCCCTACCCCTGGATCAACTACCTGGGCTGCCAGGACTTTTTCTCATTGATCTCCAACACCGCCGGCGGATATTGCTTTTACCGGGATGCTCTCCTGCGCAGAATCACCCGCTATCGCTACAACAACGTTCCCCTGGATGTCGGGGGCCGCTACTTCTACATCCGGGAGGGCGACACCATCTGGTCACCAAGCTGGAAGCCGGTTAAAGAAGAGCTGGACTCCTACCAGTGCCGCCACGGTCTGGGCTACAGCCGGATCCGGGGCAGTAAGGATGGTCTGGCGGTGGAGGTGCTGTTCTTCGTTCCCATAGGAACAAACGCCGAGATCCATAAAGTCGTGCTGGAGAACCTGACCGAACACGAACGCAAAATCGATCTATTTTCCCTGGTCGAGTTTTGCCTGTGGAACGCCCTGGACGATGCGACCAACTTCCAGAGGAACTTATCCCTCGGGGAGGTGGAGGTGGAGGGATCGGCGATCTACCACAAGACCGAGTACCGGGAACGGAGAAATCACTTCGCCTTCTACTCGGTCAACGACCGGATCACCGGTTTCGATACCGACCGGGACAGCTTTCTGGGTCCATACGACGGATTTGACGCTCCCCAAGTGGTTCTGAACGGCGAAAGCAGGAATTCGATCGCCAGCGGCTGGGCTCCGATCGCTTCCCACCACCTGAACCTCCGCCTGGCTCCCGGGGAGAGGAAAACCCTGATTTTCCTTTTGGGATACGTGGAAAATGATTCCAAAGACAAGTGGGAGGCCCCCGGCGTGATCCGTAAGGATCAGGCAAGGCGGATGATCCGCCGATTCGAAACCGTTGATGCGGTGGACGGGGCCTTCAACGAACTAAGCAGCCATTGGCAGGGACTGCTCTCCCGCTTCCACCTGGAAAGCGGGGATGAGAAGTTGAACCGTATGGTCAACATCTGGAATCAGTACCAGTGCCTGGCCGCCTTCAACCTGGGCCGGAGCGCCTCATATTTCGAATCGGGCATAGGCCGGGGTCTGGGCTTCCGGGACACCAACCAGGACCTGCTGGGCTGCGTGCATCAGATCCCCCAACAGGCAAGACAGCGGATCCTGGACGTGGCCGCCATACAGAAGGAAGATGGAAGCACCTATCACCAGTATCAACCTCTGACTAAAAGAGGGAATGCGGCGATCGGCGGCGACTTCAACGACGATCCGCTCTGGTTGATCCTCTCCGTCAGCGCCTACCTCAAGGAGAGCGGCGATTGGGCGATCCTCGAGGAAGAGGTCCCGTTCGACAATAATCAAGACCGGTCGGGAAGTCTCTTCGAACACCTCCACCGCTCGTTTGATCACGTGGTGAACAATCTGGGACCCCACGCCCTACCGCTGATCGGCAGGGCCGATTGGAACGACTGCCTGAATCTGAATTGCTTCTCCACCGATCCGGACGAATCCTTCCAGACCACCGCCAACAAAGACGGCCGGATTGCCGAAAGTGTCATGATCGCGGGCATGTTCGTGCTCATCGGTCGGGAGTTCGAAGAGATCTGCCGCCGCAGTGAAGATTTACCCATGGCAGAAGAGGTAGGCAGGCAGGTGCAGGCCATGGAGAAGGCCGTCCTGGATCATGGTTGGGATGGGGGCTGGTTCCTCAGAGCGTATGACGATGCCGGCAACGAAATCGGAAGCTCTACGAACGAGGAAGGACAGATTTTCATTGAGACTCAAGGGTTCTGCTCGATGGCCGGCATCGGCATGGAAAAGGACTATCCTCGTTTGGCCCTGGATGCGGTAAAGGATCACCTGGACAGCGACTACGGTATCGTGCTCGTCTGGCCCGCCTATTCCCACTATTACCCGAATCTGGGGGAGATCTCCACCTACCCCCGCGGATATAAGGAGAACGGCGGGGTATTCTGCCACAACAATCCCTGGATCATGATCGCCGAAACCATACTCGGTCGGGGAGACCGGGCGTTTGAGTACTTCCGCAAGATCTGTCCCGCGTATCTGGAAGAGGCGAGCGAGCTCCATAAAACCGAGCCCTACGTCTACTCTCAGATGATCGCCGGTAAAGAAGCGGTGCGTCCCGGAGAGGCAAAAAATTCCTGGCTGACTGGAACAACGGCCTGGAACTTCGTAGCCGTGTCCCAATGGATTCTCGGCATTCGACCGGAGTACGACGGCCTGCGGATCGATCCCTGCCTGCCGCCCGGGTGGGACGGGTTCACGGTTCAGCGCAGCTTCCGGGGTACCTCCTACAGTATCGAGGTGAAAAATCCTCGGGGCATGACCAAAGGTGTGCTGTCGATCCGCCTCGACGGCCGGCTGCTGGAAGAGAACCTGATTCCTCCGATGAAGGATTCCGCCTTGCACAGCGTCGAGGTTATCATGGGACTTCCGGAATCCGAAAAATAGACGAATATATTCAAAGGAAGCCATGAATGGAAGAAATCATCCTAGTACCGGCACCGAGGACGATCCACAGAAGGAAAGGGACGATTCCTGTCCCGGCAAACCTTGGCAGCGAGCTGGCCGGTTATACGGTTGGAGCCGACAGTCCGCAGGGAGTCAAAGCCCATGTGGACTCCGCTGTGTTCAAGCACGAGCAGAGCTACCGGCTGTCGATAGGCCCGGACGACCTGACACTGATCGCCGGAGATCAGCTGGGGCTTTACTACGGATTCATGACGCTGCGTCAACTGGTCCGCCAGGCGGACAAAGCAGGCAGAATCCCCTTTGTCCATATCGAGGACTGGCCGGAGTTCCCGGTTCGGGGGGTGATGCTCGATATCAGCCGCGACCGGGTACCGACCATGGAAACCCTCAAGCGTCTGATCGTTCTCTGGTCCGAGTTGAAATTCAACCAGGTTCAGCTGTACACGGAACACACCTTCGCCTACCCGGTCCACCGGATTGTCTGGGAGCAGGCCTCTCCGATCACTCCACGGGAGGCGGAGGAGCTGGATCACTACTGCCGCGAACGGGCGATCGAACTTGTGCCCAACCAGAACTCCTTCGGCCATATGGAACGCTGGCTCAAGCATGACGGATACAGCGGTTTGAGCGATGCCACCGGCAGCTTCGTCGATCCCTGGGGAGGACTCCGACATCAGCCCACTACCCTGAATCCCCTGGATCCCGATTCTCTACACCTGCTCTCCGGTCTCTACGATGGACTCCTGCCCCACTTTTCCAGCAACATGATCAATGTGGGAGCAGACGAGCCCTTCGATTTGGGTCAGGGCCGCAGCCGACAGGCTTGTGAACAAAGAGGTCCCGGTCGGGTGTATCTCGAATTCATGCTGAAGATCCATGGCGAGCTTTCCCGCCGTGGCAAGGTGATGCAATTCTATGGAGACATAGTCCTGCACCATCCGGAGCTGATCAAAGAACTTCCTCGGGATGTGATCGCCCTCGATTGGGGATATGAGGCGGATCATCCTTTCAATAAGGAGAGCCGGTTGTTCGCCAAAGCGGGGTTGCAGTTCTACGTCTGTCCGGGCACCTCCGCCTGGAACTCCATCGGCGGCCGTTGGAACAACGCCAGGCAAAACATCCTGAGCGCTGCACGGGAAGGCCGGTCCGCCAAGGCTTCAGGATTTCTGCTCACCGACTGGGGAGACAACGGCCACTGGCAGCAGCTCCCCGTCTCCTACCCGGCATACCTTTTTGCTTCGGCAGTCAGCTGGAATCCTGAGGCCGGTCAGAAAATCAACCTAGAAGACTGCCTGTCGCGTCATGTGTTCCGGGACGCCACCGGAAGAGCAGCCCAAGCCCTGATGATTCTCGGGAATCTCTACGAGGATGGAATTGTTCGATTCCACAACGCCGGGGCTCTTGCGGTTCTGCTCCTGCTCGAGCTGCAACAATACCACCAGGAGGAACTGAAGCGACTCCGGGGCCACGACTTCTCCCGGGAGCAGGCCGGGATCGCTGAAGTCCTCTCTCTGTTGAGACAAGCTGATATCCAAGCTGAGGACGCGGGTCTCCTGTGCAGGGAGTTGACTTTCACCGCCGACCTTATGGCCCATGCCGCCCATCTCGGCAACAAACGTTTCGCCACAGCCGGTTTGACCACGGCGGAAATCTCCGTTTCTATGCGGAAAACACTGGCGGCAGAAGCGGAAGCTCTGATCGAAGTTTTCGGGAAATTGTGGCTCAGTCGCTCCCGTCCGGGAGGTCTCAAGGACAGTGCCGGCCGTATGATTGCTCTGAAGGAAAGCTACGGTCAAGGGTAGGTACGCCCGGGACGGCAACAGACACCGGTATGGAAATTCTGACCAACCACATTGGCTATGAAACAGGGTCAACAAAAAGAGCAATTGCTAAGGACCGAAACCGTTCCGGTAATGCGGAGCGGGCTCTCGATTTCGTCGTTGTTAAATCAGAGTCCGGGGAACCGGTGTTCAGAGGAAAGGCCCGTTTCATCGGATCCGTAGCTGGCTGGAAGGACTGGGTCTTCTGGAGCTTGGATTTTTCCGGCCTCACCGAAACAGGCTTTTTTGCTATTGAAATCCTTGCGGCTCCTCAGCCTGAAATCCGTTCAGAACCTTTCGAAATTGCCGAGGGATTGCTGCTGGACAAAACTATCCCCGCGGTGCTCCGGTACTTCCGTTCCCAGCATTGTGCCGGTATCTGGGATGAGGCGGATCGCAATGTCGGTTTTGTGGGCCGGCGCAACGATCGGGTCGATGTTCACGGCGGCTGGTACGACGCCTCTGGCGATATCAGCAAATACCTCAGCCATCTCTCCTACGCCAACTATATGAATCCCCAGCACACCCCGATGGCGGTGTGGAACTTCCTGGAAGCCCGGGAACTGCTGGGCCAAAGTGCGGTAAAATCATCGACCCCTCGAGCCGCAGCTCTGCACGGCTTGCACGGCGAGCTATTGGAGGAAGCCCTTTACGGCGCAGATTTCCTCGTCCGCCTGCAGGATCCTGCAGGCTATTTCTATATAGGTGTGTTCGACAGATGGTCGAAAGACCCCGAACAGCGGGAGATTTGCTCCTTCCGCACCCAGGCGGGAGAAAAGTCTGACGACTATCAGGCCGGCTACCGCCAGGGTGGGGGCCTGGCGATTGCAGCCCTGGCTCGGATCAGCACCCTTGGTGCTGCCAGAGATTTCGGACCGGAGGAGTACCTGCAAGCCGCGGTTACAGGATTCCACCACCTCGAGGAACACAACCAGGAATACGTCGACGATGAAAATATCATCGATGACTACTGTGCCCTGCTCGCTGCGGCTGAACTGTACAACGCCGCACATGTCCATGGGATCGGTGATGAGCCCTTGTTTCTCGAAGCGGCCCGCCAACGGGGGTCCCAACTCGCAGCCCGTTTGAGCGAGGACGGGCGCTTTCAGGGATGGTGGTGCGCTGACAACGAGGGAAAACGCCCCTATTTCCACGCTGTAGAGGCCGGCCTGCCGGTGATCGCCCTGCTCCGTTATCGGGAACTAGAGCCGGAAGCTCCCAGGGCGGATGAGGCTCTGGCCGCTATTCGTACTTCTATGGCCTTCGAGCTTGCGATCACCGCGGAGGTTCCTAATCCCTTCGGCTATGCGCGACAATACGTGCGGCCGGTAGGCGGGCGGAAACACACATCTTTTTTCATACCCCACAGGAATGAGACGGGGTACTGGTGGCAGGGCGAGGATGCTCGCTTGGCATCCCTGGCTGCAGCCGCCCGACTTACCGTCCCCCTGACCTCGGAGGATCCTGACCTGCAAAACCGCCTTGAGGAGTATGCTGCAAACCAGCTGAATTGGATCCTCGGCCTCAATCCCTTCGATACCTGTATGCTCCATGGTTTCGGACGCAACAACCCGGAGTATGAGACCGGCTTCCCAAATACCTTCGGAGGCATCTGTAACGGCATCACCGCAGGCTTCGACAACGAAGAAGACATCGACTTTCTCCCTCAGCCCTATGCCGAGCAGGGGGAGCATCGCTGGCGCTGGAGCGAGCAGTGGATTCCACACGCAGCCTGGTTCCTGCTTGCCGTATGCACCGCATGATCCGAATAGAATCAACGGGAAACCGAAGCTATCGATTAGGCAAGGAGGAACATGATGGCAGATCGGTCAGAGCTCGAGGTGAAGCCTCCCATCCGGGGTATGTTGATCGGCTTTCTCGTTATCATCGTTCTTCTCATCCTGGCCATAGCGGCTACCCATATCCGCGGCATGAAGGGAAGAGAACCGGTAGTGCTCGTGCTGATGATGCTGATCTTCTCCCTCTTCGGCTCACTTCTCGGCTTGCTCGAAGAGCTCGTTCCCTTCGTACTGCTCGTAGCACCTCTGGCCGCAGCGTCTGGCTCGTCATGTTGGGCATAACCGTACTCTATACCTACCTGTACGCTCGTCGCATCCAGGCCACCCTGAACTTTCTCATCCCCTCGGGAAGCGCCCAGGCTGTGGTTTCTATGCCGGTAATGATCCCCCTCGGGGAGCTGGCCGGTTTTGCCGCCCTGTCTATGGCGGTCGCGATCGACCGGGGACCGTTTTAGTGCCGATCCGCTCCTACGAGTGGGATAGCCTACGAGAAGGTCAACACACTCCGTAAGTTTTGACTCCCGTCTACCAAAACAGGTATATTTCCCCCAGCTTCTCCGGGAAGCAGTTTGGAGGGCAATGTGAAACTCAATACCAGAGAGTTCGGTGGAACCGGGCTACCGGTTGTGATTCTCCACGGCTTGTTCGCTTCTTCGAAAAACTGGACCGGCACGGCCCAGTTCCTGTCCTCTTTCTGCAGGCCCTTCGCCCTGGATCTGCGCAACCACGGCGACTCGCCCCATTCAGATTCCCACACCTTGGAGGAAATGATCGGTGATCTTGACCAGTGGCTGGATGAGCGGGATATGGAGAAGGCAGTATTGCTGGGTCACTCCATGGGGGGCCTGGTGTCAATGGGTTTCGCCCTGTCCCATCCTGAAGCAGTCCGGGGCTTGATCGTCGTTGATATCCTTCCCCGTGTCTATCGACCCGACTTCAGCCAAGAATTTGCAGCTCTGTCTTTCGACCTTTCACCGTACAAGAACCGGCGGGAAATCGATGCGGCCATGGAGAAGATCGTGCCGGATCTTCAGGTACGGCAGTTCCTGCAGATGAACGTGGAACGCGTGGATCAAGGCTTTCGCTGGAAGTTGAATGTTCCGGCACTGAAAAACAGCGAGTTCCTTCAGGGTCCTGATTTTTCCGTGTTCCAATCCCGGTACGAGGGCCCGGCCCTGCTGGTTGCCGGTGGACAATCGCCCTTCGCAGCGAGAGGCGACCTGCCTCTGTTCAACCAATATTTCCCCAACGGTAGAGTAGAGGTACTGGAAGACTGCGGGCACTGGCTGCACTATATCTGTTCTGGGGAGTTCCAGACGAGCGTAAAAGAGTTTATCGAACAGCTCTAAAGATCCCTCCGAAGTATCTACCTGACTGCCGACCCTGCAAATTCCCGAACACCGGCCAGATAGGGGACGATCTTGTCGTTTTTAAAGCTTCCCGTACCATCATAGGTGATGGTGACCACGGGCACGCCGGTAATCTCTTCGATTCGCTGGGCCATTGCCTCGGTGACCAAAGAGGGACAGCAGAAAGCGGGATTCGTCTGAATAAACAGCCGCAGATCCGGAAACTCTTTGACCAGGTGAACGATCTTGAGCAAATTGTCCCAGGATTCGCCCTGGTGCTCCAAACGAACATTGAAACGGCCTAAGGTCTGTTCCGGGTGAGCATCCCGGTAGGAACGCGGCGGGCTCACGTAGTCCTTGTAATACATAAAGAATTTCTTTTCCATCAGGTTTATCAAGGCCAAAAGGGTTCGAAATTTCGCCAGATCAAAGTAGCGGTTTTCCTTCTTCCATTTCTTAAAGGCCGCATCGGCGACGATTCGCAGGTACTCGCTGTACGGAGTGGTGACCACTTCACCTCCGGTCTGCTCGATAAAACGGATCAGATCCTGGTTCATTACCTCGTTGTCACGGACGTAGAGGTCACCGAATATCGCCGTTTTGTGGCGTTGTCCTTCTGTCTTGGGAATCGCCGTAAACATCTGGATCGCCTCGGCAAGGGCATCTTCTTTCGATCGCTCGCCTAAAAATGCAGCAACGAAAATTTTTTGAGCTGTAGAAACCGTCCTATCCGTCTGGCCGGGATCGATCTCATACGGTCGGATGCGGCAGCCCAGTCGGCGCAGCAGACCTCCGAACAGATAGGCGAAGTAGGCACCGATCCCTAAAAACGGGGCTATCTCTGAGTGAGAAAGATCCCCCACATGGACTCCGGCCTTTTCCATACCGTCTCCGTAGCTCTCAAGAAGACTCTTGATGTAGTGAGGAAAGAGATGGAGGTTACAGGACCATATCGATTCAGCCATCCAGAGAAGCGTCTGGGCGGGATCCAGTTCGTACTT
>CAZBXU010000079.1:0-17376 GCA_964495755.1 uncultured Spirochaetaceae bacterium | reverse complement strand
TACACAGATACCCTGATCCGTCGGGATGATCCGGTGCAGACAGAAACCCGCCGAGCCGAGCAGCGCTCTGAACTCCCCTTCGGTCCGCTCCCGTCCGCCGGTAACGACGAGCATCTCCAGATCCAGCAGTTTTGCAATCGAGGCTTCGTTTCCCGGGGGCACGACCATCTCAACAATCAGAAGTTTCGAACCCGGCCCCATGGCTCGGCGGCAGTTCTCCAGGATGCTCTTTGCCTGCTCCTCCGGCCAGTCGTGAAGGACGTGGGACAGGAGGTAGGCATCGCTGCCTGCGGGGATCGTTTTAAAAAAATCGCATTCCACGACGGTACAGCGATCCTCGATTCCTCTCTCCTCGATGGTTTTTCTAGCCCCGGGGATTACAGAAGCAAGGTCGGCTACAATCCCCTTCAATGACGGATAGGCGGCCAGAATCTCCGCGAGCAACACTGCGTACCCCCCGCCGACATCGGTAAGGGTGCGGAAACCGGAGAAATCATAGACTTCGACAACAGCCCGGTGGGATTGAGCGGCTTTCACGGCGTTGGCCTGACTGAGCAATTCCGCGGGGGCGGGATTTCTCTCCAACCAGTCGCTGAAGGGCATCCCGTATGCCTCTTGGAAGGGCGTGTTTCCCTTCTTCACTCCTTCGAGCAGTCCCATCCAGGCCTTGTCGTTCCACTCGGCATTGAAGGTCAGGGCTGCTGCGCGCAATAAACCGTTCCGCAGCAGCGAAGCCATCGAGGTGAGCTCAAAGCGCTGGTTCTCCCCTTCGGAGAAGATCCCGACACTTGCCAGCGCCCGCATGACCCGGTACAGAGACGGCCGATGGGTACCGGTAATGCGGCGATGTAGATCGGCTTGCCGATCCACTTGGCCAGGATGAAGTGCATCAGTTGGACCTCCGGCGGCAGTCCGTCGTTCATAATGAATACCTCCAAAATTGATTTCGACTGGTCTGGGATTGGGAAAGCTGAAAAATTATGGATTACAGCGGGAGGGGGAGCGAATGCAGGGTCCGTACTTTTGCCTCAAGAATAGACCCATAACCGATCCGGTGTCAACTCCGGGTCGGCTGGAGCGGAAAGCGCCTTGACAGAAAGGAGATTTCCGCCAACCATGCCCAAAGGGGAGCTTGAAAGCGTGAAAGCCGGAAAGTGCTTGATCTACTTCCTCATGGCGGTACTCTTGGTGCTCGTTCCCGCGATCCACTGCGTCGCGATAACCATCAAGGTCGCCACCCTGGTTCCGGAAGGATCGCCCTGGCACAGGGCCCTGAAGAAGATGGCGGCGGAATGGCAAGAAATCTCGGACGGACGAGTGCAGTTGAAGATCTATGCTGGTGGCACCGCCGGGAACGAGACGGACACGATTCGTAAAATGCGGATCAACCAGGTCCAGGCGGCCATGGTTACAGGGAAAGGCCTGGGCTATATCCATCCGGACTTCTACGTGTACCAACTTCCCTTCATGACTCACAGTGACGAGGAGCTGGACTACCTGTTCGTGCAGCTTCAGCCGGAACTGGAGAAGCTGCTCGAAGGCAAGGGATTTACCCTGCTCGCCTTCAGCAAATCCGGCTGGCTGCGCTTCTTCGCCGATACCGAGGCGGTAACTCCAGAGGAAATGCGGAAATTGAAACTGTTCAGCCTGGAGGGCAGCTCGAGTATCGATCAAGCCATGAAAGAGATGGGATTTCAGATCGTCCCGCTCAAGGCCAACGATGTATTCGCCGCCATGCAGAGCGGGATGGTGGATGCCTTTGCCGCCGCACCGCTTGTTGCCGCTACCATGCAGTGGTTCGCCCTGGCGCCGCATATGAACGATTTCTTCTGGACACCTCTGACCGGGGGGGTGATCATCTCCAACAGAGCCTGGAAAATGATTCCCGTTGAGCTTCACGCCCGGCTCAAAGCCAGTACCGAGACAATTCTTCGAGATCTGTACTACGAAGCGATGGAAGTGGAAGAACAGGCCATCAGGATCATGAAGGAAAACGGATTGGTTATTCATCCGGTACCCGATGATACCTTGTCACGGTGGCGAAACATGGCCGAAAAAGGCTTCGGACTGCTGATCGGCGGGACGATATCCCTTGAGATTTACGAACAGGCGCTGCTCATTCTCGAGGAATACCGCAACAAATAATTTCGGGTGGCAGCACAGCAACAGGCAACGAAGGGAACAGCGAACATGATACTTCTAACAGGGGCAAACGGCTTTCTAGGCAGCAATCTGATCGATGAGTTGAGCAGCAGAAAGTATCGAATCCGAGCATTTGTCGGACCCGGGAACACCGAGATAAATCTTGACGGCAAAGTTGCTGAAATTTGCCGCGGCAACATCTTAGACAAGGACTCTCTGCATGAGGCCGCCAAAGGCTGCGATGCGATCATTCACACGGCCGCAGTAACCTCGATCTGGCCGCCGAGAAACGAGCTGCAACGGCGGATCAACATCAACGGCACCGCCAATATCATGGAAGCCGCCCGGCAGGCAGGGGTGCGCCGCGTGGTCTACGTGGGCAGTGCCACTTCCTTCGGCTACGGCACGAAAGAACTGCCCGGTGACGAGAGCCGGGAGTACAAGGGGGGGAGCTATAAACTGGACTATTTCGACAGCAAGTACGAGGCTCAGTCCCTGGTGCTGCAGGCCGTACAGAGGGGAGATGTACCGGCGGTGGTAGTGAATCCGACCTACATGTTCGGGCCCTACGATGCAAAACCCGGCTCCGGAACCCTGATCCTGGGTACCTATCATCATAAAATCCCGGGCGGCGGCACCGGCGGCAGGAACTACGTGTCGGTAAAAGATGTGGCCGTGGGGATAACAAACGCCTTGGAAACGGGAACTATCGGGGAGTGCTACATTCTGGGAAATGAGAACCTCTCCTACAACGAACTGTTCGAGAAAATTTCCGGTGTGATCGGAAAACCCACCTCTAAAGTGACATACCCTTTGTGGCTGGGAAAAATCGCCGGCTTGGCCGGATCGATCTACGGAAGAGTGTTCAAGGTCATGCCCGCGCTGACTCTGGTCCTGGTAAAGATGGCCATATCGGAGCACTACTACACGGCACGGAAAGCGGTGCAGGCTCTCCAATTGCCCCAGACACCTGTGGAGATGGCCATTGATGAGGCATTCAAGTGGTTCAGAGACAACGGCTACCTCGATATCAAGGTTCTCCGCGACAAAGTACAGAGGAAACGCTCAAGATAGCCGGATCCTTGTCTCGGAATTCGCCGCCAGGGCGACGTAGTCATTCAGCAGAGCGATCATCAGGTGTACCAGATAGGCGGTCCAGATATTTCCCGTGTGAACCGTGGCCAGACACATGGCCAGTCCGAGCGGCAGAGAGCCCAGGGTGACCCGAAAACCGTAGGGGATGTGGACACACACGTAGAGAGCTACGTTGACCAGGATGGCCGGCCAGACGCCGAAACTTCCCAGAGTAACCCCGAGAAGAAATCCGCGAAAAAGAAACTCGTAGATCAGGATATACACGCACCAGCTCAAGGTATTGGCCGTAAGGAGAAAACCGTCCCAGGTCTTTTGCCGGATCAGGGGGTAGGTCTTAAAAAAAACTGGAGTCCGGGAGAAACTGAAAACAAGAGGAATCACGATGGCGCTGATACCCAGCATCCAGTACAGCGTTGCCACCGAATCGATGGTGGTAACACCCAGATCTCTGAATCGAAACTTGAGCAGGAATATCGTAACCAATACGGCGGGCAAACCTAGAAAAACAATTCCGATACACCGCTGAAAGAGGATAACCATGGCTTGGGATCTCTCGCCGGAATAACGCTTATCGCAGCAGTCTCGCAATCCGGAGGAGTTCGCAATGAACCAGTAGAGAAAATAACCGCCTGTAAAGGTTGATAGTGCGACAACCGCAACTCCGTAGTCACTGCTCCAGGCCAAGGAATTGGTCACTTGATACACCTCGCATCGATCAGTATTTGCCGAAAATTTTCCTCAATAGAGGTTTTTTTACGAAAATCGCGCCCTCCGGACAGCTCTCCTGGCAGCAGAAGCAGCGGATACACCGATTGTAGTCGTGCCGCGGCGGTTGGCTCTTGTCCCCGTTGACCCAGCCGATCGATTTCGGTTGGGTCGGACAGATTTGAATGCATATTCCGCACTTGACGCACTTGGAAGCGTCGATTTGAGGTTTGGAGATGAGCAGGTTGTCCAACAGACGAGCACCCGCCTTGGTCTTGATGATGGCCAGCAACACCACGGCCAGTTTCGAGCCGCTGCCGGAGACGTACTTGTCTATCGGTCCGCGATCGATGTCAAAATCCGGACAGAGGAACTCCCGGAAGGGATCGCCGGATAGCTGTATCTCCTCCTCCAGATAGGTCCCGCAGCCAAACTCCTGACCGTATACGATGGTTGGTATCAGTTCCGGATCCACGTCGATCAGGCGGCAGGCTGTGGCATCGATAGCCACAGGGTCATCGGAGAGCATCAACAGGTTCATTTTCCGGGGGTTTCCGCTGCGGGGACCGTTGCCCTCCATTGCATAGACCGCATCCAGGATGTACAAACGGGGATGAATAAGGTTGGTCAGGTCAACCAGCATCCTGCCGAACTCGAAAGCGTTGGTCAGCTTGGCATGGAACTCGGCTTTGAGGAAGCCGGGGACGCAGCCGAACTGATTCTTCACACCCCCGGTGATCTTTTCCAGGGCGTGGGACTTGAACTTGGGCAGGCTGATCACTCCATCCGCATCCACCACCGCCTTGGCCAAGGGAAACTTCTTGTTCTGTCTGCCCTCCTTGTGGGAAACCTCGACCACGGTATGAAAGTCATCGAGGGGGATCCCCTCTTCAACGGCGACATCGCGCAGCCCCGCCTGGGTGGCGACGCTTACCGAGGAGCCCCGGCCGGGTGAGTCACCGTAGGAAACCCGCGCGCCGGTCTCCTTGAAGATGCGGCAGACCGCCCTGAAGACCGCGGGATGTGTAGTTGTGCACTTCTCGGGAGGATCGGCGGCGAGAAGATTTGGTTTCAACAGGATCCTCTCGCCCTTTTTAGCGAATCTCTTCACTCCGCCGAGCAGATCGATACCCCGGCGGATCGCTCCTTCTACCTCGTGATTGTCATAGGATGTGCAGCGAATGAGAACGACTTCGGCCATAGTTTGCAGCAAGCAAGGTATGCACGCTCATTATCTGGGTTCACCGGATTATGTCAATCGACCTACCCCCCGCCGGCGAACTCAGGGTACAGCACCATCCCTCCGTCGATGTACAATGCCGCCCCATGCACGTAGTCCGAGTCATCCGAGGCCAGCCAGACCGCAGCCCTGCCCACATCCTCCGCTTCCCCGATGCGCTTATAGGGGATCAGGGACAGGAGGGCCTCGTAGGACTCCGGTGTGGTGAGTTTTTCCAGGTTCATCGGGGTGCGGATCGCTCCGGGGGAGAGGCTGTTCACCCGGATTCGCAGGGGAGCCAGTTCCTGGGCGATGCTCTTCATCAGCAGCATGATTCCGCCTTTAGCCGCGGCGTAGTTCACGTGCCCCGCCCATGGTATGATGTCGTGCACCGAACTAATGTGGATGATCTTGCCCATGGCGTAGGAAATATCCCTGTTGATCCCCTGCCGCTTGAAGGCCCGCACCGCCTCCCGGGCGCAGAGGAACTGTCCGGTCAGATTGATGTCGATCACCTGCTGCCACTCGGCCAGGGTCATCTGGTCGAAGGGAGCGTTCAGTTGGATGCCCGAGTTGTTGATCAGGATGTCGATACACCCGAAGGTATCGATCATCTTCGCGAACATCGACTGGACCTCCTCCTCTTTGGCCACATCGGCCTGCACGATCAGGGCTTGCCGGCCGGTTCGGCGAACCTTCTCAGCGGTCCTCTCTGCTCCCTCCCTGTCACTGAAATAATTGACCAGCACGTCCGCCCCGGCCTTCGCCAGGGCCAGGGCAATTCCCTCCCCTATGCCCTTGCTGCCTCCGGTAACCAGGGCCTTCTGCCCGACCAGCACCGGCTGGATCGGCCGGGGCGGCATTTCGTCCGGCGGAACGTAGGTTTTATCTTTCACCATGACATCCTCCGATATGTGTCAAGATATTTCGAAGTACAGAATTATATGCTGTAGGAGGAGAATCCCCCGTCGATCGGAAGCACCACTCCGGTAACGAAGCCGGCAGAGTCGGAGAGAAGCCAGATCACCGCGCCGATCAAGTCTTTCGGATCACCATAGCGACCCAACGGTGTGTGGGCCATCACCTGCTTCGCCCTGGGAGTCAGCTCTCCGGTCTGTTGGTCGATATGGAGGAAGCGGAGCTGCTCGGTCATGAAAAACCCGGGTGCCAGGGCATTAACCCGCACCCCGGTGTGGGACAGATGCACAGCCAGCCAGCGTGTAAAGTTGGCCACAGCCGCCTTGGCGGCTGAGTAGGCGCCGACTTTGCTCAGGGGGGTGAGAGCGCTCATAGAGGCCATGTTGAGGATCGCACCGGAGCGTTTCTCGATCATCCCCCGGACGAACACCTTTGTCGGCAGGAAAGTTCCCAGAAAATTAAGTTCGAAGGTGCTGCGAAACCCATCCATCTCCAAGTCGAGAAAGGTGGTCACATCGGGTTTTCCGACTTGATCGGCTTCCAGGAATTCAACCGAGGTACTCCCCTTCGGATTGTTCCCGCCTGCCCCATTGATCAGGATATCCGGCGCTCCCCAAATCCGGACAACCTCCTCGTATGCCTCGGTAAGCTGGCCTTCATCCAGGACACTGCAGGCAAAGGCTCGGGCCTGTCCGCCCCTGTCCTCGATCGCCGCAACTCGGGCTTCGGCGTTCTCACGATTGATATCAAGGACAGCCACCTTGACACCCCGGGCAGCCAGGGCTTCCGCCATGGTCCCGCACAGTTCCCCGCCCCCGCCGGTAATGACGGCGACTTTTCCTTCCAGGGAAAATAGTTCATCGGTCCGGTTGCTCATCTCCGTCTCCTCCATCTCTTCTCCCTCCTTGCTGTATTAAGGCGCCCTCATCCCGCGCCTTGACGCGATAGAAATAAAACTATTGCCTTTTGTCCTGAAAAGAGATTATAATTGATTCTAAAATATACTACAATACGACAATTGGACAATGAGGACACCCATGGAAATCGAGAAGATCAAAAGGAAAACTGTTGTCGAGCACGTGATGGAACAGATGAAAGAAATGATCGCGTCCGGACAGTTCAAAATAGGCGATAAAATTCCCACGGAGCAAGTTCTGGCAGACATGTTCGGAATAGCCCGCTCCTCGATCCGGGAAGCGATCAAGATATTCCACTACCTCGGCGTCTTGGAATCGCAGACCGGTCGAGGAACCTATGTCTGCGGACGGGGTAAGATTTCTAAGGAGGCACTTACCTGGTCGATTCTTTTGGGGGAAAACGATATCTACGAGATGGTACAGCTGCGGGAAGTTCTCGAGCAGGCAGGGTTGCAAACCCTGGCCCAAGAATACGCCCAAAACCCCGCCGCCGTCTCTCACCTGATCGAATCGCTTCATCGAGAGATCGAAAATATGAAGGATGCGGTGGCCCGTCAGGATCTCGAGGCGCTGATCCTAGCGGACTACAATTTTCATGGTACGATTATTCAGAGCAGTAACAACTCGCTGTTCACCGCCATCTACCGCACCCTCCGTGCATTCATGCACGAGGAGATCAAGAAAACGCTTCAAGGAGTGCATATCAGCAAGTCCATCAGGGAGCACTTGGAGTTTGTCGAGGCCATCAAAACGGCAAATGTCGACGCCACTCTCGAGCTGCTTAGAACCCATATACGGCGAATCACCGAGAAATTAAAAGAAACTCTGGAACCAAAACCTTTGGCCGGTTCTTGATTTTCGTTCCAAAAAAAATCCACTTTTTAGGCTTCACTATATTGACAACAAATCAAACTGATTATAGAATAGCATTATAGTTGGATTGTCTGATATATTTTGCGCACAGATCGGACAATCATACAGGACCGTCGGTCCTGAAAAATCCAATCAAAGGCAGGGAAGGAAAATGCAAAAACCACTGAAAAAAGCATTCCTAATCTTGGTGATTCTGCTCTGCACCTCGGCATTGTTCGCTGCCGGAAGTACCGAGAAAGCGGGCAAGGAGCAGTACCTGATCGCCTACTCTCAAGCGGAGCTGGTGAATGCCTGGCGCGTCACCAACCAAAAGGACATGGAGGCTTCGGCGGAACGGCTGGGAGTCAAGCTGATTAGCATCGATGCCAATCAGGATCCGGCTAAACAGCTGGCCGACATCCAGAACATGCTGGCCCAGAAACCTGACGCCTTGATACTCTCCCCACTGGAATCCAAGGCTCTGGTTCCGGCGATTCGCATGTGCGAACAGGGGAACGTCCCACTGATCGTCATTGACCGAACCATCGAAGCCGAGCCCGGAAAAGGGGTATATAAAACCGAGATCACCCAGAGTCACGTTCTGTCAGGAGAAAAACTGGCAGAAAAGGCGATCGAGCTGCTCACGGCCAAATACGGCGAACCCCGAGGAAACGTGGTTCACGTCCAGGGCATGGCCGGTGCTTCTCCGGTCATCGACGCCAACAAGGGCTGGGACAGCGTGATGGCTAAGTACCCGAAGATCAAAAACGTCGCCACTGCAGATGCCGGGTTCACCACCGAGGGGGGTTTGAAGGTCATGGAGGATTTTCTGCAGAGATTCCCGAAAGGTCAGATCGACATTGTCCGCTCGGATTACAGTGCCATGACTGTCGGTGCCATCCAGGCGATCAAGAACGCCGGCCGGGATGAAATACTCGGTTATGTTGTCGGGGAAGGTGGCCACTATCTGGCAATCGAAGCGGTAATTGCCGGTGATATCGCTCGAGAAACTCAAACACCACCGTATTTCGGGGAACTTGCGCTCAAGAGCGCCCTGGATATCTTGGCGGGAAAAACGGTTCCGGCTCGTCAGCAGGTACCCATCAAGATCTTTGACTCCGACGATGCAGATTCTGCCAAGAAGTACCTTGCAGATATCCGGGCTAAAGGATTAGAGTTCTAGAACAATCAGCTTGTAACCACTGAGGGCGGGCGATTTGCCCGCCCTGTCTTTATCTCGCGAACGATGGATAGGTAGGATGGCTGAAAGCACACCGATCTTGAAACTCAAAGTGGTCAACAAATCGTTCTCCGGCGTCCAGGTGCTGCACAATGTTTCCTTCGATCTCCACCCGGGGGAGGTCCACTGCCTGGTTGGTGAAAACGGAGCGGGGAAGTCCACGTTGATCAAGATCGTCTCCGGCGCCTATACCTGCGACAGCGGAGAAATCGTATATCTGAACCAACCGGTTCACCATTTGAATCCCCGCTGGGCGCTGGGTCACGGCATCAGCACGATTTATCAGGAGATCGACGTGGTTTCGGTCTTGAGCGTGGCGGAAAATATCTGCCTGGGCAACGAACCGCGAAAACGAAACGGAAACCTGGATCGCCCTGCAATTCGACAACGGGCCAAAAAGGTCATCGACGATATGGGCGTGAGTCTCAATCTCAATGCTCCGGTCGGTACCCTGGCCATGGCAAATCAGCAGATGGTTGCGATCGCCAGAGCGTTGTCCCTCAACAGCCGGGTGCTTATTCTGGATGAGCCCACCGCGGTGTTCATGGCGTCGGAAGTAGAGATGCTGTTTCGCATTATTCGTCGTCTGAAAAGCCAAGGTATCGGAGTCATCTATATTTCCCACCACCTGGATGAAATTTTCCAAATCGGCGATCGCATCACCGTTCTTCGGGACGGGCGTGTGACTCGTACGGGAAGTGTAAAGGAGTTCAACAAGAACAGCCTGGTGCAGTCGATGGTGGGCCGCCAGATCGACTTCAGCCAACGCAACGGATATGTAGAAGCGGGCGAAGAGATCTTGCGGGTTGTGGAGCTCACCCGAAAAGGAGTTTTTGAAAATATCACCTTTTCCCTCCATCGGGGAGAAATTGTCGGCATCGCCGGCCTGGTCGGCTCGGGTAGGACCGAGATGGCTCGATCCGTATTTGGCGCCGATCCGTTTGACAGCGGAAAAATCTATCTCAAAGGCAAGCTGCGCCGTATCCGTTCCCCCAAAAAGGCTCTGTCCTACAGGATGGGCATGCTGCCGGAAAACCGCAAAGAGGAAGGACTGGTACAGGTCCGTCCGGTCTTGGAGAACGCCGCCTACAGTGCGGTCCAGGCGAACGCCCGCTATGGGTATGTACCCTGGGCGCGAATCAAACGCACCGTACGGAAATCGATTGCCGACGTAGAAGCGCGCTATCCCAGCTTGAACTCGGACGTACGCTATCTAAGCGGCGGTAATCAGCAAAAGGTCGTATTAGCTAAATGGCTCAGCGCTGGGAGCGATGTACTGATTCTAGACGAACCTACCCGGGGGGTAGATGTCGGTGCCCGGGCTGAGATTTATAAATTGATGCATCAGTTCAAATTGGAGGGTAAGGCAATCCTGATGATCTCCTCCGACCTTCCGGAAATACTCACTCGGGCAGATCGGATCCTGGTCATGGCCAAAGGACGCCTAGTCGCCGAAATCCCTCACCAGGAAGCTACCGAAGAGAAGGTGCTCAGTCTGGCTCTCGAGGTGGGAAAGGGGACGAAGGATGAGGCGTAATGGAAAAATGAATCAGATTCTCCAACGGTTGAACAAATACAGCGCCCTGATTGTCCTGCTTATCATCTTTGTCTTCGGTGCTGTTGGAGTCCGCAATTTCCTCTCCCAAATGAATCTCTCCGCAATTTTTTATCAATACTCAATCATCGGTCTTCTTGCCCTTGGTCAGTTCCTGGTTGTATTGACCGCAGGTATCGATCTTTCCCAGGGGTCCCTGCTCGCCCTTACCTCCATCACTTCAGCATTGGTCATGACGCGTTACGGGATCGTACCGGGAATCATATGCGGTGTCGCTCTGGCTACCACCATGGGACTGATCAGCGGTCTGATAGTATCCCGAACCACGATGCCGCCGTTTCTGGTCACCCTGGGAATGATGGGGATATCCCGCGGTCTGGCCATGCAGATCGCCAACGCGAAACCCGTTCCTATTTATATCGAATCTTTCCTCGATTTCGGTTACGCCTCCTTCCTGGAGGTCCCGATATCCACCTATATCTGGGCAGCGGCCTGCGTGTTGATATTCTTTTTCCTCACCCGTCGACCTGCGGGGCGATACATCTACGCAGTGGGTTGCAGCGAAGAAAACTCCCGCCTAAGCGGCATCAAGGTTCCCTCTGTCAAGCTCAGCGTATACATGCTGTCCGCGTTTCTAACCGCTATCGGGGGAATCATCTGGACTTCCAGACTGGGCTCCGGTTCTCCGGTCGGCGGAGTGAACTACGAGCTTGAAAGCATTGCTGCCGTCGTGGTTGGAGGATGCAGCCTGTTTGGGGGAAAAGGGCGCGTCGACGGCGTCGTTGCAGGCGTCCTGATTTTCGGACTGATCAACAGTATCCTGAACCTTTCCGGAATCTCTCCTTTCTTTCAGGGAATGATCAAGGGTATGATCGTTCTCTTGGCTGTAGCCCTTAGCCAGATGAAGACCCGGGAGGGAGTGTCGGCAAAAGAGGAGCTGCAGCATGTTCAAGCTTGATCGTCTGGGCCTGGATCGCTGGATTGTACGGAATAAAAGCGATACACGGAGGATCTTCACTACTCTCCTGATCCTGATCTTGCTCGTAGCAGTGGCTGCTATCCTGTCCCGAGGCATTTTCTTAAGACCAGCCAACTTGCTCAACCTGGTATTCCAGAACGTCATCCTCGGCGTGGTTTCTTTAGGTCAACTGATGGTTATCCTGACCGCCGGAATCGATCTGAGTGTCGGGGCGATGGTGGGATTGAGCACCGTACTGCTCATGATCTTTCAGTTCCTCGGCCTTCCCTTCGCGCTCTTAGTCACAATCGTTGTCCCGATGACAATAGGTTTGATCAACGGTTTTTTCGTATCGATCAGAAAACTACCCGCCTTCGTAGTTACGCTGGCCATGATGCTGTTTACCTATTCCCTGGCCCAGGTTATCAGCGGCGGTGCAGGGGTATACGCCGGGCTAAACGGGGCGCCGCTATCGCCCGCATTGATCGTGTTCAACCATCGAGCCTTCATCGGCATTCCCTACCCGGCTGTAGCCTGGATCCTGGGTCTCATCGGCGTCAGTTTGTACACCCGGCTGAACCTGGGTCATTTTCTCTTTGCCGTCGGGGGCAATGAAAAGGCGGCTTTCCTGTCGGGGATTCCGGTCCGGACCGTTCGCTTACTGGCTTACATGCTGTCGGGTTTGATGGCCGGCATTGGCGGAATACTCTCGGTAGCGCGTGTTAGTGAAGGTCATCCGGCGGCGGGTCAGATCTATCTCCTCGACTCAATCGCCGCGGTAACAATCGGGGGGGCAAGCCTGGCCGGTGGTCAGGGCAGTGTGATCGGCACGCTGATGGGAGTGATTATCTTAGGCACGGTCAACAACATCATGAATCTGCTCAACGTGTCGCCAATGATGCAGCCGGCGGTAAAGGGAACTGTCATTTTACTGGCTGTATACCTGAATACCCGCAGAAAACGAGGTTGAGACTGCAAGATGGATACGAGGCCCAGGGTTGCTCTGGCTACGGTGAGTGAAACTCGGGAAGATTTCCGCGAACAGCGGGAACGATTTGTTCGGGAGGAGATGACCGCGATCGGTTGGCTACGTGAGTCCGCCGATATCCTGGAGTCAGAAATCATCACCTCTACGCAACAAATAGCACATTTCGCCGGTGAAGTGCGGCGCTCGGATGCGCAAGCCCTGATTGTGCACATCCCGGTGTGGACGGATCCCGTCCTTTCTGTGAAACTCTCGGAGCTCATCCCCCTGCCCCTTCTTTTGATGGGAAACAGGAGACCGGAAACGTCGAGCATCGTCGGCCTGCTTGGAGCTGGAGGAGCCCTCGACCAGGTCGGAATCACCCATCATAGGATCTTCGACCATCATCTGGAGGACGCTCATCGCCGGGTCAAAGCCTTTACCAGGGCGGCGTATGCCCTGCGAACTCTGCGAGGACAGACGCTTGGACTTTTCGGCGGCCGTAGCCTGGGCATGATCACAGCGACCGGCGATTCCGCTCAACTGCACCGTATGTTCGGGATTGATATCGAACAATTAGACCAAGGTGCCATCATCCAAGAGGCCGAAAGCGTTCCCCAGAAAGAGGTTGACCGGCATACCGCCTGGTTGACCGAGCACCTCGCAGGTGTGGAATACGGGGGCCTTTTCAACGCTCAAGGATTGGAGCGCCAGGTACGAAGCTATATCGCCACTGGGCGGCTGATTCGAGCCCGGGGGTACGATTTTGTCAGTGTAAAGTGCCAGCCCGAGTTGAGCGACGGCTATGTCAGTCAGTGCCTCGTTCACATGCTGATGAATGGGTCGATCGATGCAGATGGAGAGAAATCACCTGTTGTGCATGCCTGCGAAGCCGATATAGACGGGGCGTTAACCATGCAGATCCTACACCTGCTCTCAGGAGGACTTTCTGCCTCGCTCCTCGACCTGCGCTGGCTGGAGGTAAATTTGAGCACCTGGACCCTTGCAAATTGCGGCGCATTACCCGCCACTTTCGCCTCCTCCCCTGAGGATCCGAGCGGCCTTTCAGGGATAAGAGCGGTGCCTCATGTCTTCGGGCGGGGAGGTGGCGGTGCCTTTCCCATGATCGTGGCGCCCCAACATGTCACCATGGCTAGACTCTGCCGAAAGAAGGGCAACTACTGGCTGGCAATCGTGAAGGGAGAGGTTGAAAAACGAGAGATCCAAGAGCTGAACAGCACCACACCGGCCTTCCCCCAAGCCTACGTCAGCACTTCCACGGATGAAAGTTTTCTCGAAAATTACGGCTCGAATCACATCCATATGGTCAGCGGAGATATAGAGGGAGAGCTGGAGGCCTTTTGCCGCCTAGCGGAAATCCCATGGCGCAAGTGGGATTAACATTTCGAGACAGTCTTAAATAGAATGTCGGAGGAGGCTCAGATGGATCAATTACACTTTGGATATTGGAACCGTATACTACGTGTTGATCTTTCCAACCAGGAGTGGCAGGTAGAGGAACCCGGTCCCGAAGTGTACCGCAGATACATCGGAGGCCGCAGCCTGGCCCTCTACTTCTTCCTTCGGGAGACCTCCCCCGGCTTGGACCCCCTGGGACCGGAGAACAAGCTTATATTTATGACATCCCCCACTACCGGCGCCCCGATCTCCGGACAAGGACGCCATACCGTACTCTGCAAGTCCCCGCTGACCGGGGGTTTGGCGGACTCCCAGTCCGGTGGTTGGTGGGGCGCGGAGCTTAAATTTGCCGGCTGGGACGGGATCATCGTAGAAGGTGCTTCGGCTAAACCTGTGTACCTGCTCATAGAAGACCAGGAGGTGCAGGTACTATCAGCCGAGCACCTCTGGGGTAAAACCACGGGGGAGGTACAGAACCTCCTGCTCGAAGCCCATCCGGGAAAGGTGCGGGTGCTTCAATGCGGACCTGCCGGCGAGATACGCGTTCGCTTTTCCGCCATAACCAGCGACTTACGGGACTTTAATGCCCGGGGCGGCGTGGGGGCAGTCATGGGGAGCAAGAAATTGCGGGCTATCGTGGTGAAGGGAAGCAATCGGAAGATCCGACTCGCTGATCCGGAAGGCTTGAAACGCATATCCAGATGGTTTGCCGGCAGCGTTAAGGAGCATCCAGCGATCAGTCTCCACCACAAACTGGGCACCCCAAAAGGGGTTGTTCCGGTCAGTGTTCAGGGTATTCTCCCGACGTTTAACTTCCAGGACGGCTCCTTCGACGAAGCCGAGGCGGTCAGCGGCGAGACAATGAAACGGGAAATCGGGGCGGGCACCGAGACCTGCTATGGCTGCTCCGTCTCCTGTAAGAGGGTGGTCGAGGGTGAGAAAGGCGGTTTTCGTGTCACCAGCCAATACGGCGGGCCGGAGTACGAATCCCTGGTAGCCTTTGGGCCCGGCCTCGGCGTGGACAATATCGCCGCCATAGCCCAGTGCAATGAACGCTGCAATGCCCTCGGTCTTGACACTATTTCCGCCGGAGTGACCATATCCTGGGCTGTAGAGTGCTTCGAGCGAGGCCTGCTGACAGAAAAAGACACGGGCGGGATAACGCTGCAATGGAACGATCCGGCGACTTATTTGAAGCTCCTCGACCTGATCGGGCGTCGGGAGGGCTTCGGAAATTTATTGGCAGAGGGTAGCCGGCGGGCTGCCGAGCGCATTGGAGGAGACAGCTGGAAGTATGCCATGCAGGTGAAGGGACAGGAGCTTCCCTCCCACGAGCCGAGGGGCAAGTGGGGTGTGGCACTTGGATACGCGGTATCCCCCACAGGCGCCGATCACCTTCAGGCGGCCCACGATCCCTGGTTCACCAAACCCGGAGACTACTCCAAAGAGTTCAACTGGGTCGACCTGGAGGATTTGAGCCCTATGGGTATTACCGAGCCGGTACCGGCCGAGGACATCGGCCCGGCAAAGGTACGGTTGTTCGTCTACCTGCAGTATGTCTGGGCTCTCCACGACGTCTTGGACTGGTGCATCTTCACCACGGTCCCAGAGTTCCGAGCGATCAGCCTGAATCAGCTGGTGGAGGTTGTACGGAGTGTAACGGGATGGCGCACCAGCCTCTTCGAGCTTTTGAAGGCAGGAGAGCGGGCTGTCACGATGGCCAGAGCCTTTAACTGCCGCGAAGGTTTAGCTGCGAAGGATGACCGAATTCCCGAGCGTTTTTACGAACCGATGCGGGGCGGTACGCTGCAAGGACACTTCATCGACAGGGAGCAGTTCAGTGCCGCGATCAAACTGTACTACGGAATGATGGGTTGGGACCAACACGGAGTACCTACCCGAGCGAAGCTCGAGGAACTCGGGGTTGGCTGGATAGCGGATCTGGTATCAACCAAGACTTGACCAAGCCGAACGTATCCATGGTAGTATCTGTGCGTCTTTACGGGACACTACGACGTTTCTCCTCACCGGATACACCCGGTTTTTGGGAGGGGGATAGAAAGATACGATATAATCTCAAACAGAAGGAGTACATAACATGCTGGATTCGAAAGGATACAAAAGCCCCCTGCACCAGATGACCCAAACCACGCCGACCTGCCTGTGGAACGACAGTGCCTCGGTGCAGGAGCTGAGCTACGCGATCGAGCACGGCGCGGTGGGCGCCACCTGCAATCCCGTGATCGTCTTGAACATTTTGGGCAAGGAGATGCACCTGTGGAAGGACCGCATCTATGAACTGATCGAAGAGATGCCGACAGCTACAGAGGGTGAGATCGGCTGGCGTCTGGTGGAAGAGATTTCGATCAAGGGAGCAGAGCTGCTCAAACCCATCTTCCACAGGGAGAAGGGCAAGAACGGCAGGCTGAGTATCCAGACCGACCCCCGTTTCTACCGCAATACCGAAGCCATCGTGGAGCAGGCCGTGCACTTTTCCAACCTGGCACCCAATATGATCGTGAAGATCCCGGTAACCAAGGCGGGGATAGCGGCTTTCGAAGAGGCCACCTACCGGGGGGTGAGCATCAACGCCACGGTGTGCTTCTCAACGCCCCAGTGCATCGCTGTAGCCGAGGCGGTGGAGCGGGGACTGAAGCGGCGGGAGAAAGAGGGCAAGGATATCGCCGCCATGGGTCCTGTGTGCACCATCATGGTGGGACGTATCGACGACTGGCTGAAGATCGTGATGAACAAGGAGAACATCATCACAGATCCGGGCTACCTGGAGTGGGCCGGCGTGGCGATCTTCAAGCGGACCTACAAGATCTTCAAGGAGCGGGGCTACCGCCTGCGCCTGCTCTCGGCCGCCTTCCGCAACCACATGCACTGGAGCGAGTTCATCGGCGGGGATGTGGTGATCTCACCCCCGTACAAGTGGCAGCTGCGCTACAATGCCAGCGACGTGGAGGTGAAGGACCGCATCGACGATCCGGTGGATGCGAAGATCGTTGCCGAGCTTTCCAAGAAGTTCAGTGAGTTCCGCCGGGCCTACGAGCCGGAGGGTATGAAGGTGCAGGAGTTCGACGATTTCGGGCCCACGGTGCGTACCCTTCGGCAGTTCTCAGCCAGCTGCAATCAACTGGCCAGCCTGATCCGTGACTTCATGATGCCCAACCCGGATGTTTAGAAGCGGCAGATGAGCGCCCGGTACTCGGGTATCTCTGTTTTGGTTTGTTGAATAGGGATTTAAGACTACATAGTACAAGCGGTGTCTATGAAATGGAAAAAAGAACAGCGTGTATTACAGGTGCTGCTGGCGTCCTCGGTAAAGCCGTAGCGAAAGGTTTAGCCCACGAGGGAATGCGCGTCGTTTTGTTGGATTTGGACCAGAG
>CAZBXU010000078.1:0-17379 GCA_964495755.1 uncultured Spirochaetaceae bacterium | reverse complement strand
GGGCTACCCTCTCGGTGTTCCCGTTTTTAGTCCAGTACAGGGTCAACGACTTTTTTTCAACCATCATTGTATCTCCCCAAAACACAACTTCCGAAGATCATTCCCGCTCGCCGAGCAGGATCTTCAGCTGCTTGATGTCCGAGACCAGAGTGCTGCGATCGAGATTCTGGAAGCGCTTGGGAAGCATCTCCCGGCTGGTACACTCCAGGACGGCCACCAGGTTTTGAAGCTCGATCTCGTGAGGGTAACTCGGCGGGTTGAAATCCCGGATCGTCTCCTCCAGGTCAGCAGCGGTGATAATCACGTGATTGTTCATCGCCGCCAGCAGCTTGGCCCGAATCAGGATGCTCTCCAGATCCGCACCGGAGAAGTCGAACTCGTACTTGCGGAGCAGATCGTTGATGTTGACCTTCTGGACTTTGAGCTTCAGCTTGCGGATCAGGGTCTGGAACAGGGCTTCCTTCTCCTCGATCGTTTCCGGGTAGAACAGGGCCAGGTGCTCCTCCGCCCTGCCCTGCCGCTTGAGGTCAATAGGTAAAAGGTCAGGGCGGCAGGTAATGAGAAACCAGATAATCTTTCCCCGATACTCCGTGTTTCCCATGAACGAGGCGATCTGGGCGAAGATACGATTCGAGGTTCCCGAATCCCCATCCTGATTCCTGTCGCCGAGGAAGGCGTCGGCTTCATCGATCATAACCCCGACCGGGGCCATGGCCATCAGAATGTTGAGCACCTTCTCCAGATTTGCCTCTGTAACCCCCTGCCATTTTGAGCGGAAGTTGCGGAACTTGACGATGGGGATGCCGATCTCCCCGGCAAAGGCGGTGACCATGAAGCTCTTGCCCGTACCTACAGGTCCTGCAACCAGATACCCCATCGGCAGAATGTCCAGGCGGGCCATCTTGATCGCCTTGGAGGCGCTCTTGAAGCGCTTCTTCACGTAGTCGTGCCCGGAGACCATGGACAGGTCGAACTCCGCCTCGATGAACTCCAGCAGACCGCTGGCCTCGGTTTCGATCATCTCCTTCTTCTTCTTGCGCAGATACTCCAGAGTGATCTCCTTGTCCTCCTGGAAGCTCTCCGCAGCCAGCTGGTAGATGTTGACCAGGTTCAACCCGCTGCAGATCTGGGCCACCTTTTCGGGGGAGAGACGCCGTTCCATCAGGAGCTTGTCCTGCTGTTCGAGGAACACGAGGAAACGCTGACGCACCGTTTCGTCGGGAAGAGGGATGTTGACCTTGATGGTGCTGGGAGAGCGGACCAGCCTGGTGTTCAGATCGGCCAGGTTTTCGGTGAGCAGGATGATCGAGATATCCCCCTCGGTGAAGATCGGATCGTTGGCCCAGCGGTTCAGCGTGACCAGGCAGTAGCGGTCCTCGTCGGTGTAGCGGGAGATATCCGTATTGGGCACGATGGTCTCGGAATAGTCGATTATCAGCACGATCCGGCGCTTGTTCGAAATATTCTGATAGAAGTACCTCTCCATCGAGGGAAAGGCGTCCATCGGGTCCCGGGAAAGAGCATGTTCCCGGGTCTCGCCGTTCGATTCACTCAAGGATGAGAGGTAGTCCCGGCGCATTTCCGGTGTGCAGAAATTGACTCCGGAAGAGCGGTCGTAGAAGACGATGATGTCCCTGTTGCCGAAGAGCACCTCGCCGATGTAATCCTGGATGCGGACGAAGTTGAACTCGTTGTCCTTCATCTTGTGGGGCAGGAAATCCCGGATGTTGCCGTGAACGATGTACAGATTGGCGGTCTTGGAGCAGTACTTGTAGGCGAGTTCCTGGGCCCAGTTGGGTAGAATTCGGATAAAAGGCAGACTTTTAAGGATAAGCTGTTCGGCCATATCCCCTCCCAGTGAATAACCTGACAAGTATAGGCTATGCCCGACCGGGCGTCAACCCGGTTGACAGGACGACAGGACTGCCTATCGTTTCAGGTGCACAGCTCTTCCACCAATCGACTCAAATCCACGAATTCAATTTTCACGTCACGGTAGCTGCGGGAATATGGTCTTTGAACGTCCCGGGCAACCAGGTAGCTCTTCCCCTTCGGATAACGCGATCTAAAGGATATTATGTTTGCTGGATTAAAATTGGCAGAGGACCACTTGCACTCGATTGCCGTGGGCGTGCCGGATCTCCCAGGTAAAATTAAGTCTACTTCATGTCCGCTCTTGTCGCACCAGTATGAAAAGGTCCTTACTTGCAGCTGAGCCTGAAGCTCGTTGAGAACGAAGTGCTCCCAGAGCAGACCAAGATCGCTATCCCTCAGTTCGCCCCATCCTTTGTAGTAACACACGAACCCGGAATCGAAGCCGTACACCTTGGGAGCTGAGACGATCTCTGAAGCACGTCGGGTGCTAAAGGGCCGCAGCACGTGTACGACGTAGGTCGCTTCCAGAACACTCAGATAGTTGCTAATAGTTGACCTGCTTACTTCGCAAGGGGCTGCAAAACGGGTAGCCTCGAACATCCCTCCACTTTGGATAAAGAGAAGCTCGGCAAAACGAAGGAATGAAAAGCGCCTTTCAAGCCTGAACAGCTCGAGGATGTCTTTAGCCCAAAAATTGTCGAGCCATTCCTGATATTCCTTATCAGGGTGGCTTTTTGTCATGAAAAACGGAGGCAATCCGCCTCTTAGTAAACGGTGCCGGAGAGAGGTGTTACCGAAATATTCCATATCTACCGCAATCATAGGGGAAAGCCATATGTCTCGCTTCCTGCCCGTAAGGGTATCGCGAAACCTGGCCGAAGCGCCGAGACTGGACGATCCGGTAGCCAGCACTTTGACTGAAGGATAGTGATCAGAAGCGATTTTCAGCAGTTCAGACGGATCCGGTAGGCGATGGATCTCATCCAGAACAATACGTTTACCCCGTTGATCGTCTAAAAAAGTTTCAGGATCTTCCAGCATCCGTCGGGTACTGGGACGTTCACAATCGAAATAGGATATATTGTCCAGGGATTGGCTCAAAAAGGTCTTGCCCGCGCGCCTGACACCGGAGAGCCAGGCGATATTCCGATGCTTCCAGGCCTCTTCTATCTTTGTCAGCCAGAAATCGCGTCTTACCATATGCAGGTAGTTTGACACATAGTTTAACTATATGCAAGTCCAGACGCACATAGTATCGGAAAGGTTCAGATCATCTTCTTCTTTCGGGCTTCGGCGAAGAGCAGGCTATTCCAGTAGTTGTTGCTCAAATAGTGCCAGCGTTCGGTCGAGTCATCGATCTTGCTGGCCCGCTGCTGCAGCAACTTCAAGGCCTTGCTCAAAACCGTAAGGCTGTCATCCAGGTCGCTTTTACGGACCTCGGGAAGCGTGCAGGCGTAGAAGTAGGTGTAGAGGCTCTGATAGGGGTCGGAACCTGGAATCTTCCCGCCCCGGGTAATCGTATGGAGCTGCTCGATTCCCCTCTCGCTGCTTCCGGCCAGGCTCCAGAGATAGGCCTGGAAGGATTGAGTCAAGCGCCGGATGAGAGCATTTTCCCTCAACAGCTCGAAACAGCGTCCCTCAATATCCCAGAAACCGTCAACCCAGCGAATGCGTTCACCGGGAAACACGTCATTCGCCGAGCCGTGGTCAAGGGTTATCGCCCGGTCGCAGTTCTCCAAAGCCCTGCTGTACTCCCCGGCAAAAAAAGAACACTCGGAGAGGAAAAAGTACTTCTCCCAACTGTCCTCGACCTTCCCGAGTATCCGCACAGCCGTCTCCACGTTCCCGCTGTAGGCAAAGCTGCGAGCCAACCAGGTGTTCAACACTTTTCCGGCCTGCGGGTTTTCATACAGTGTCTCTACAGCCAAAGCCTTTTGAAACCCTAGGAGCGCTCGATCGTAAAAGCCAAGTTCATAGGAGATCCGAGCGGCAAGAAACTCCAAAAACAGCTCCCACTCCCGCCGCTTCAACGCGCGGCAAACCCTCAACCCGGCCCACGTCTCAGCCGCCGCTCGCGAGAGGTTGCCTTGGATGAACAGAGCGATCCCCCGCAGGCCGTGGGATACGATATCCTCCAACCCCTTACGCTCGCCAACCGCCGTGTCGGACATCGCAAAGTAGTCCAGGGCTTCGTCGAACTTTCCGTCAGCCAAAAGAATCGAGCCCAGACCGATTGTCGCCTCCCGCTCCCCCGCCGTATCCCCTGAGTTTTGGAACTGGATCACCCCTTTTTTTACCCACTGCAGGGCCATGCTGGTCTCGCCCCGGACAAGCAGGTAGCGACTCATCTGCAGGAACAAGGTTCCCTTGGCCGGATTCACTTCAAAATCGTCTCCAGACTCCATTGACTTCAGATAGATGCTTTCCGCCTCCTTGAGCTTTCCTTGAAGCAAGAGGTAGCGAAGCCGCACAGCGGCGAGCAGGCGCTGGAGATGCTTCTGCTCTTCCCCTTCCAGAGAGCTCCCCAACCGGAAATGCTTAGGATCGAGAAAGATCCGTACGCCATGAAAATCCAGCTCGTCCAGCTTCTGTTTGAGCAGCTGATAGAGCACCTGAAAACCTTCAGACAGCCGTCGTGTTTTGGAAAGGAGAAAAAAAAGCAGCACCAGATGGGGATACCTTCCTTGCCGCCAGCGCTCCAGCAGATGATCGATAAACTGTTCTTCCAGCTCCGGTTCCTTGAGCAGCACAGCGCTGCGCAGCCTTTTACGGAAGTAGGGGAACAGGGCAACGGCATGGTTTCCGATGTGAATCAATCCTTCAGTTTCCAGATCCCGCAGCAGGGTCAAGGCGTCTTCCCTTGCCATTCCCTGGTCATGCAAAAAGTCGATCAGTCCCCACAGATCCAGGAGTCCCGCTTGCAGATACACGATGAATAGTAGGCGCTTCAGGGAAAATGAGAGAGAGGAAATCATCTCCCAGGCGAGGGATAGGTTTCGGGCCGGTAGCACTTTCTCGAGGGGTTCTCCTTCCTGCCAGCTGTAACCCCCCTTCTCTTTGACCAGAAAGCCTTGCCTTTCCAGAAAACGCATACAGTGATAGAAACCGATCAGCTTCCCCCGCACATATTTGCGCAGCGTGATCAGCGTATCTCCGGGCAGCTTGCAGCTCCTGTACAGCCTGTTCGCCAACCTGGACATCTCCTCGCGGCTTAGCGGGCGCATTGAAACGATTTCGAGAACCCGGCCGCCCAGGTCGACAGGCAGCTCCGATATCTTTGCCGTGAACACGGGAATGAATGTTGGGATTTGGTAGAAATCCTTCAACAGATCGGACAGCATCTCCAGGCTGCGGGGATGATATGTATCGATATCTTCGCAGAACAGGACTGCAGGCAGGAAGTTCTCCTCGAGCATGCGAAAATACGCGGTCAGGTAGAGGTGAAAAACCAGATAAAAATCTCTATATAGATGATCCGGACAGACAGCTCCGGCAGGCTCACTCACGGACCCTTCCTCATCTTTGTCTGAAATCCCACTCCTTCGCAGCGAGTCGGGTACACCCTTGGGCCAGCGATAGAAAACACCTTGAGCGCTCCGGGCGGAGGGTTTCATGGACCAGAGGATGCTCTCCAGATCCACCCATACCTGCTGTTCCCAGCTCGTCAAATACTGAGGAACCGCCCTGAGAAAGAAGGGATCGATGCTGTTTAGAAAAGGGTGAAAGGTAGAGCGTCGTTTGAACAACGTGTGCAGGCGAGGCGCCCTGGGTACGGCAAAATCCTGAAACAGCAAACCCTGGACAGCATCCAGCATCAACCGTCGATCCGGATTCACCGGACCCTGGATGAGAATACCCCGATTTTTTGTTCTGGCCTTGTACTGGGTGTTGATCTTTCGTACCACCTGCCGGGCAAGTCGGGTCTGCTTCCAGTACTCCTTCCTTCGCCTCGATTCCGGGACTGCGCTCAGATCTCTCGGGATGATCTTGAAAATCCCGGCTACTTTCTTGGTTCGTACCAAATCGGAGAACAGAGGACGGCAGTCCGGTTCAACCAGGATTTGCTGCTCCTCTTCAATGGACAGGAGAGATTTCTGCATGGCCTTCACGGTGTTCTCCGGACCGGCTTCGTCTCCGCGGGCAATAATCAGATTGAAGCCAAACAGCTCTTGCTCTCGGGAGTACAGAATATCGTAGACACGAAAGACGAACTCCAGGGTGCGTCGGGGATCCAAACCGTATTCTTGACCGAACAGATACAGAAGGTTTCCCTCCCGCTCGTACATCCTTTTATATCCATACAGCGCTTCGAGGGAGGAAAGCTCGCCATGAATTCCAGCGATAAGTTCTTGGTCAATAGCCTTCAATTGTTTATAGTAGTCGAGGGAAACCAGCAGATACAGCATTAAAGTTATTTAACACCACATCGAAGGGTTTTTCAAAGGGAAAAAGTCAGCGCATGGGCAAGTATTTCGACTTCCAGAGCAAGAAAAGCGATCAAGTTACCCTGAATATTCATGCCGACGCTGATTTTCGAGAAGTGCTTCAGATCCTGGAATCGATTCAATTCCCGGACTTTGTTGGGAATGCCGACAATATCAAGTATGCCGTATTGGAGTTGCTCAGCAATTCATTGCGAGCGCACAGGGAGAAGAAGGTGGACAAACAGGTCATGGCGGTATTCCGTACCGCGGATACCGGGATCGATGTCGAGGTGAAGGACTTCGGCGGCGGCTTTGATCCCAAACGTCTTCCCTACTCCCTCGATGCTTCCGTCGAGACGATCGATCAAACCTCGGATGAGTTTGAGAAGTATCAGAAAAAGCACAACTACCTGCGCTTCGGGATGGGACTGCTGATAACAAAGAAGACCTTCCCCCTTTTTGAGCTGGTTTTTTTCGATGAAGACGAACAGCCCGTCGAGTGGGGGCAGGGAAAGGTGAACGGAACGATGATCCGAGTTTCGACCCAAGAGTAGATGAGATGGGAGAAGAACAACGTAAGAGTCCGAGAAACAAAACCTACGCGAAGGTGCTTCTCGAGGCCAGCAGTACCCCTGGATACCTTCGAGACCTGAGCAGAGACGGCTGTCAGCTCGCGCTGACCAGGAACCTGCCGGTGCAGAAAGGCGACTGCCTGAAGGTGTCGGTGCTGCCCGCAGAAGAGATGGGAATATCCCGTTTCTCCGTGACCGTCGAAATCATGTGGACTCGAAGCGACCCGGTGTACTTTTTAGTGGGGGCTATCATCGCCCCGGTGCCGGACGAAGAGACTGAAGAAAGGCTTGGAGAGCTGTTCAAGTACTACGCGTAGAGTCTCTTGCTACCAGTGATCGAAGGCGACGATCCTCTTTATGGGTTTCCTCGGTGCTGGTTCGGGCATCGCTTCAGGGTAGCCGAGAAGAAGGAGCAGCACGACCCGCATAGAATAGGGGACGGTGATCAAGTCTCGGATCATCTGCTCATCGAAAGTGCTGAGACAGCAGGTTCCTAGCCCTTCAGAGACCGCCTGAAGAACCATAAAGGCGGCGGCAAAGGCAAGATCGATGGGGTAGGACAGCTGTCCATTGGGCATGATGTACTCCACGTTGGTGGTACAGAGGGCAACAATCGCCGGAGCCTGTCCTACCTTTTCATCCCCGAAGGCCGCCTCTTTTACCTTCTCCCGTAACTGTTCTTTCTGTATGACTATGAAGCGCCACTCCTGGCGATTCTTGGCGGATGGGGCCAATCGTCCCGCCTCCAAAACACGGTCCAGCTTGTCTTTTTCGATCGGTTTGGGTTTGAACTGCTTGATACTTCTGCGATTCAGTATTTCTGCCAATAGTGCCATGATAACATCACCATGATAAAATATCGGCGGCTATATTGCAATGCTTTTTTACCCTCGATATCCTGGACCGTAGTTATGTCGATCATAGTTGGGATCCTGCTGTTTTTCCTCCAGGCCGCATCTCTATTCTGCCAGTCTCCCCTGCCCCCGGACAGCCGAGCCGTGCTGGAAAATTACCGGCAGATCCGTTCCCTCTACCCTCGGCCTGAGGGCTCGCGGGGGGAAAAAGAGCTGCTCTCCTTCATCGAAGAGCGTCTCCAGAGTCTGCGCATCCCCTACAGTTGGCTCGATTTTCGGGAATCCGATAAAAATCACTCCTTCTCTTCATGCTTGGTCGCAAGTTTCAGGGGAGAGCTCGACGACACCCTGATTCTTTCCGTTCCGATCAACCATCCGGCTGAGATGTCGGAGGAATTCGATGGTTCGATCAACGTGGCGCTGGCCTTGAGCGTCGCCGAACATCTCAGCCGGGAAACTCCGCCTATTTCCGTAAAAATTCTTTTCCTCGGCGCTGAATACGGACAAACCGGGGATTATCCGATGGGCAGCCGTCTGTTCCTGAGGGATTTCTTTCCGGACTTCAAGGTGATGAACCTGTACCTCAACCTGAAACGGATCCCGTCTCGTTTATATCTGCGCGCGGGGGGACGGGGGATCGAAGCTCCCTATTGGCTCCTCGATCGCTGTACCGTGGCTCTAGAGAAAACCGATATCTTCTTCCTGATGAGGGGGAATGAGAACCAGATCTTCCGAATCGGCTTGACTTCGGAACAGACGATCATCGAGCCCTTTCTCAACGCCGGCTATCCCGCCATCAGCTTTGAAGGGGAGTACGAAGGCTTAAGCCCTCTGGAGCAGGAAAATTGGGTCTTCTCCTTCAATCTGTTTTTTGCGGAGTTTCTCCAAGGCTTCTCAGAGGGCATCCCGGAAACCTGGGATCGACACTACCTGTTTTTTCAGGCCAGGGATTTTTACTTCAGTATTTCTGAAAAGATGTATCTGATTATCCTGCTGGGCGTCCTGGCGGGGATTCTGGTCTACGGCCTGGCCTTCACCCGCAGACTCCGCAAATACCTGCGGATTCTGGCTCACAACATCTGGGCTCTACCGCTTTTCTTTATTTTCATCTTCTTGCTGCTTTTCCTCTCTACCTGGCTGATCGAAGGTATACTCCGGGCTCGCAACCTGGTCAATCTCTGGGAAGAGCTCCCGCTGCTGTTTCTGGGCTTCAAACTGGCCATACCCCTCGCCATTCTCTTTATCCTGCTCAACCTGGTCAAACGATTTCCCATACCCCGGCGGGGAAGCTTCTACTCCGCAGCGGCTCTGCTCTTTCTGCTTCTCGATATCATTGTGCTGGGGGTGATCAACATCTCCTTTACCTACTACTTCCTCTGGGCTTTTACCTTCGCTCTGCTGTTTTCCGTCACCTCGTACCGACCGCTCAAGGTTCTGCTGTTCCTAGCCTCCCCCTACTGGATCGTCAAATCCGTGGTCGAGTTGTTTACCCTGCCCCGCCTCGAGTTCTGCCGGGTCCTGCTTCTTTCCAAACTCGGCGGAAATCTCCTGCTCACGGTAATCCTGATCCCCTTCATCCTGATGTTCATACGTCTGAAGTTCATCTTTCCCCCAACCAGGATTATTACCAACAGGATGCGCTCGGCCGCAACGGCTACGCTTTTTGGGCTGATCCTGGCCGGCCTTCTGACCACGTTCTTCGTGTATGCGCCGTACGGACCAAGAAGGCAACAACCGGTAAACGCGGCCTACGTGATCGACGAAGTCGCCGACAAGCGCTACCTGGAACTATCCAGCCCGGCGCCGCTTGAAAATCTGAAGGTCAGGGATGGAAACACCACCATATCAATCGATACCCGATCCCGTCTGTATACCCTGCCTCTTAAGCAAGGTGGTGAATATCTGGACACCACGATCAGCAGCGTCGGCTTCCTCGACAGAAAAAACGTCAACCTGCTCCTTACACCCTGGTCTGAACCCTACCGCGTGCGCCTAAAGGTATCCGCAGAGGAAGAGTTCGTGCTTTTCGACGCCAACTTCCCATACACCAGAGAACCAGGCGGCCGGGAGTACACGATCCTCATCGGCGTGAACCCTCCCCTGCCGCTGAACGTCCAATTGACAGTGCCGAAAAACAGAACTTTTACCGTCGGGATTACCCTCGAGTATCTGCGGTCTCCCGAAGGGTATGATCTCAGTGGAGAGTTCGCGGCAATCTCCAACCGCCTGACATTCCGCAGAGATCTTGAATTGAAGACCTGAGGAAAAAAACGATGAGCGTCATCTTTCATGTTGACCTGGATGCTTTCTACGCATCGGTAGAGCAGATCGACAACCCCTCCCTGCAGGAAAAAGCGGTTATCGTCGGTGCTATGCCCGGACATCGCGGGGTGGTGTCCTCCTGTTCCTACGAGGCGCGAAGATTCGGCGTGCGGTCGGCCATGCCCGTCTCCCAGGCTGCACGGCGCTGTCCGAAGGGAGTCTTTGTACCCGTGCGGATGAAGCGTTATCTCGAAGTCTCTCAGGAAGTGATGAGGATCCTCGAACTGTTCTCCCCTGATCTCCAACAGGTCTCGATAGACGAAGCCTTTTTGGACATGTCGGGAACCCAAGGGTTGTACGGGCCGCCCCTCGCTGCAGGGAAAACAGTCAAGGAAAAGGTGCGCACGGAAACAGGATTGACCCTCTCCATCGGAATTGCCGAAAACCGCTACCTGGCCAAGCTGGCCTCGGAGTACTCGAAGCCCGATGGACTGCATTTCGTGCAACCGGGACAGGAGATATCCTTTCTCGATCGTCTGTCCCTGGGAAAACTCTGGGGGGTAGGAGAGAAGACCCGGGAACGCCTGCTGGAGTTGAACATCACCTCGGTACAGGGATTGAGGGAGTACCCCAAGGACATCCTCTGTTCGATGATGGGAGAGGCTAGCGGTCGCTACCTTTACAAAGCCTGTCGCGGCGAGGACCCGGGGGTCTTCTCGGCCGGCCCGAAGAGCCACTCGATCAGCAGCGAGATGACCTTCGAACAGGATATCAAGAACGCCGACACTTTGAAACGCAACATTCTCGAGCTCTCCGAGCAGGTGATGCATCGACTCTTGACCGGGAACTTAAGAACCAACACGGTGGTTCTCAAGCTGCGCTATTTTGACTTTGCGACCACCACAATCCAAAAGACGGTGAAGCACTGGATCACTTCCTCCGACGAAATCTACACATTGGCTCTGCAGCTGCTCGGCCAACGCTGGAACGGTTCCACCCCGGTACGACTGGTCGGCGTGGGGACGGCGAACGTGATTGCGCCGGGGCAGGCAATCCAGGGAGAGTTGTTCGAAGACGATTTCGATAAAAAGCGAAAAGTGGAAGAGACGGTAACCCGCCTTCGAGAGAAGATGCGTGGTGTCAAGTTCACCAGGGCGAGCCTGATCGATAAGGACAGACCGTAGACCTGGGATGCTCTGATGACCCCGGTACCAAAAGTCAAGAAACGATTATCCGCGTTGGTGGCTGTGTTCAGCGACTGGAACAAGGAGACAGGGAAGATGCGTCCGGTTGCACACACGGCTGGCCACGCTGTCGAACCAGAAGGCTTCGGCACCGGCACGGCCGTGAGTCCCAAGTACGAGCAAGCTGCTTCCGAAAGATCGGGATGCGCGGAGTATGGTACGGGCAGGATGCCCCCGCAGCACTGTTGAGGTGAGACGGGGAGTCCCGCTGTTTCCAAACGCCGCTGTACGCCCGCTAGGTACTCCACAGCCGCTTCTTTGGCCATATCGAGGGCGTGATATGTCGTTCCCGGAAACATCCGAGATGCGGCGGATGATCGACCGGTGAGCGTGGAAAAGGTGGGCACCACCATCAACAACACAACGTGTGCCCGCAAGGCCAGGGCCAGTTCCCCGGTGATCTCGACGGACCGGTCGTGACCGGGTTGACCATCCAGGGGCAAGAGCAGAGAAGTGGGACGGAAGGATGGATCATCAGAGAGCCGTTCTGCTCGGAAGACCAGCACTGATGCAGGGCTCCGTGATACCAGCTGCTGGGCAAGGAAACCCTGCCGGAGATGACGGGGTCCCCGCCTTCCATGCACACTCATTACTACCAGATCAAAATCGATCTCTTCCGAGTGTCCTGCGATACTCCCGGCAACGTCGTTCGAACGTTCCAGATGGACATGAGTCCGGACCCGAGCCTCTGGCGGAAAGGAACGACGGGCAATCCCCGTCAGGTATCGCTGCGCTTGATCGGCCGACTGCAGGTGAGGCTGTCCGTGCACCAGCCGTGGCGGTTTGCTCTCCAGGATGTGAAACAACATAACTGAGGCGCCAAGCGAGTGAGACAGACCAGCTGCGGCGGGCAGGACCGACTCCGCCATCCGTGAGCCATCCAGGGGAACCAGCACGGTTCTGATCAATTCCCTACCCTCCAAGGAAGATTTGCAGAAGCAGGTAGACGTTGAGAAAAACAATGAGCGCAGCAGCTAGTCCGGCAGCCGCCGTGGTCAGCCTTCTGTTTGTCAGCACACCCATGATCCTTCGATTCGCGGTAAAGAATAGAAGAGGGAACACCGCAAAGGGCAGCCCAAAACTCAAGGTAACCTGGCTCAGGACAAGAGTACGAGTCGGATCAACCTTTAGAGCAATAACCACCAGGGAGGGAAGGATCGTCACCAGCCGACGCACCCAAATTGGAAAGTGGCGGTTCACGAACCCCTGCATGATCACCTGTCCGGCACTGGTCCCGACGGTTGAGGAGGACAAACCGGCGGCCAGAAGCGAAACAGCGAAAACCCAGCTGGAAGCAGGACCCAACAGCGGCTCCAGTGTTTTATGGGCCTGTTCGATCGATGCCACTTCAGTCAGACCGCCCCGATAGAAGGTCGAAGCGGCCATAATCAGCATGGCTGCATTGATCAGGCTGGCGATGCCCATGGCGATTGCCACGTCAACGATCTCGTAACGGGTCAGCTTCTTGAGCTTTGCCGCACCCCGAACCCGAATACGGCCTTGAGTGAGAGCCGAGTGCAGGAACAGGGCGTGGGGCATTACAGTGGCGCCGAGGATTCCGGCGGCCAGGACGACACTCTCGCTGCCGGAAAACTGCGGCAAGATTGCATGAACCGCCACATTTGCCCAGTCGGGCCGATCCAGAAACGTCTCTACCACATAGCAGGAGGCGATTACACCGATCATAACGGTGATCACGGCCTCGATCGGACGAAAGCCGTAGCGTTCCAAAGCGAGGATCAGAAAGGTCGCCCCGGCGGTGAGCAAGCCCCCCAACCAGAGGGGTACACCTAAAAGCAGATTGAAACCCAGCGCCGCGCCGAGAAACTCCGCCAGGTCGGTAGCCATGGCCACCAGTTCCATTATTATCCACATCCCGTAGAGACTATCGGCTTGGGAAAGTGCATCCGGCAGTGTTCCGCCAGGTTGTTCCCCGTAGCAATGCCAAGTTTTGCCGACAGGGTCTGCAGCAGCATGGCCATGAGATTGCTGGCCACGATGACCCAAAGTAACATATAGCCGAACTTCGCTCCGCTTTGAATGTTCGTAGCGAAATTGCCCGGATCCACGTAGGCCACACTGGCGATAAAAGCGGGTCCTAAAAAAGGCAACAGCCGGGACAGGGGATTCCCTTTTTGCTTACCCGACAGGATATCCTGGGCTGCCTGTACTGTTCTCCCGTCTCGGCCTCTGCTATGACCGCTTCGGGGGCGATCCTTCATGACGCCTTTCCCTCGATCCGTCTGAAAAAAAGCCTCTTCAGCCCCTCGGCCGCCGCAACGTAGAGCAGTACGATGCCGGCTAAAACGACCAGATAGCGCAGGGGGAGAGCCACGAAACCGAGGATCCCCGCAAGCGGTGTATAGGGCAGAGCCAAAGTAGCCGCGATGGCCAGGAGGATCGTTCCAAGCAGGTACTTTGAAGGCCCCCGCCCTCGACCTGGAGAAAACAGCGAAGCACGGCTGCGGATCACCAGCACGATAAGTGTAGCCGACGCGATGGATTCAACGAACCAGCCGGTCCGAAACTGCTCTGGTGAGGCCCGCAGCAGGAGCATCAGTGCGGCAAAGGTGAGGAAATCGAAAGCCGAGCTTAGCGAGCCAAATACCAGCATAAAACGGCGAATCGTCTTCACCTCCCAGCGGCGGGGGGCGGCGAGCATCTGCGGATCCACGTTGTCCGTGGCGATGGTCATCTCCGGGAAATCTGTGATCAGATTGGTCAGCAGGATCTGCTTGGGCAACAAAGGCAGAAACGGTAGAAAAAGGGAAGCGGCAGCCATGCTGAACATATTGCCGAAGTTGGCGCTGGATGCCATAAACACGTATTTCAGCGTATTGGCGAAGGTACGGCGTCCCTCGAGCACACCCTTCACCAGGACCTCGAGGTTTCTTTCCAAAAGAACGATATCTGCGCTGCTCTTGGCAACGTCGGCTCCACCCTCCACGGATATCCCGACATCGGCAGCGTGCAGTGCAGTGGCATCGTTGATCCCATCCCCGAGATAGCCCACCACGTTACCCGCTTTTTTCAGAGCAAGGATGATCCTTTCCTTCTGATTCGGTTCCACCTCGGCAAAGAAATCAACGTCGGCCGCCTGCCGCAGCAAAGCCTCGTCGCTCATCCCGCGAAGCTGCCGTCCGGTAAGGACCCGGGCCTTTTGGAACCCGATCTGCCGCCCGACACTCGCCGCCACCAGCTGGTTGTCTCCCGTGATCATCTTTACCGAAATTCCAAGACGGTTCATCTCTCGGAGCGTCTGTACGATTTTCGGTTTCGGCGGGTCGTGGAGTACGAGCAGACCCAGAAACGTCAACCCTGCTTCCATCTCCTGCAATATCTGATCTTTGCCGTTCAGCTCCCTGTAGGCCACACCCAAAACTCGAAAACCCTGCCCGCTCAGCTCGGTGAAACGCCGCTGTATCTCGGGACGCAGCTCCCCGATCGGTTTCAAAGTACCGTCGGGCTGCACAGCTTGGGTGCAGATTTCAAGGACCCGGTCGAAGGCCCCCTTGCTGACCAGCAGCCGGCGGCTATTCTGGGCTACAACAACACTCAGGCGCTTGCGGATAAAATCATAGGGTATCTCGTCCAGTTTCGCATATCCGCTAAGGTCGAATTCTCGGTGCGAACGAACCGCTTCGTCGATGGGGCTGCGGAAACCAGACTCGAAAGAAGCGTTCAAATACGCGTAGAACAAAACCTTCTCACTCTCCTTACCGTGAATATCGAGGGAGGAATGTATACGCACCACGCCTTCGGTGAGAGTGCCGGTCTTGTCGGTACAGAGGATGTTCATGCTGCCAAAGTTCTCTATGGATTCCAGACGCTTGACGATGACCTTGTGCCGGGCCATACGACTTGCTCCTTTGGCCAGGTTGATGCTGATGATCGCCGGCAGAAGTTGGGGAGTCAATCCGACGGCCAGGGCCAGGGCGAAGAGAATCGAATCGAGGAAATGTCGATGCAGAAAAATATTGAAGGCGAAAATTACGATCAACATGATCAGGGTAATTTCCATCAAGAGGTAGCCAAAATGACGAACTCCCTTCTCGAACTCCGTCTCGGGAGGACGGAACTTGAGACGTTCGGAGACCCTGCCGTACTCGGTTTCCCTGCCGATTCGCGCCACCAAGGCCGAAGCGGTACCACTGACCACATGGGTGCCCATGAAAAGGCTGTTGCTGCGTTGACTAAGTGGTGTGTCCGGCGGCAAAACGCCCTTGCTTCTTGGCCACCGGAAAGGTTTCCCCGGTCAGCGCCGCTTCATCCACATAGAGATTGTTCGATTCAAGCACTCGACAGTCGCCGGGGATAGTGTCCCCGGCGGAGAGGGTAACAATATCGCCGGATACCGTCTCCTCCGACGGGATGTCTTTCGGCACACCGCCGCGCAGGACCCGGCTGGTAGTACGCACCATGGCAAGCAGCGCGTCGACGGATCGGTTGGCTCCGCGTTCCTGCCAAAATCCGAGAACTCCGCTGGTGACTACGATCACAAGAATGATCAAGGCATCTGTTGGGTCGTGAAGAAATAGGGAAAGGAGGGATGCAGCAAGGAGGAGCAGGATGATAGGACTGGTGAATTGGGAAGCCAGCAACTGCCAATCGCTTCGCCGCCGCCGGGTCTTGAGCCGCAAGGAGGCGGAAGACTCGAGCCGCCGGGCCGCCTCCTCTTCGCTCAACCCGGCGGGACCGGAACATAGTGCTTCCTGCAGCCGTTGCTCAGGTATGCTCCAAAAGCTCTCTTTGATGATTTCAGCTGATCGGGTATCCACAGATGTGCCCTCCTCGCCAGGCTCCGCAACTTCCCGTCACCTGGCAATGATCCCTTTCAGACCCCCTGAGACCAGTGAAGACAGGTCGACAAGTATTTTTGGCAGTGCCATGCCACCCGGAGAAGCCAGGTACCGTGGAGCCCAGACCGGATCAAACTTGTCTTTGTAATCGCGAAGCCCTTGAAAATTGTAAAAGTGCTCGCCGTGCCGGTAGAGCAGGGAAGCGAGCCGACTCCAGGTCGGAGCCAGGGGGCGATTCTCCAACCCCGCCAATGGTGCCATGCCGAGATTGAACCAGCGATAGCCGGATTGCTTGCCCCAGAGCATCAAGTGGATGAACAGAAACTCCATCACGCCATCCGGAGCGTCGGGCTGATAGCGCATCAGATCGATGGAGAGCTCCTCTTTTGAGGCGGTGGTCCAGACATTCGTGAAGGCCACAATCTTCCCGTTCCGCCGGATGACCGCGACCGGAAACTCCTCCAGGTAATCTTCGTGGAAGAAGCCGAGGGAGAAGCCTTTCTCCCGGGTATTCTTCTCTGCCAGCCAGGTATCGGAAATCCCCTTGAGATCATCAATAACCTGCTGCGCCTGTTCCACCGGCAGCACCTCGAAGGTGTTTCCTTCCCGCTGCAGACGGTTGTAGGTGTAGCGGAGGTTCTTTCTGGCACCTCCCTCCAAGGTGAATATGTCCAGCGGCACCCGTGCTTCTTCACCCAGCTTCAGCATTGTTAGCCCCATCTCCAGGTACAGGGGCAGGCTGTCCGCTCCGACCTCGTAGAACACGGTCCAGCCGTTGTACCGATCACAGAGCTCCCGGAACCTCCACGCCAGCTCGCGCCGCTGGTCCGGAGGGCCGACGGGATCCCCCATGCTGATCCAACTTCGTCCGGCCGTGTTGTACATGAGAAAGGCTTCCCCTTGTGCACTGAACAGGAACTTCTTATCACCGAGCAGAGATAGATTGGCTGAAGTCTCCGATGACTGCTGGATGATCGCACGTATCCGTTCGCGATCCAACGGTTGCCCGACCCCTGCTCTTTCCGGTCGAGGGCTGAAAAGGCGGAAGAGGGCAACAACGAAGGCAACAGCGCCCGCCGCTACCAAAGCACGGAGCGAACGGGGAGCATTTGCATTGGCGGCAAACTGCCACCATAAATCTTGCGAGTACCCCACGTGCTTGTACGAGAAGAGGGTCAGCCAGACGGCAAAACCGAGGACGAATACGGTGGTGAATACCCAACCCGCCGAGAAACTGGGTCGCAGCAGAGAGGACTTGCGGTAGAAAAACCTTCGGGTGGGAAGCAGAGCGGCCAGCATCACCGCCAGGATGATGGCCTCTTCGTAGTCCAGTCCCTTCAGCAGCGATA
>CAZBXU010000077.1:0-17581 GCA_964495755.1 uncultured Spirochaetaceae bacterium | reverse complement strand
TGCCCGTCACGATCTGTCGGAGACCGATCTCAAAGCCGCGGACAAGGCGGCCAGCTTCTGCCCCACGGGCAGTTTGATGGTGAAAAGGGAAGGTTGGAAGATGCCCGTGGGAACGCGAAAATATGATAAACAGCCGATCGGCGCGGACATCGAAGGAAAGAGAGGTTGACCATGGCGAAAGTGAAACTAGCAACAACAGCACTGACGGGCTGCTTCGGATGCCATATGTCGATTTTGGATATCGATGAACGCCTGCTCGATCTTCTCGAGCTGGTGGAGTTCGACAAGTCTCCCATCGACGACATCAAAGAGTTCACCGGTATGGTGGACGTAGGAATCATCGAAGGAGGCATCTCCACCGACGAGAACCTGGAAGTAGCCCGAGATTTCCGAAAGCACTGCAAGATCCTCATTTCTCTCGGTGAATGCGCCATTCAGGGAAACATACCGGCCTACCGCAACATGGTGCCGCTGAAGGAATGCCTCGAGGAGGCTTATTTCAGCGGACCTACGGTGGTGAACCCTTCAGGTAGAGTACCCGATGATCCGGATATCCCTATGCTGATGAACAAGGTCTATCCGGTCCACGAGGTGGTCAAGGTGGACTACTTCATGCCGGGCTGTCCGCCGCCGGCGGACCAGATCTGGGCGGTCCTTTCGGCCCTCCTGACGGGAAAGCCGATCGACCTGCCCTATGAGTATGTGAAGAAGGACTAGAAGGAGAGAGAAAATCTATGAGTACTGCTACAATAGACAAAGGGAAAAAGATCGTCATCAGTCCCGTGACCCGGGTCGAAGGACACGGAAAGGTAACCATTCGAATGGACGAGAATGGCAAGGTCGACTACGCCCGTTTCCACATCGTGGAGTTCCGTGGGTTCGAACGTTTCGCTCAAGGTAGGTTCTACTGGGAAATGCCGGTACTGATTCAGCGGCTCTGCGGGATCTGTCCGGTCAGCCATCACCTCTGCGCCGCCAAAGCCACCGACGTGATCGTCGGGGCAGACAAGATCCCCGTTACGGCGGAGAAGATGCGTCGGCTGATGCATTACGGGCAGACCTTCCAGTCCCATGCCCTGCATTTCTTCCACCTCTGCTCCCCGGATTTTCTCTTCGGCTTCGACGCGGATCCGGCCATCCGCAATGTGATCGGCGTGGCCCAGAAGCATCCCGATCTGGCCAAGATGGCGATCCTGATGCGCAAGTACGGCCAGGAGGTGATCAAGGCCACTTCGGGAAAGAAGATCCATGGTACCGGCGCCATTCCCGGGGGGATCAATAAGAACCTCACCATCGAAGAGCGGGATTTCCTCAAAAAAGACATCGATCAGATGGTACAGTGGTCCGTCGACGGCTTGGAGCTGTTCAAGAAGATTCTCCATGAAAATCTCAAATATCTGACCGGCTTTGCCGCTTTCGACTCCAACCACCTCAGCCTGGTGCGCAAGGACGGCTGCCTGGACATCTACGACGGGAACTTGAGGGCCAAGACCGCCGACGGCAAGATCATCTTCGACCAGGTGGAGCCCAAGGACTACCTCGAGTATATCCGGGAAGAGGTTCGTCCCTGGAGCTATATGAAGTTCCCCTTCATCAAGAGCTTGGGCATGGAGAAGGGCTGGTACCGGGTCGGACCGTTGGCCCGGATCAACAACTGTGATTTCATCGATACCCCGATGGCCGAAAAGCAGCGGCAGGAGTTCATGAGCCTGACCGGCGGAAAGCCGAACAACTCGTCCCTGGCCTACCACTGGGCGCGGCTGATCGAGGTCCTGTACAGCGCAGAGAAGATCAAAGAGCTTCTCGACGACAAGGACCTGCAAGGCACGGATCTGGTGACGGAGGGCAAGCACCGCGACGAGGGCATCGCCATTCTGGAGGCACCCCGGGGAACGCTGTTCCACCATTACAAGATCAAGGACACCGACCAGGTTGTCATGGCCAACCTGATCGTCTCGACCACGAACAACAACGAACCGATGAATAGGGCCGTGGAGTGGGTGGCCAGAAACGAGCTGGAGGGTCAGAAAATCACCGAAGGCCTCCTCAACCATGTGGAAGTGGCCATCCGAGCCTACGATCCCTGCTTGAGCTGCGCGACCCACGCCGTAGGACAGATGCCCCTGATCATTCGTCTCGAGGACCCCGACGGGTCTGTGATCGACGAGCGGGTCAAGGAGTAGGATGGACTTTGGATAAACAAGGGCCTCCCCGCATCCTGATCCTGGGATACGGAAATCCGGGACGGGAGGACGACGGGATGGGTCCGGGAATCGTAGAGGAGCTCGAGAAGCTCCAGCTGCCCGGGTTGACCCTGGATGCGGACTACCAGCTTTCCATAGAGCATGCGGCCGACTTGGAGCAGGCGGACAAAGTGATATTTGTAGATGCGGCGGTGAAGGGGCCCGAGCCCTTTCAGCTGAAAAGGCTCGAGGCTTCCCGGAGCATCGAGTTTACGAGCCATGCACTCGGGCCGGAATCGGTTCTGGCCATCTGCGAGGACACCTATCAGTGGAGGCCGGAGGCACTGCTGGTCGGTGTTCGGGGTTACTCCTTCGAGTTCGCGGAAGGTCTGACCGAGAAGGCTCGGCAAAACAGGAGCAAGGCTTTAGAGTTAATTAAACTACTGATCGATCAGTGGAGAGGGAAAAACATGGCAGGTGAAACCGAAAAAACGATTCTCATTATCGACGACGACCCGGATATACGCAAGGCTACCCGGATCGTGCTGGAGTCCGCCGGCTTTGGCGTAGGAGAGGCCTCAACGGGGGAGGAAGGGCTGAAGACAGCCAAGAAGATCAAGCCGGATGCGATCCTTCTGGACCTGATGATGGAAACCGTGGACGCGGGCAGCAAGGTCTCCACCCAGCTCAAGGAGGGGGGGTTCACAGCCCCTATCTTCCTTCTGAGCTCCGTCGGAGATGCGGTGCGCTACAACATCGACGCCGAAGAGCTTGGTCTGGCCGGGATCTTCCAGAAGCCGATTGATCACAAGACGCTTCTGTCCACGTTGAAGGCGGAGCTGGGGCTGTAGGACCTACGAGCAGATCTGGTGGCTTAGTATTTCTACTCGTATTCCTGCTGATCGCAGCCGGGCGCTGGGTAGCTTCTGCAAGGCTTGAGTTCGCTGCACTGTCTGTCGTATTCATGGCAGGCAGCTACGGACTGCTGGTGGCAGGAATCGCCGTTTTTGCAGTCGACCTGGTTCTGGTTCGGTCTCTTCTGCAGCGAAAAATTCTCTGTATCAAAATCCTCGTCGCTGCTCTGATCGTTGTCTGGGTGCTGGACTTCGCCTTCGAGCTTTCCGGATCCGCGGCTGCGGTCACGCTGTCGTTTTCCGCCGCGCTTCTCGTGATTCTAATCCTACTGGACACCCTGAAGTCAGGGGGTCCCGAGTTTCGGGTTTCCGCAGCCGACCGGCTGCCTCGACGCTACCTGCGCCGGCGGCCGTTCAAGACCGCTGCGGAGACCGTGCTGCGCCTGTTCCCCTTCCCCCAACCGGTAGGTTTGTACAGGATCGGATCTGCCGGGGCGGATTCTCCCGTACTGGTTACAGGGAATTTCGATCTTACCCTGCGGAGGGTCTGCTCGGCCCTGAACAACCTCGACTGCTGGCTGTTGGTCTGTGACAGCCGGGGAGTGAACGTGTGGTGCTCTTCGATGGCCGGGCATTTCACGACCGCATCCGTCGTGCGGGCGATCCAAAGAAGCGGTCTGGCCGGGCGGGTCAGCTCACGCCTGCTGATCCTTCCCCAACTCTGTGCCTCCGCGGTTTCTCTCGAGGAACTGAAAGAGCGAAGCGGCTTCCAAGCCCGGTTCGGACCTCTGTACATCCGGGACATCCGCAGGTACTTGGAAAATCCCTCCGACCCGGACATTCGCAGTGCGGTCTTTCCGCTCAAGGATCGATTGGAGATGTCCCTGGGCGCACCGATTCTTCTCTCTATTGTGGTCGCTCTGATCTACAACTTCATCGGTCTGGGTCACCTGTTCGTGGTGCTGCCGTCGCTGTACATCGCCTCCCTCCTTCACGCATCTGTCTTTCCCCGGCGCCCGTTGGTCAGGATCGGGCCGTGGGCCCTGCTGTACGGTGTCGCGGTTTTTCTCCTGGCAGGACTTCTCTCCCGGGGGCTGTTTCCCGACCATGTGCTCCTCTACGCCCTGACCGTGGGTGTTGGTGCGGCCTATCTGGTCACAGAGTTCAGCGGCTGGTCGCCCCTGCTGAAGTACAGCCTGATTCCCTACAAGAAGCCCCGGGTACGGGTGGAGGAGGAAATCTGCATCGGCTGCCGCCGCTGTGTGGAAGTGTGCCCGAGGGCCGTATTTCGGATGGAGGGTGGAAGCGCGGAGGTGGTTCAGGAGGACAGGTGTGTGGTCTGTCGATCCTGTTTCCGCCAATGTCCCAAAGGAGCGGTGACAATATTTTCCTTGATTTTTTCTTAAGCACTGGAGGCAGGTGATGGTACCGAACATTAGAAAAATTCTCCGGCTCGTCGCGGCGAGCTTTTTTGTAGTCACTCTGGTATTGGTTCTCTCCGGCTGTGTCGGGCAGGCACCGGTTGCCGAAGAGCAGGTTGTCTCTGCGGCGATCCCGATCGATCCTCAGGTTCGCCTGGGCAGGTTGGAGAACGGGATCACCTACTACGTGCGGCCCAACCGCAAGCCGGAGAACCGGGCGGAGCTGCGGTTGGTGGTGAACGCGGGCAGCGTGCTGGAGGATGAGGATCAACTGGGTCTTGCCCATTTCCTCGAGCACATGGCTTTCAACGGCACCGAGCACTTCGAGAAGCAGGAGATCGTGGACTACCTGGAATCCATCGGCATGGCCTTCGGCCCGGAGGTGAACGCTTATACGAATTACGATGAGACGGTGTATATGCTTCAGGTACCAACCGAGGATCCGGAAATCATGGAAACCGCCGTACAGATCCTCGAGGATTGGGCACATTTGATCAGCCTGGAGCCTGAAGAGGTGGAAAAAGAGCGGCCGGTTATCATCGAGGAGTGGCGCCTCGGTCGAGGTGCAGAGGCCAGGATGCGGGACAGCCAGTACCCGATCCTGTTCAAGGACTCACGGTACGCCGAGCGAAGACCGATTGGAAAGCCAGAGATCATCGAGTCCGCCCCCGTAGAAAGCTTGCGTCGTTTTTACCGGGACTGGTACCGGAGCGATCTGATGGCGGTGATTGCCGTGGGGGATTTCGATGCCCAGTGGGTCGAGGAAACGATCGTCAAATATTTCAGCAACCTGGAAGAAGTCGAACAACCCCGGAAGCGGGTGGTGTATCCCGTCCCGGCTCATCCGGGAACCCTCTACGCTCCGGCTACGGATCCTGAGGCCACTTCGACCCGGGTGAGCCTGTACGTGAAGGCGGATCCCCAACCCCAAGAAACCGTGGCAGACTATCGCCGCGAGCTGGTGGAAGCCATGTACAACGGGATGCTGAACGATCGCTTTCAGGAGTTGGCCAAAAAGCCTGATGCCCCTTTTATCGGGGCCGGGTCTTTCAGCAGCCGGTTCATCCGTTCTCTAGAAGCCTACGTGCTGGCCGCCCGTGTGCGGGAGGGGCGGGTTTCCGAATCCCTCGACGTACTGTTGACGGAGACAGAACGGGTACGGCGTCACGGGTTCACCGCATCGGAGCTGGAACGGTCCAAGGAACGTTTTCTGACCTGGATCGAGCAAGTCTACGGGGATCGGGACAACGTGGAATCCGAGACCCTGGCGGAGAGCTATGTCGGGCATTATCTGGAGGGCGAACCCATCCCGGATATCGAGTTTGAATATCGCCTCTTTCAGGAGTACGTCCCCGGGATCGGCCTGGCGGAGGTCAACGGTCTGGCTTCAGAGCTGCTCCAAGAGGACAATCGGGTCGTTCTGGTCAATGCCCCGGAAAGTGAAGCCGCGGAGGTTCCTGATGAAAAGGCCGTACAGGCGCTGTTCGCGGCGGTTGTGAACAAGGATATCCCTCCGTACGAGGACAGGGTGATCGATCAGCCCCTGTTCACAGCAAAGCTTCCGGGCGGCCGAGTCAGCGGTCGAAGAACGTTCCCCGAGCTCGGATTCGAAGAACTGCTTCTCTCCAACGGTGTACGGGTCATCCTCAAGCCCACCGACTTCAAGGAAGAGGAGATCCTCTTTGGAGCCTTCAGCCCGGGCGGACATTCCCTCGTGCCGGACGATCGGTACATCGCCGCGGTGACCGCAGCCAACATCGTGAACGAGGGTGGGTTGAACGGTTTCGATGCGATCTCCCTGCAGAAGAAGCTCACCGGCACGGTCGCGTCCGTAGATCCCTGGATAGGCGAGCTCTACGAGGGGATGCGGGGCAGCGCCCGTCCTCAGGACCTGGAAACCCTCCTGCAGCTGATCTACCTGTACTTCACAGAGCCGCGTCGGGACGAGCAGTCCTACTTGGCCTACAGGGAGCGGCTGCTCGCCATGGTGGAGAACCGGGAAGCCTCTCCGACCAGTATCTTCTGGGATACGGTCCGTACGGCTATTTCTCAGAACCATTTTCGCTCCCGCCCCTGGACGCCGGAGGTTCTGGAGGAGATGGATCTGGAGGCGTCGCTGCAGGTGTACCGGGACCGATTCGCCGATGCCGGTGATTTCACCTTCCTGTTTGTAGGCAACCTCGATCCCGACGATTTCGCTTCCATGGCGGCTCAGTACCTGGGCTCCCTGCCCTCCACAGGACGGGTGGAAACGTGGCGGGACGTTGAGATGGATCCCCCCGTGGGAATCGTGCAGCGGGAGGTGAACAAGGGTCTAGAGCCCCAGAGCCGGGTGCAGATCGTATTCGGCGGCACCACCGATTGGTCTCTTCGCAGCCGGTTGCAGCTGGAAGCCCTGAAACAGGTCCTGGATATCGCTCTGCGGGAGAATGTCCGCGAGGAGGCCGGCGGATCCTACGACGTAGGGGTGGACGCGGAGCTCAACCGCTATCCCGACGAAGAATACTTCGTCTATATCGGTTTCGGCTGCGCACCGGATCAGGTGGATACGCTGACCGAGTTGGTGTTCGACCAGATTACCAAGATTCGCCGGCAGGGACCGGCCGAGAAGGACGTGAACAAAGTAAAAGAGATCCTGCGGAGGGAACATGAACAGAATCTTAAAAGTAATGACTACTGGCTCGGCATCCTGCAGCTGGCCTATCTCAACGATCTGGATCCCAAGGTTCTGCTGGACTTCGAAGCCCGTCTGGAGAATATTTCCGTCGACTCTCTTCAGAAGATGGCCGTGGAGACCCTCGATCCCGGCAGCTATGTACGGGTCGTGCTGAATCCGGAAGATTGACCATGGTGGTGCTGAAGCCAGAGCGCTCCGATGTCATCCGCACCCGTCGTCACCCCTGGATCTACAGCGGAGCGGTTCTCAGTGCCAGTGAGGAGGCGATTCGGGGCGATCTGGTTCCCGTGGCCGAAGCCGGCGGCAAGGTTCTGGGATGGGGTTTCTACTCCCCGACCAGTCTGATCGCCCTGCGGGTGCTTTGTTTCGGAAGCAAGGCCCCGGAAGAGCACTGGCTGGAGCACAGGCTTCAGGCCGCCCTGGCCTTACGGCAGAGCCTGGCGATCGATTCCAACGCCTATCGACTGGTCAATGCGGAGGGGGACGGGCTTCCCGGACTGATCGTTGACGTGTACAACCGTACCGTGGTCCTGCGCCCCCTGATCCGCTCGACCGTGGTGATGCTCGACCGTATCGTAGTGGCGCTTCAGGCACTGTTCCCGGAGTGGGCAATCTATCTCAAGCGGGAGGAGCGGACCAGCCGCTTGGAAAGGCTGGATCTGAAAAACGGGTACCTCGCCGGCGGCGGGGAGGGCACCGAGATCATCGAGGAGGGGGATGTGCGCCACCTCGTGGATATCGAGGGAGGCCAGAAAACCGGGTATTATCTGGATCAACGGGACAACCGGAAGCTCGCGCGCCGCCAGGCTTCGGGGCAATCGGTGCTCAACCTGTTCGCCTACACCGGGGCGTTTTCCCTTCAGGTCATGGCGGGTGACGCGGCAGAGGTCATCTCCGTGGAGAGCTCCAAACGCGCCGGAGAAATCTTCCGGCATTCTTTAGGTTTGAACGCCCGCTTGTCATCCAGGCGCTTCACCTGGATCGAGGGAGATGCCTTTGCCTACCTGCAGAGCTGCGAGTCATTCGACCTGATCGTGGCGGATCCTCCTCCCTTCGCCAGGAGGAAATCCGAGCTTTCCGGCGCGCTGCGGGGGTATACCGAGCTCAACCAGCTGGCCATGGCGAGGACCGTACCCGGCGGCAGGTTGATGAGCTTTACCTGTTCGGGCGCGGTATTGCGGGAAGATTTCTTGAATGTTCTCAGGGAAGCCTCACGACGGGCGGGCCGGGATGTCCAGCTTCTTCAAGAGCTGCACACCGCTTCGGACCACCCAGTTCTGCTCGGCCACCCGGAGGGGGAGTACCTGAGAGGTTGGCTCCTGCGGGTTCTGTAGAACCATCTGTCGATCTCTGGGCAGTGGAGCTAGGTTTGGAAGATACGGAAGAAGAATAGCAAATAGTACAGGGATATTCCGAGCATGATGGACCCGGCAACCCGGTTGATCAACGCCTTGTGGGTGAATAGAAATCGTATGATCGTCTGACCCGTCTGACTCGTCTGACTCGCCGTCCCCGATACCAGGGCAATCATACCGGGATTGCGTGGGGTGACTATCGATGCGAAGAAAAATCCGTACAGCAAAGCGCTGAGATACGCATTTTTTCACCGACGGGATTCTGGCCTGCGGGAAGATCTTGCCCGCGTCTTCATTGAAGATCAACAGAACACTGATCATGGCCACCGCCGTGAGAGGAGTGAGGAGCCCGAGCATGAATGTCGAAGTCAGATTGATCACTAACTGCATCCGCGGCGAATCTCCCGCTGTTGTTTAGTGCATGTAGGGCACCAGACGGCAAAACTTTCCAGGAAAATCGGACGTCCCGCCTACCACATCCCGGAGCGGAATATCCCGCCAGTCCCGGGCGACCAGCGTAAAAACCAAGATGTGCTTTGTTTTCATTGCGTCCTCTTGCACCATCCTAATCTTCGTACACCAGGGTGTCCGGATGAAAGGCGTACCAGGCGAACCAGAAATCTCTCTCTTTCACGATTTCCCGACCTGATTCGAGGTCTGTGAAGGTAACGATTCCAGCCTCATCCCGGCTGATCCTGACCGGTACTCCTGCGACGCTGTCTTCGAAAGTGCCCCTTCGTATTACATCCTGTTCCTTGTACGCCTTATTCACACCTTCGACCTCGATCCCGAAGATCACGGTCTTTGGATGGATTCTCTGATCGTCGTGTTCTACGGGGAACATCAGGAAGGAATCCTCGTAATAACTGCCGTAAGGATCGTGTCCGTAGTTGCGAGAAAATCCCGTGTCCCGGCTCAAGACCTCGGAATCGGGATGCCCCTTCTTCCATTCTCTCCAGGTCACGGTGTCTATCGAGATCTCCGTGAGCTCGCGCCCTGTCAGCTCACCGACGATCGCCTTTCCATCAATCTGGGTCCACCAGGTATCGGTCTTGCGGTCATACATCACCAGATTCGAGTTGTACAGCTTTCCCGTGGTACCGAACTCTACGGCTTCGCCGTCGAGGCTCCGCCGGTAGGCGATTCCGGAGCCGCACAGCGGGCAGTAGGTGATCAGGATTGGATCTCCGGCAATGGTGTCGTTGACGATCTCGTGCCAAACGAGGATCTGAAGGGGGTACACCCTCTTCACACCCTTGTAGATGATGGCTAGTACCAGCTCGTTGTCCTCGATCCAACGATCCGCCTTAGTCATAATGGGTTGGGTGCCAGCAAAGTTGATAGAGGAATCCCCCTCTGGTACAATTCTCTACGGATGGAGCAACACAGCAACCAATATTGGCTCGATGCACTGAAAAGTCCCGGTCCCGAACAGGACCGGGCCCTGGCGGAGCTGCGGTTCATGTTGGTGCGGGGTTTGAACTACGCGCTGCGGGGTTGGCGCCACACCGCCGGGAGAGACTTTGAATTCCTCGCGGAGGATTTCTGTCAGGAGGCGCTGCTTCGCATCCTTGACAATCTCGACAGCTTCGAAGGTCGCAGCCGATTCACCACCTGGGCACACAAGATTGCCGTGCGCGTGGCTCTGACCGAGCTGCGGAGAAAACGCTGGCAGGATGTGTCCCTCGATAAACTGGTTGCCGAAGACGGGGCCGAGTCCACGATGACCTCCGAAGAAATCGGACCGGAGACCGGGGCGGAACGTTCGGATCTGCTCGCCTGGATGAAGCGGATCATGATGGAAGAGTTGACGGAAAAGCAACGTACGGCGATCTCCGCGATTGCCTTTGGGGGTATGCCTTTGGAGGAGGTCGCCCGCCGTTTGGATACCAATCGGAACGCTCTGTACAAGGTGATTCATGACGGTCGGCTGCGTTTGAAGCGCCGTTTGGCCCGGGAAGGAATGAGCCCTCAAGACATTCTGGAGAGCATGGGGTGAAGGTAAGATTTGGGATTATCACTTCATCAAAGAGTAGGAAGAGAACATAGATGAGTCTGTTCAGCAAACTCGGTACGCTTCTAAAACTCCTGTTCCTACGCCGAACCCGACGCGCCGTAGAAGAGGTTGAGCGCTTGAAGCGCATGATCAATATGGTTGACTCCACTGCAGACATTGAAATTGCCTGCGATGAGGCATATCGGCTGCTCGATGAATACGCCGACATGCTGCTGCGGGGCGAGGACCCGGCAGCCTTGCTGCCGCAGGTCAAACACCATCTTGAGATATGCATGGACTGCCGGGAGGAATTGGAAACGCTTCTGGCGGCTCTGCGGGTGACCACCGTGTAAAAAAAAGAGCCGCCCCGGTTGTTCGCCAGGGCAGCCCGTTGTTCTGTTTGACGATTCTTAGTTGCTTTTCACATCGATCTTGCGAGGCTTGGCCTCGGGCTTCTTCTGGATGCTCACCACAAGCACTCCGTTCTTGAACTCGGCTTTGATCTTTTCGCGATCCACATCCTTGGGAAGAACGAAGGTCCGTGCAAACTCATTATTGTGCCGCTCACGAATCAGATATCCGTTCTTCTTCTCCTCCTTGCTCTCCTCTTTCTTCGAGGAAAGAGTCAGAATGTTGTCCTCCACGTTCAGCTCGATATCCTTCTCGGTGAGCCCGGGAAGCTCTGCTTCCATCAGGTACTCATTTTCCTGCTCCCTGACGTCCACGGCGGGAGTCCGGGTATTCCAAACGGGCGTGTCGGTGAAGAAATTGTCCAGAAGCCCGTTCCAGTCAAACAGATCGTTCGGTTTGGTGTATCGAATAAGTCCTCTCATCTCGAACCTCCTATATTTTTTTTAGTCACCAATGATTATGCATTTTTTGTGCCAAACCTGGGGGTCGGGTAGAGAGATCTGTAATTACAGATATGTAGATGAATTATATAGCATGGGGTGGCGATGTGTGATTTTCAGTCGGGTTCTTTCAAACCCGAATAGTGTCATTTTAACCCAGTGTGTTGAAATGACACTAATAATGAGCTAAAAGGATACGATTTTTAATGACCCGAATCGCTTCGGTTGTTCCTATCCGAGTCCTTCGGCTACCATATCGCCGATCTCAGAGGTCGAAAAACCCGTTTGTCCGGCACTCATGCTCTTCATCTTGGAAATCGCTTTGACCACCGAAGACTCTACGGCGTCCGCCGCCTTCTCTTCTCCCAGAACCTGGAGCATCATATGTACGGCCAAAATGGCGGATAGCGGATTGATGATCCCCTTTCCCGTGTACTTGGGTGCCGAGCCCCCGATGGGCTCAAACATCGACACACCTTCGGGATTGATGTTGGCCCCGGCCGCCACCCCCATACCGCCCTGAATCATGGCACCCAGGTCGGTGATGATGTCGCCGAACATATTGGTGGTTACGATGACGTCAAACCACTCCGGGTTTTTCACCATCCACATAGTGGTGGCATCCACGTGGGCATAGTCCGCCTGGATGTCCGGGTACTCTTTGCTCACCTCGGTGAATACCCGCATCCACAGATCGTGGGCATAGGTCAGAACATTGGTCTTGGCGCAGAGGGTCAGCTTCTTCCCCTTGTTGCGTTTGCGGGTGTACTCGAAGGCGTAGCGGATGCAGCGCTCGACGCCTTTGCGGGTGTTGATCATCTCCTGAATCGCCACCTCATCCGCCGTTCCTTTTTTCAGGAACCCTCCGATACCGGCGTACAGCCCTTCGGTGTTCTCCCGCACAACGACGAAGTCGATGTCCTCGGGGCCTTTGTTGGCCAGAGGGGTTTCCACGTTCGGATACAGCTTCACCGGCCGAAGGTTGATGTATTGATCCAAGCTAAAGCGAAGGGTCAGCAGGATTCCCGTCTCCAAAATGCCCGGCTTCACATCGGGATGGCCGATCGCGCCCAGATAGATGGCGTCGAAAGCCTTGAGCTTTTCCACAGCATCGGCGGGAAGCACTTCTCCGGTTTTCAGGTAGTGCTCACCTCCGTAGCCGAGCTCGGCGAAATCAAACTGGATTTTGAAGCGATCGCTGACGCGACCCAGGACTTTCAATCCTTCCTGTATCACTTCGGGGCCGGTTCCATCACCCGGAATTACTGCGATTTTATACATACGACCGCAGCTTAGCGGCAAGCGTTTATTGTGTCAAGGAAGCTGCTCGGCATGAACGCTGTTGTACTCTCGAACCAGACGCAGGAGGAGTTTCCGCGAAGATCCCAGGCAGGCATTCATCCAGCGCCGATAAGATTTTAGGAACTCTCCGGTAGGCAAGATCACCAATCGCCGGGCCGCAAAGAAGATACGCCGCCCGGGATACAACACAAAACCTCCTTGGATGACCTCTCTTGCCAAAACCCGTTTGCAGTAGCTCCAGCACCATCTATTGGGGTGTGGTTCCTGCAGAAAAACGAAGCCGACCCGCTTTGAAGAGGTCTGCACGACGAGTTCGAGGTGGGTTTTCCCGTACCCTCCATAGTACCAAAACTTGCTGGAAGGGTTTCTGGCTGCCTCATGGGCGCAGACGGTCTTGATCAGCCTGCTTCGAAAGCGTACTTCCTCCGCCAGAGGCCCAGGCGATTGAGTCGAGCCGGTGAGGTAGAGCTTCGGGGATTTCCGTGCGCGGTGCGGGGGGGCAGCCACTTCGGCCGGTAGAGGGTGGAGCAGCCAAATCATTTTGTTTTCAACCAGGCAACTAATGCGGTTTTGGGCTGATTTGTAGGAGACCCCGAGCTCCTTTCCGAGGGTGGAGTAGTTCAAAGGTTTGCCATGCCAATCGGCGAGAATCGACAGGGTGGGATTCAGATCCTCGATTTTCATGATATTTGCTCCCTAATGCGTATATTCCAGGTTGCAAGGGTCAGAATGACCCAATCGGGAAAAAGGATGCATCTCCATTGTGGAAAACTAGAAAATTATCCGTTTTGCTTCTAATTTTCTAGATAACCACAATGCAACGGCACCTAAAATTCACAGAGGCGACCCACGCTGCTTGCTGTCACCTTTTCCAAATAACCATTGCCCATTGGCTGAAATCCGGGTATACTGCGACCTAATTGGGAGGGGACACTATTTCACAAATTTACTCAGGCGTTGTCGCTGAAGGAACCCGCAGTCGGGGGGTTTTGCCCCAAAATCGCAAATATCTGGGCTCGAAGTATCGGCTGCTCGATTTCCTAACCGATACGATCCTATCGCGGGTACCGGAGATCGGCGTTTTTGTCGACCTGTTTGCCGGAACCGGGGTGGTGGGAAATTCCTTTCGAGCTCACGCCTCCACGGTTATCGCCAATGACCTGCTTTTCTCCAACTACGTGGTGAACCGGGTCTATCTGACCTCGAGCAGGGCCACGGTGGATCTGGACCGGGTGGGTGCCCTGATCGAGGAGCTCAACCGCTGTACCCCCATTCAGGGCTACGTCTACGCGGGCTACGGCGGTACCTATTTCACGAAGCACAATGCCGCCCGCATCGATGCGGTCCGGGAGGCCGTCGAGTCCATCTATGCCGAACAGCGCTGCAGCGAACAGGAGCGTTTCGTCCTGTTGACCAGCCTGCTTCTGGCCGTTGACAAGGCGGCGAACACGGTAGGCCAGTATGACGCTTTCCTCAAACACATCGACAATCGGGAGCAGGCGGACAGACACCTGGTCGACAACAACGTACACAAGCCTCTGCGGCTGCGGGTACCGGAGATCGAGCTGATCGGCAATGATGGGAATGAGGTGTACAACCAGGACGCCAATCGCCTCATCCGCCACCTGGAGGCGGAGGTCCTCTATCTCGATCCTCCCTACAATACCCGCCAGTACGTCGACTGCTACCATGTACTGGAAAACATCCTCCGTTGGGACAAGCCGCCCCTGCATGGAAAAACGAGAAAGTTTCAGCGGGATCACCTGAAGAGCCGTTACTCCCGCAAGAACGAAGCCGCCCGGGCTCTCGAGGAGCTGATTGAGGCGGCCCGTGTAAAGCATATTTTTTTGAGCTACAACAGCGAGGGGATCATTCCGGAGAATATGATTCGGGAGATCTTCAGCCGCCGGGGAAAGCTGGAAGTTTTTTCTCGGGAGTACTCCGTGTTTGGGAACGGAGCGGGAAGCTCCCGCAAGCGCACGCTTAGCGAGCGGATCTTCTACTGTCGTATAGCGGAGAAGAAGAAGACCGAGAAAATAGAGCTGTTCAGCGAACAGGGAGAGAGCCGGGGGTATTACTCTCCCCGAAATCGGCTCAACGACCTGACGGGAAAAGAGTGGGTATACTGGAGCAAGAGCGTCGTCAACAAGCAGTACCCGCCCAATCTGCAGCACAAACTCCGTTCCAGCCATGGGGGGCAGAAGCCGCCCGATCTCTGTGCGGATCTGATCGAGGTGTTCACCAAGCGAGACGGGCGGGTCCTCGACCCTTTTGCCGGTGTCGGCGGAACGTTGTTGGGGGCGGGGTTGCGCGGTAGAAGCGCAGTGGGAATCGAGATCAATCCACGGTGGATCGAGATTTACCGCCAGGTGTGCTCATTGGAAAAGATCCCCGAACAGAGGATGATCTGCGGGGACAGCCGGGCCGAGCTGCCCGTGCTGGCTAAAAATGAGGAAGAATTCGATTTGCTTCTCACGGATGTCCCCTACTGGCACATGGACAGGGCTGAAAAGAGCAGCGGAAAATACAAACGGGTCGGGGAAGGGCAGAGAGAACTCCGGCAATCAAAGCTTGCCGTTTTCAACAGGAACAGCTATGAGAGCAAGGAGCACTGGCTGGAGGAAATGGCCGCCGTGTTTGCTGCCGCCGTACCGCTGCTCAAGAACAAGGGCTATCTGGTTGTGTTCATCGGTGATATGTACCACAGCGGCCGCTATCATTTCCTCAGTTCCGACCTGGCTTCCGTCTTGACCGGCCTGGGACTGATCCCGAAGGCCAATCTTATCTGGTACGACGTGAGCAAATCTCTCCACATATACGGGTATCAGTACGAGTATATTCCCTCGATGATTCACCAGAATATTTTGGTGTTCCGTAAACAATCCTGAAGCTGTAGAATAGACAGGGATCCGTAGGGAGGAGGACACATGGCAGGAATATTCAAAACCTACGACATTCGCGGAGTATACGGAAAGGATATTGATACCGCCCTGGCCTACAAGATAGGCCGCGCCTTTGCCCGCTACGCCGAGAAAGACACCTTCATGATCGGCTACGACGCCCGCACCTACTCGGAAGAGCTGTATCAGGCTCTGGGCCACGGGCTGGTGGCGGAGGGAAAGAAGGTGCGGGGTATCGGCATGGTCACCACCCCTCAGCTGCACTTCTACCAGATGAAGGAAGGATACGAGGCGGGTGTCATGGTTACCGCCTCCCACAACCCGCCGGAATACCACGGTTTCAAATTGTACGACGATCGGGGGGGCTCGGTCAGCTACGAGAAGGGCTTGAAGGAAATCGAAGGATTGGTATCTGGAATGGGGGAAGAACCGGTTCTGGGCGGTGGTTCCCTCGATGAAGTGGACCGCCTCGATGAATACGTCGATTTCGTCATCGCTGCCCTGAAGGGTGAGAAAGTGGAAAGCAAGGTGGTCATCGACGTTGGCAACGGTTCGGCAGGCCGGGTTTTCCGCAGTATAAGCGACAAGATACCTCTGCACAGCTACATTCTCAACGAGCAACCGGATGGTTCTTTCTTGAACCGGGACCCCAATCCCCTCAAACCCGAAAGCAGGCTCCACGCTGCGGCGAAGGTGTTGGAACACGGCGCCGATCTGGGTGCTCTGCTGGACGGGGACGGCGATCGGGTTGTTTTCCTCGATGAACACGGGGAGAGTGTGGCCAACTATTACATCGCGGCGCTGATTGCCGAAGAGCTCTTGATCGAGCAGCCCGGTGCTGCTATCGTCTACGATCTGATCTCCTCCCGGGCATTACCGCAGCGCATCGGAGAGCTGGGAGGGAAACCGGTCGTCTCCCGGGTCGGCTACACCTTTCTCTACGATGCCATGATCGCCGAAGGCGCCTTGTTCGGGGCCGAGACCTCGGGGCACGTATATTTCAAGGTTACAGACAGCTACTACACCGAGTCAGCCGCCTACGCCCTGGTTGTCCTGCTCAAAGTCCTGCACAAGCACAGGAAACCCCTTTCAGAGCTTCTGGCGCCTCTGCGCGGGCGCTACTACCAGTCCGGCGAGATCAATATAGAGATTGCCGATAAAGAGAAGGTGTTAAAAGAGCTGGAGCGTCACTACGGCGCAACCGGCGGGACGATCAGCAAGCTCGATGGGGTGGGCGTGGAATTTCCTGATTATTGGTTCAACGTCCGCCCGAGCAACACCGAGCCCTTGATCCGATTGCGTCTCGAAGCGCTGAGCCGCCGGGTTGCGGAACAAAAGACAGGAGAAATACTTGAGTTTCTGAAGAGGTTCGTCTAGAACTGTGAGCAAGACAAAGGGCGACAACGGAGTCGTGCAGGAGCTGCAGCTGCTTCTTCAAGCCTCCCTTGAGGCCACGGCGGACGGCATCCTGGTGGTGGACAAGGACGGTCGGATCATCCTCTCCAACAACAGATTTGCGGAAATGTGGCGGGTTCCCCGGGAGATGATCCGTGATAAGGATGACATCAAGATCCGCAAGTACGTCATGAGCCAGGTTACAGATCCGCGGGCCTACATGGACAAGATCCGTGAGCTTTATGATACGAGCGATGAGCACACAGATGTTATCACCTTTAAGGATGGAAGAGTTTTCGAGCGTTATTCCTCCCCTCTGTTGATTTCGGATCAGATCATCGGCCGGGTATGGAGCTTTCGGGATATGACGGCCTATAGAGAAGCTCAAGCGCGTCTGGAGAGAAGTGAAGAGAAGTACAGGGATCTGGTAGAGAATGCCAACAGTATCATTTTGCGTTGGGATACCAACGGCGTCATCACCTTCATCAACGATTACGGTCAGAGATTGCTGGGCTACAGCCTAACCGATTTGGTGGGACAGCCGCTGATTGGGACGATCGTCCCGGACAAGGATGCCTCGGGCCGCGATCTGGTGGCTATGATCGAGGGGATAACCGGCAGACCAAATGAGTTTATCTACAATGAAA
>CAZBXU010000076.1:14860-17631 GCA_964495755.1 uncultured Spirochaetaceae bacterium | reverse complement strand
AAGTTGTGCCGCCGCTGCCGGCAGACACGGCGGGGAAATGGCTCGGTTCGGCAAGGGGCACTGGTAAGATTCTCGGCGATATCGTCTCTCCGGTAGAAATGCCCTGGGAAGTTCTGGAAAGGCAACGATGAAACTGCTCCTCGACACCCACATTTTCCTTTGGGCTCTTTTGGAACCGGAGCGTCTGCCACCCTCTACCGCACAGGCTCTGGAGAATCCGAATAACGAGCTATGGCTTTCTCCGATATCGCTCTGGGAATGCCTGGTACTGGCGGAAAAAGGGAGAATCACCCTCGATCCGGATTCGGAGAGCTGGATCCGGAAGGTTCTCAAGTCCCACAACTTCAGGGAGGCTCCGCTGAGGACCGAGGTGGCGATTATAAGCCGCAGGATCACCCTCCCCCACGAGGACCCTGCAGACCGCTTCCTCGCAGCCACCGCCCAGGTATTCGAGCTGACCCTGGTCACGGCGGACAGGCGGCTTCAAGGTTGTCCGGATATCGAGATATTGAAGGTATCAGACTCGGGGTAACCTCTTCCGCCACCTGCGAAAGTAGAGAGCCCGCAGCGCTTCGGCGAGGCGATACAATCGGTACAGCAGCGGACGAAATGACAGGTCGTAGCAACCCAACCGGTTGATCACCTGTCCGCCGAATCCGGTCTTGAAGCGAAACAATCCATGCATCGAGTGCTCAGGATCATCATCGGGGGGGATACCGAACAGATCGTAGCAGCGGCAGCCACGCTCTTTGGCCAGCAGGATTGCCCGCCATTGAAGCGCGTAGCCGGGCATCAGGTTGCGCTTTCGATCCGAGGAGGCTCCGTACAGATACCAGGCCCGCTGTCCTTTCAGGGCGAGGATTATTCCGGCGAGAAGCTCTCCCTCGTGCCTCGCGGTCAGCAGGTACAGCTCCGGCCCGCCGGCACCGTAATTGCCGGCCAGGGTGAACAGCGTTCTATAGTACTGTTCCCCGTGCAGAGTGATCCGGTCCCTCCGGGCCGTCTCCTCGTACAGCCGATACCACTCCGCCAAGGCCCGTTCGACACTCCGGTGCTCCGATGGTTGTTGACGGTCAATCGAAAGCTCCACTCCCTTCTTGGCGGCCAAACGGATGTTGTACCGTGTCTTGTTCTTCATGGCAGTCAACAGCTCGCCTTCCTCGGCCCTCAAATCGAGGATCACCGTACTGGGAGGCTGAACATCCATCGGAGCTTTGCGCAGACCGGCACAGTTCTTTAAAACCTCAGGGTGATTCCCCAACCCCCCTCTCCCCCATGGCAGATCGAATCGCAGGAACACACAGCGAGGGAGGTGAGGCCGCAGAGCTTGGGATAGCGCCACGAGAAAGCCCTCCCGGTCCGCTGTGGGCTCTTCTATCTCCGGTCCGTGGGGCACGTAGGCTAGACCGAACTCCAGCGCCAGCCGGCGGACCAGGACGAGCAGGCCGAATGTATCTCCCCGGTAGCTGCAGTGAAAGGCCAAAGACTGCCAGCCGAGCTGGCCCCGGAACGCTCCCCAGAAACCGCTCTGCAGCAGGCTCTCGCCGCAGTCAAGATCGTTGAGCTCCGCCGGTTCGACGCTGATTTTCATCGATCCCAATCCAGGATCTGCGCTTCCACCCCGCCGACAACCTGGAACAGGGAAAGACTCAGGGCAGCCCAGGCCGGCTCGCCGGGATCCATCACCCCCAGCCTGATTTTCAACCCGTAAGGTCTGCCCTCGGGGAAGGAGGGATCCAACCAGTGCCACTTTCCGCCGGCGAACAGCTCCACCCAGGCGTGGCCGATGAACCCCGCTTCAGTCAGAATGAGCCCATAGGCCAGGCGGGAGGGAACAGCGATTTTTCGCAGCAGGGCGACCAGCAGCAGAGCGTGTTCGGTGCAGTCACCCGCTTTCCGGTCGAGGATCTCTTTCAGGTCGGCGAAACCGTACGCCAGGGACTTATGTTCAATGTACCCGTGCACCAGACGTTCCAGGCAGATTGCCTGGGCGGGATCGATCGTGGCGCCGGTTTTACACCCGGCAAGCAGCTCCACCAACCTGGGATCTTCCAGATCCAGGTGAAACCCGCCGCGGACATACCTGCCCCCTTCCGGCGGCTGCAGGTTCGAAGGAGAAGCGATCGGTTCGGATTGAAATTGTCTTTTTTCCAGACGAACGACCAGCTCCTCCGGGTCCCTCCGCGTATCCCCCGGAGAAGATACGATGCGCGTCTGCGCGCTTTGCCCGCCCCCCAGATCCTCTTCGGCGGCTTGCACCGCCTTACGCAACGTTGCCACGCCGCCGCCGCGAAAGGCTACGGTTACCCCCTGCACCCTCTCCAGGGGCTCAGGCAGAGCCCTGAGCCGGCGGACCGGGATTGTCAGAGAGGCCACATCGAAGGCAGCTGCAAGATCGATTCCCCGATCATCGGAGTCGAGGCGGAGGATCTCCAGAGCCAAACCCACCGGGGTTCTGGAATAGAGGGAGTGACCCTCTTCGCTGTACACCGCCGTGGTGACCACGCCGGGCAGGGCGGAGGATCGTTCCTCCACGAGGACGCCCTCGTGCCTCCCGCCCAAGGAATCATCGATTTCCCCCTGTCCGAGAACACGGAGCTGGATTTCCTCTACCTTCAACGATTCCGGGGAAAAGAGGTGATAGCGCAATTCCCCACCCTGGGCGCTGGGTGCGCTACTTGCCTCGCGCGCTCTCTGCTCCATGGGCACTCTCTGTGCCTTATGCGCTCCCTGCGCCTTATGCACTCTTTGTGCCTTATGCGCTCCCTGCG
>CAZBXU010000076.1:0-14850 GCA_964495755.1 uncultured Spirochaetaceae bacterium | reverse complement strand
TACCTTCAACGATTCCGGGGAAAAGAGGTGATAACCGAGCTCCCCGTTGCGGGCACTGTATTCACTTGAGGGGCTCCCGGCTTCGTGCGCTCCCTGCGCCTTATGCACTCTTTGTGCAGTGATCAATCGTCTGGCCTGTTGGTCCACGGAATAGACACCGAGGGCCTCATTATCCAGAGGAAGAAAAAACTGCTCCTCCCCGGTTCCTCGTAGAAGTTGAACCTGGAGCCCTCCGTCCACTGTCCGGACTTCAACACTTTGAAGCTGACCGTTCATGTCGAGGCGAGAGCTTAATGAAATCAGCCCGGCACCCGCCTCCTCAATCCACACATCCTTCTGGGTCAGAGAAAAGGGCACTCCAAAACGCCGGATCTTCATGGTCTGCTCGATCTCGCTGCGCACCAAGCCGTCGGCCGTGCGCCAGGTGGTTTGATGGACGTAGCCGACAGCTTTGCTTTGTAACAGAAGAGAATACCACTGATCTTCAATCTTCTCCTGAGCGTGAAGAAGAAGCGGGAGGAAGAAAAAAAGTAGAAGTAGCCGCTTCATAATCGGGCGGTACGGGTTATCTGACCTGACCCGTTTTCACCTTTTCCGAAGTAATTGACTTACCGGCACATTCCAAGAGCACCTCGGCAATCAGCACCTGATGGTTTTTGACCTGAATGGGGATGCTGAAAAATTCTTCGATATCTATCTCCTCCGCTGCCTGTCCCGAAACCTGCTGCCCCGCGAGCCCAACCGGGTCACCCGGCCGGGCATGGTCGGCAAACAACACTTCAACAATTTTACCGTCATCAGCGGCAAGGAGCATCCCCTGACTTTCCACTCCTCGCAGCCGGGCGGGTTTCAAGTTGCAAACCAGCAGGACGTTTCTGCCCTTGAGTTCATCGGGCCGATAATAGGGAACCAGTCCGGATACGATCCGGCGGGTCTCTCCGCCCAGATCGACGGTCTCAATGTACAGCTTATCAGCCTTGGGGTGTTTTTCCACCTCGACGATCTTGGCGACTCTGAGATCCACCCGGGAACGGAACTTCTCAAGGGCCTGCGTATCTGAGCCCATTCCCTGCCCTCCTGCAAATTTCTTTTTGAAATTCTCGATCTCTTCATCTTCCAGCTTGCGGAACAGAAGCTCCGGATCTTTCACCGCCTCGATTCCTGAAAGCACCCCGAGCTGGTCCGTTCCCGACCCTTCAGTGCCGAGAAAGGAATGGATCCTGTCCGCCGTTTCGGGGAGATAGGGATGGATCAGTACGGCCAGATCCCGGATCAGGCACACCAGATCCCGCAGAAGCACTCCGGTTTTTCTGCGATCCTTCTTAACCAGCTTCCAAGGCTCCTCGTCCTGGAAACGTTTGTTGCCGATCGAGGACAGGGCAAAGATGCGCCTCAAGGCCTCCCGAAGCTCGATCCGCTCCAGGGCGTTGAGTATTTCCTCTTCCGCCTGCTCGACCTCCCGCCAGAACTTCCGGGATGCGTCGCCGTCCGCAGCAGGGTCGGCTGCCGTACCGCCGCCCTCAGCCGCCCCGGGCAACCTGCCGTCGAAGTAGCGATTGACAAAAGTGAGGGTCCTGTTGACCAGGTTGGCCAGATTGCCGATCAGCTCACCGTTGACCTTCTCCTTGAAATCCTTCCAGGTGAACAGGGAATCCGCCTTCTCGGGGCGATTGTAGAACAGGTAGAAACGCCAGACGTCGGCGGGAATCCCCGAGCCCACCGCATCGGTACCGAATACTCCGATTCCCTTGCTCTTTGAGAACTTGCCGCTCTCGTAGTTCAGGTATTCGCTGGAGGACATGCTGTGCAGAAGTGTCCAGGACTCCCCCGATCCGATCAACGAAGAGGGGAAGATAACCGTGTGAAAGGGAATGTTGTCTTTGCCGATGAACTGGACCAGCTTCACCTCCTCGGGATTCTTCCACCACTGCTCCCACTGGTCGGTAAGATTGGCCGTGATGGAGATGTAGCCGATAGGGGCATCAAACCAGACGTAGAAAACCTTGTTCTCGAAGTTCTTTTTTGGAACCGGGATGCCCCACTTCAGATCCCTCGTGATGGCCCGTTCGTGAAGGCCGTCCCGGATCCAGGCCTGGGTCATCTGGACGGCATTCTTGGCCCAGGCGCCATCCACCGAGGTCTTCTCCATCCAGGCTTCCAGCTTCGGCAGGATCGCCGGCAGATCGATATACAGGTGGGTGGTTTCACGTACCACCGGAGTCGCACCACAGACCCCGCAGTGGGGTTCTACCAGGTCCGTTGGATCGAGGAGCTTACCGCAGTTTTCGCACTGGTCTCCGCGAGCTTCCGGGTAATCACAGTGGGGACAGATCCCGCGGACATAGCGGTCCGCCAGAAAGCGGTCGCAGGTCTCACAGTAGGTCTGTTCGATGGTTTTTTCCTTGATATAGCCATTGCTGTCCAGACCGAGAAAGATCGACTGGGTGATCTTGGTATGCTTGGGAGTTGAGGTTCGCCCGAAGCTGTCGAAGGCGATGTTGAACCACTTGTACACGTCCGCATGCACCCGATAGTAGCGATCGCAGAGCTCTTGGGGGGTGATGCCCTCCTCCAGGGCCCGGGTTTCCGTGGCCGTACCGTACTCGTCGGTGCCGCAGACGTACAGCGTCTCGTAGCCCCGGAGACGACAGTAGCGGGCATAGACGTCAGCAGACAACACCTGGATCAGGTTTCCCAGATGGGGAGTATTGTTCACGTAGGGCAGTGCCGAGGTGATGAGTATCTTCTTCATGGGTACAGCTACTATATTTTTAGATTTCACGAAGAGTCAAGGGCTCAGGCAGGTTCTACAAAATCCCCTCGAAAGAGGCTCGCCAATAGGCAAGCACCTGCACTCCAGCAATTGTGGCGGTCGGCTCCATCGGTTCTTGCACTACAACCAAGCTTTCACGAACAGCCGGCAGCTCCAATCCCCTGGTTGCTCCCTCTGTCTCCCGTCGCAAGGACCGGTCATTTAACTCATAGCTCACCTGGACGGCCCTGGATCCGGCAACAAAGTCGAGATCCCGTCCCCTGCCCTTCACAAAACTCACCCGGCCGTGGCGACGCTGAAGGTCATTGAATACCCGGTTCTCCAGCAGCTTGCCCCAATCTTTATCAAATCCTCTCACCCGCAGGTACAAACCATTGTCAACCAGGTAAATTTTCTTCTGACTGCTGCTGCCACCCAGCATGTTCTCCACGAGATAAACGAACTGAGCTTCTTCGAAGTAGCCAAGGTACTGGTAGAGCGTGTCTTTCGACACTTTGAGACCCATGCTTTTATAGTCGTTATACCATCTGTGGATGCTGATCTCCTTGGTGAAGGATTTGAGCAGCCTTAGAAAAACGGATTCCACCAGGACGGCATTCTTGATATGGTGGCGCTCGATCACATCCCTGAAAAGCATGGAATCGATATACGAGCGTATTAGGTTCAGCTTCATATCCGGTGAATCCACCAGCACCACTTCGGGAAAGCCTCCCCAAAGCAGGTACTCTTGTAGAAGATTGTGCATCTCTGCCAGTTCCCGCCGTGAGACCGGAGCTTGCACGGCCTTCTCCTTGAAACGGAGGAACTCCCGAAAGGTTAAGGGCAGAACGGCTGTAGAGAGTGTCTTTCCCCTCAAAACCGATGCCAGATTCGTCGCGAACACCCGTGAAGTAGAACCGGCAATAAAGATCTTAAGCCCCCGGTTCAGTAGGAATTTCATTCCCTTCTCGAAATTTGCCACCTCCTGGATCTCGTCGAAAAAAAACCAGGGGGTGTGATCCGGAAACAACTCAAGATAGGCTTGAAAGAGAAGTTCGAAGTGTTCAGCAGCAAAGTCCTGAAGTGGGATCTCCGAAAAATCCAAGAATACCGCGTTCCGCCGCTCCAGACCAAGTTCGTTCATTACCTGGAACAGAAAGAAAGTCTTCCCTGCTCGCCGCGGTCCAACAACAGCAATGACCTTCTCCAAGCGTTCGATATCTTTCCATTTCAGAGAGTGCTCGCGCGGAATGACCTGCCGAGAAGAGAAGATTTCCTGCCCGTCAAGGATAGCTCTCTTCAAAGTTTCCTTTTCCATAAGGAAAATATAGGCAATATTATCCTTTTATACAAGGAAAATTTTAGATTCCGCTGATTCAACTCAGCCGCACTACCCGCGCAGGGCTTCCTCATACATGGCCACGATGTTCTGGGGGGGAATATCCGCTTGAAGATTGTGGATCGGGGCAAAGACGAATCCCCCTCCGGGCTGCATCACCTCGAGCCGGTGGCGCACATCCCGGCGCACCTCCTCGGGAGTACCCCGGGGAAGCACGTTCTGCACATCCGCACCGCCGCCCCAGAACACGATGCGGTCGCCGAATTGACTTTTGAGTCTCTCCACCTCCATGTCGGCGGCCGAGGTCTGCACGGGGTTGAGGATGTCCACGCCGATCTCGATGAAATCTTCGATAAACTCGTGGACCGATCCGCAGGAGTGTAAAAACACCCTGGCCGGACTCGAGGCATGGGCGGTGCTATAGATCTCTTTCAGCAGAGGCTTGATCGACGAGCGGAACAGCCGGGGGGAGATCTGCGGTCCGTTCTGAAAGCCGAAGTCATCCCCGAAGCCGATGACCTGGATATACTGCCCCACCGCATCGAGGTAGAGCTTCAGGTCTGTGATGACAGCTTCGGTCAGACGTTCCAGCAGACGGCGGCTGAGCTCCGGCTCGCCGGCGAGGCGCATAAAGAAGGTATCGAAGCCGCTCAAGAACTGCGCGGTTTCGAAGATGCTGCCATTGAACCAGCCGAACAGGGCCTTGTCCGTGTTCTCGTGTAGATATCGGGCTTTATTATGGAGATAATCCAGCTCCTCGTCGCTGATACGGGCCAGGGGGTAGCTCTCCAGCGCTTCCGGGCTGATTTTGGCCAGAGGAAAATGAGTGGGAATGAAGGATCCGCTCCCGGGGCTCATAACATTGGTCATCACCTCACCCTCGAAGAGCTTCCAGGTGCCGTCCGCTTCGATAACCGGCGAGAAATCTTCGGGAAACAGAGCCGGGGTGCCGTCCGGCAGGGGATGGGCTTTCCAGCGGCCGCGCAGGGCAACGCCCGGGGCGGCGTAGTATCGGTCAATAGGAAGTACGTCGATTCCCCAAGCATCGATCAATTCCGGCTCCACTTCGGCCAGCAGGAGAATGATGTTGGTCACCGTGATCGGCTCTTGATCGAGCTTCCAGCCTCGCGCAGACAGATACCGCTTCAGCTTGGCATAGGCTATTGCGTTGATCCCGGTTACGATCGATCCGCCCAGGTCGACGGGGAGCCGATCCGGTTCTTTGTGATCCAACGCGGCAAGCACCCGCTGGCGGGAAGTCATGGGTTTACCTCTCACAGTGCATTTAATTATAATCCCAATTACTCCTGGAGGAACAGACGCGCCCCCCCATTTCCGCCTAATGCGCGATGATGATGCAGAAAGCATGAAAGCTTCGATCCCGGATCTTGACACCGTCACGGTGAACACTTTCCGAATATGCCCCGCCCTTCTATACGAAGCTGGGCTTCGCGGTGAAACGCCCCGCCTATTTCCTCAGGGGAATGAAGATAACACCGATGGAGTTGTTGCTCCTGAGATAGAATCTAGATACAGAAATCGATTGCCGTCAAAACCATCATCTTTATCAGATTTAATACACTGTCGATCTCAACGTATTCGTCGATTCCGTGTACATTCCCGCCCTTCGGACCAATAATCGCCGCGTCTGTGTTAGATACTTTCTTGAAAGAATAGACATCCGTGGCAAAGGGAATGCCCTTCTCCCGATATTCCAGATTCAACCGGTCGTAGGCGCGCTGAATCGAGGATAGCGCCGGGTGGTTTCTGTCCGTTCTATGTCCTTCGAGGAAACGAATCACCGTTTCGAACTTCGGGAAATTATCCCGAAAATCCGGGTCCTCCCCGAGCCTCTCCTTCATGAAATCCAGTAGATCTTTCTTCGCTTCCTCCTCGCTCTGGTAGGAGTAGATTTCCTGCCAGAAGAGGATGTGCCCTGAGGTGGGAACCGCCCCGGATTCCTGGTAGGAAGATCCACCGGCGTTGAGCTGGAAGGTGAGAAGACGCACGCGCATATCCGGATCGTATGTATCCGGCACCTTCAGCTTGGCAAGCCTCTTGTCATACTCCTCCAAAGCTAGAGCGACCTTGCCCAGCTTATATACCGGGTTGGGAAGCTTCACATCCGGTCCAATACCTCCCGGTCCGCTCTCGGTGACCGTAACCTTCCAATCAGAGCCTCCGATGGACTCCACCCCCACGACCATATCGGAGGGTTCGGGAACTATCGCAAAATCGATATCCGGATTTCTAAGTCTGGCTGCAATTGAGCCGTTGACACCGCCGTTTTCTTCGTCCACAACGCTTTCGGCGAACACATTCCCTTTAAGCTCCACTCCCAGATCATGAAGGCACTTAAGAGCGAGGAATCCCGAAGCCGTGCCCGCCTTCATGTCTACGGTACCCCGGCCGTACATCTTTCCATCCTTCACTTTGCCGCTAAAAGGATCTTTGAACACCTCCCACTCATCCCTGTAGCTGGGCACGGTATCCATGTGTCCGGAAAATACAAGAGAATGTCCCCCCCCGCTCCCCCCCAGCCTGGCCACCAGGATAGGCCGATCCTTGTATACCCGCTGCTGCCCGTCTATGGTCGGGAAAAACAGGGGGTGTTCGCGGATTCCCGGGATATCCTCCACTTCGAAGAGATCCGTTTCGCAACCGGGGATAAGCTCTTTGCACTTTTCGAACAGATACTCCTGCCCGGGTTTTTCATTTCCACCGGGGGGAAGATTTACCGTTCGAATTTGAACGAGCTCGGAAATCGTACGAATGATCTCGTCCTTGTTTCCGTCTACCCAGCCAATGACATCATCTACATAGCGCATTTGAGATCAGGCCGTGAGCTCAATCTTTAGATCATCCGCCACCGGTTCAATGATATTCACCTCCCCCGGTGCTGTCCTGAGCAGGGAACAGGGTATCTCAGGCACGATCGGACCATGAAGAGATAGGCGGGTGATAAACTTCTGCCAGACGATGCCTCCCGCGTATTGACCATCCGCCGTGAGCCCGGCGCCGTCATTCCACCAGGATCTGTAGTCGGCATTGAGCATCGTGGATCCGGAGGTCGTATACGCTTTGGGAGGCACGAACGGCCAGGCACCCTGCATATCCGTTACCGCCATCTGGATCGTGGAAATCGGATGGAAATCCACCAGAAGGGGAGTCGCCTTCATCCATGCCTCCATATCCATTCCATAGGTTTTGGCCAAATGGGGATCCCAGAAGGAATAATGTCCGGAGAGCCCGGTGCCTCCGTATACGATCTGCGCCCCTTTTGCCGAAGGGTCCTTCCTGGCTTCGAGGATCATGTCGTCGTAATGATCGATATTTTTGCTCGACGGGAAATGGATCTGGTTGGCCGGGATGCGCAGCTTCGGATCGAGACGCGAGATGAAGTGCATGTTGATCGTGTAGTGAAACGAGCCGGGCCATTCCGGGTTGATGTCCCGTCCATCCTCATCGGCATACTCATCCATGGAGAAAAAGTGCACGTGGTGCAGCGGGATATCCAGTGCATTTACCATGTCTGCGAGCAGCTGGTACTGAAAAATCGGGCCGGTGGGGAACACGCCCACAAACTGTTTTCCCTCTTCCAGTGCCTTCTTGATCCGAATCAGCATGTCCAAGGCCAGCTGAAAGTGGAAATCCTTGACAGGCCGTATCTGCGCTTTGAAATCGGGGTGTGTGCCCTCGGGAAGACTGCAGAGATCCTCTTTCTTGATCTTCGCTACCCGCTTGCAGACCTCCATGTCTCGGAAGGCGAGAAATTTCGTCGGTTGGAAATCGATCAGATCGATATCGGGATTAAAATTCGCACTTGCTTTTCCCATCTTTTACCTCCGTGCTTACAATTTTTGACTTATCTATTTATAACATAGGAGGGGATGATCCTCACTGCAATAAACAAAGAAATTTCTGCAAAAATTAAAGGATCTGCAAAGCGCTCTCAGGCCGATCGATTCTTGACAGAAAAAGGGCAGTTTCGCTACTCTTAGTGCAGCACTCAACCCATGGCCCAATTTTTTCTCGACTACCTTCAAAATCCTAAAATTCTCAATCAACTGAGCGAAATTTACTATAAAAGCACGGGCATGGTGATCTCCTTTCACTCTCCCGGAAAGAATGTGATCGCCGCGCGGCATCCACTGGGACGTTTCGCTCAACCGGAGGAGATCGCTCAGGCGGTGCTTTTTTTAGCTTCCGAGGAAGCCTCGTTCATAACCGGAGCGACTCTTCCAGTGGACGGCGGATACACGGCTAAATGACGGCTTGTGCGGGGCGCCAAGTACGAACCTGTAAGGAGGCAACTGTGAAACGTTACCATGATCTGAGTGGCAAACTGGAAAACGGACTCTGGTCATACCAGGCTCTCCCGGGATTGGAGGAGATCATTGCACCCGTGCAGATCGAAACGATCGCCACGGTGGAAAAGGATGAGTTCTTTGCGTCGAAGATCACCCTGTCGACGATCTCCGGCACCTACGTCGAGGCCGGCTCCCACATACTCAAGGAGGGAAAGACTCTCGAGGAGTATGGGATCACCGATTTCATCAAACCTGCCACCATCATTCGTCTACCCCGACAGCCGGAGAAAACAGTGGTGGACGATACTGTCCTGGCGGCTCACTCCCCAAGAATCCTGAAAGGCGAGGCATTGATTGTCGATACCGGCTGGGGGATTCACTGGAACAAACCGGGATATGTTCTGCGGTGTCCCAATTTCAGCCGGAGCGCTGTCGAGTGGATCCTGGAGCACGAGCCTTCCATCTGCGGTTTCGACATTCCCTGTCTGGAAAGCTCCTGGTCCGAAGACGTTGTCGAGGAGAAAGGTGGGCTTCTCGGTATGATGTTTAAAAAAGGGACGCTTCTGGTGGCGCCCCTGGTGAATCTGGATCAGATCGAGGGCGACCGAGGCATGCTGTACTGCCTTCCCCTCTCTGTGGCCGGCACCTCAGGTGCCCCGGCCCGAATCGTGTTCGAGGAAGAGGTGTGAAGGTGAAGGATCCTATTCGCTTCGGCGTGATCGGCGTGGGACTTTGGGGGGAGGTGCATGCAGAGATCTACTCGAATCACCCCTACGCCGCTTTGGCCGCGGTTTGTGACCGCGATTCCAAGCGGGCAAAGCAGGTAGCGCAAGCGTATGGCGCCGAACGGGTCTACACGGATTTCCGAGATCTGGCAGCAGATCCGGGCATAGATGCGGTGGCGGTGGTTACCCCTGACTTCGCGCATCGGGATCCCATCGTGGCTGCGGCGGAGGCGGGAAAACACATCATCACGGAAAAGCCTCTGGCCACCACACTGGAAGACGCGGAAGCTGTCGCCAAGGCGGTCCGCAAGGCAGGGATCACATTTATGGTGGATTTTCACGCCCGCTGGAATCCGCCCCTGGCGATCGCCAGACAAAACATCGCGGAAGGAAAGCTGGGCAGGATCGTATCGGCCTATTTTCGGCTGAATGACACGATTTCCGTTCCCACTGAGATGCTCTCGTGGGCGGAGAAGAGCTCGATTCTGTGGTTTTTGGGCAGCCACACGGTGGATTCTCTACGTTTTCTCTTCGAGGATGAAGTCGAGCGGGTGTACTCGGTTTCCCGTTCCTCGGTTTTGAAGAGCCGGGGCGTCGATGTCCCGGACCTCTACCAGAGTGTCCTGGAGTTCCGTTCCGGGATCGTGGCCACCATCGAAAACAACTGGATCATCCCGAACACCCACCCTTCGGTCAACGATATCAAGGTGAACATCCTGGGCAGCAAGGGAATGATCAATATGGACCTCACCAACAACCAGATGATCGAGCGCTACCTGGAGGATTCAACCGACCACCCCGACTGTCTGGTCAAGCCCCGGGTACGGGACAGGCATGTTGGTTTTGCCTACGAAAGCATCAGGGACTTCGTGGATTGCCTTTTCCTCGGCAAAGAGGTACAGGCAAATCTTGAGGACGGGTTGAATGTCACCAAGGTTGTCCTGGCGATCATGGAATCCGCCTCTACCGGCGCACCCGCCACGGTGCGGTATTGAAGCGTTCGTTATTATGATGACAGCTTGCTGGAAGAATACATCGCAATCTTCCTTTCGGCTGCGAAGCGAAGATTGCGATATGAGCCTGACTGAGCTTCTATCTCTCCAAGACAGAATAGCCATCGTCACCGGTGCGAGCCGGGGACTGGGGAAGGCTTTTGCCGCCGCACTGGCCGAAGCGGGGGCTCACCTGGTGATCGTTTCCCGGCACATCGATGAACTGGAGGATACCGCCGCAACGGAGCGCCAGAATCTTCCGCCCGAAGAGACAACTCTCGAGAACTGGTCCTTCCTGATCGAAACGAACGTGAACGGACCATTTTTGTGCGCCCGCGAAGTGGGAAAAATGATGGGGGTTACACGTTGTGGTAGCCCCTCAGCTTGACCGTTGCGCAGGAGATCAGTACTATATTACGTAGGACATCGCAACCGAAGGTTGCGATATGGATAACTGTAAAAAGGATTCCAGTTTGCAGTCTAACCGATGATTTGTCCGAGACGTATTGCGTCGAGAGTATTCCGGAATTTCAAGTTCGAACCAGCCGCGTGGTTTTGACCAGGCTGGAAACCATCAAGTACAAGGAGGGATTATGTCAGAACGTGACGTATCTCCTGGACGAATGCCCAAACAAGTGACACCGAAAGCGATCATCATCGTGGTCGTAGTCATCCTGGCGTTGATCACGGCATTCTCCAGTTTCTTCGTAGTGGACCCGCAGGAAACGGCTGCGGTGCTGCTGTTCGGCCGCTTAAACAGAATGGCCGAACCGGGTCTGCACTTCAAGCTCCCCTTCGGAATCGAGAAGAACTACAACGTACCGACCCAGGTCGTTCTGAAACACGAGTTCGGCTTTCGGACCGACCGCCCCGGGATCACCACCATCCGAGCGGCTCAGGACTTCCCCGGCGAGTCGATAATGCTCACCGGAGACCTGAACATCGTGGATGTGGAGTGGATCATCCAGTACCGCATCGTGGATGCCTTTAACTGGCTGTTCAAGGTTCAGGATAAGGAAAAGACCATCCGGGACATGAGTCAATCGGTGATCAACGAGCTGGTCGGGGACCGGGCGATCTTCGATGTCATCGGTGCCGAGCGGGCCAACATCGAAGCTCATGGCCAGGACAAGATGAACCAGCTGTTCGACAAGTACGAGCTGGGCATCCGGGTCACCACGGTGAAGCTCCAGAACATCGTGCCCCCAGCCGGTCCGGTGCAGGAAGCCTTCGAGGATGTCAACAAGGCCATCCAGGACAGAAACCGCCTGATCAATGAAGGTCAGGAAGCCTACAACCAGGCCATCCCCAAAGCCAAGGGCCAGGCGGAACAGCTGATACAGGAGGCCGAAGGCTACGCCATCGAGCGCGTCAACAGGGCGGAAGGTGATGTGTCCCGTTTCGCCCGTGTATTGGACGAGTACAACCGCAGTCCCGGAGTCACCCGGACCCGTCTGTACTACGAGATGTTCGAAGAGGTGTTCAAGGACGCCGAGAATGTCGACCTGATCGACAAGAACCTGGGTAACTTCATCCCCTTCAAGGCTCTCGGATCCGCTTCCGCAGGAGGTACCCAATGAAAAAGACAATTACAGTTTTAGTCGTCATAGCCGTAGTCGTCATCCTCTTTCTGATTACCGGACCTTTTTATGTAATTGAGGAGGGGGAGCAGGCTGTGGTCATCCGCTTCGGCCGCATCATCTCGATTGACCTGGAGGCCGGTCTAAAGATCAAAGTTCCCTTCGTGGACAACGTGAACAAGTTCCCCAAGAAGATCCTGGCCTGGGACGGGGAATCCCAGCGAATACCCACCCAGGAGAACCAGTTCATCTGGGTGGACACCACCGCCCGCTGGAAGATCACCGATCCCAAGCTGTTCTACGAATCTGTCGGTACGATCACCGGTGCTCACTCCCGTCTTGACGACGTTGTCGACTCCGCGGTGCGCAAGATCATCTCCCGGAACTCCCTGGTGGAGGCGGTGCGAAACTCGAATGTGATCAACGAGATCAGTAGACCCAGCGTCTATCAGGCGGGAACGGAGATCGAGGGACAGGCGGCGGAAACCCTCGGCATCGACACCACCATCATCTACGAGGAGATCCAGATAGGCCGTGCCGCTCTCTCCACGGAGGTGTTCGATGAATCCAGTATCATCACCCCCCAATACGGAATCGAGCTGATCGACATCATCGTCCGCCAGATCAAGTACTCAGACGAGCTCACCGAGAGCGTGTACCGGCGCATGATCGCTGAACGGAATCAGATAGCCCAGGCCTTCCGCTCCGACGGGGAAGGAAAGAAGGCGGCGATCATGGGTGAGATGCAGCGGGAGCTGCTCTCGATTCAGTCAGGCGCCTACCGGACAGCCCAGACCATCAAGGGTGGGGCCGACGCCAGGGCGGCGGCGATCTACGCCAACACCTACAACCGGAACCCGGATTTCTACGAGTTCTGGAAGGCCATAGACTCTTACCGGACCCTGCTGCCCAAGTTCCGCAAGACCCTGACCACCGAACCGGAGTACTTCAAGTACCTCTACGATCAGCAGGGCCGGTAATCCCACAGCATACTGATGGAAAGACCCGCTTCAGATGCGGGTCTTTCTTTTTTTCTACACACCTGTCTCCATCGTTGCGGGGGTGCATGCAAATCATCCCTATCATGCGCTAGCTGCAAATTGGCTGGTGCAAAATATAGCAAAACATCAACTGATGGCCGCTCACCACCCGGTTCTCGAATCGTACGCGGTTCTGACGAGATTACCTGGAGACCTCCGTGTATCTCCCTCCGAAGCCAGGGACCTATTGACCGCAACGGTCCAGGCTAATATGATCATCCCTAGATTCGATTCGAAAAGCATCTGGACGACTATTGAGACCCTCGCCATGGCATCCGTTGTGAGCGGGCGATCCTACGATGCTTTTGTTCTGCAGATCCTGAGATCGGTCGGAGCAGGGGCAATTGCCACATTCAATCCGACTTATTTCCAAGATCTGGAAAGCGACATGGTAATCACCGACCTGTCAAAACCTAGCCATCAAGATTGAAGAGGAGCAGACATTTATGGAACTGAGACGCGAATTGTACGGAGCCGCCCCAGACGGAAAGAAGGTCGACTCCTTTACCCTGAAAAACTCCGGAGGCATGACTGCTTCGGTAATCACCTATGGGTGCATTCTTACCTCCCTGTGTATGCCGGATAAGCAGGGAAAGATCGGTGAGATCACATTGGGCTTCGACAACTTGCAGGGATACCTGGCCGGACATCCCTACTTTGGTGCGTTGGTGGGACGATTTGCCAATCGTATCGCCGGCGGACGTTTCGAACTGGACGGGAAACCGTACACCCTGGCCTGCAACGAAAACGGGACAAACCATCTGCACGGTGGGAAGGTGGGTTTTGACAAGCGGGTCTGGAGCGCCGAAGAGCTTCAGGAAAACGATCGGATCGGCGTCCTATTTTCCTACACCAGCCCCGATGGAGAGGAGGGGTATCCGGGAAACCTGGCGGTCACCGTTACCTATACCCTGAACGAGCAAAACGAACTCACCTTCGATTACCAGGCCGAGACGGATCAAGCTACACCAATCAACCTCACCAATCACGCCTACTGGAACCTCACCGGCGCCGGGTCCGGAACAATCTACGATCATGTCCTTTCCCTCAATTGCTCCCGTTATCTTCCGGCGAACGATGAGCTGATTCCCACCGGAGAGATCCTCCCGGTCAAGGGCACGGCTTTGGACTTTATGACCGAGAAACCTATAGGTCAGGATATCGATCAGCTTCCGGTCGGCTACGATCACTGTTTCGTGGCCGACAAGGACGATGCCTCCCTGGCGGCGATTGCCCGGCTCTACGATCCGGTCAGCGGCAGGGGCATGAAGATCTCCACGACCAAACCCGCTGTCCAGCTCTACACGGGGAATTTTTTAACCGGAATTCGTGGCGCCGATGGGGCCACCTTCAGCAAGCACACGGCCCTCTGCCTGGAAACTGAAGTTTTTCCGGATGCTGTGAATCAACCGGGGTTCCCTACGGCGGTTTTACGACCCGGCGAAACCTATCATCACACCACGGTGCAGCGTTTCTTCACTGAATGATCTTCCTCAGTTTCACCGCCATTCTCGTTCTGGCGGTGAGCGGTCAGGTGTTCCCCTCTTTCCTTACCCGCCTGGGAGGGGACTCGCTTCAGCAGGGGCTGCTTCTTTCGGCACTTTTCTTCTTTTTCCCCTTGAGCTCGGTGACAGCGGGAATCATTGCAGACAGAATCGGCAAAGTGCGGGTGATTGCATTCGGGCTTATCTTGATCGCCCTGCCCCTCAGCCTGATCGCGGTGTTTCAGGGTGTCTGGGCCCGTACGGCGGCGCTTCTGCTCTTTGGGATCGGGGCAGGCATCATCGAGAGTCAGGCTTCGGCGCTGCTGACGGACATCAGTCCGAATCGGGAACGTTCCATCATGAATCTGTCTCAAACACTCTTCAGCGCCGGGGCAGCCGCGGGGCCGTTCCTGCTGGCTCTGATCTATACGGCCACCGAAAGATTGTCCATTACTTCGGTATTCTGGGTTTTAGCCGCAGCCAACGCTCTGCTTGCCTCGAGCTTCCTTATTGCCAAGAAACCGACCCAGGGAACGGTCTACCATGAACCTCTTCAGCTAAAAGATTTGTTTGCAGACAGGACGCTGCTCGCCCTCGCTCTGTCCATATTCTTATACGTCGCGGCGGA
>CAZBXU010000075.1:15027-17750 GCA_964495755.1 uncultured Spirochaetaceae bacterium | reverse complement strand
TATTCGGGACACGGCGGCCAGATCGCGCCCAGTCTACCGGGTGATTCTGAAACAGTTCCAAACAGTGATGGTTACGATGAGTGGATTTTTCTCTACGATTCATTCAAATCGACTCTGCCTCCGCCCGATTATACAGATCTTACAAAAACCGTTAATGACGACGAGCTGGCAGCGCTGCTTAGAACCATCCCTTGCGTGCGGAAGATCGTCATCATCGACGCCTGCAACTCAGGAGGATTCATAGGCAATGTTCTCGAAAAAGACGGGATCCTGTCGGATTATTCCGCCAGATCCGACGGGATTTTCGACAATATAAGCGACGCAATCTATTTGTATACCAACTACGATGGGTACAAGAGCGACATTTCTCCTGCGGATGCCCTGGTCATAGCAGCGTCGGGGGAGCGGGAGTCATCTTGGGAAGGAATTTATGGACACGGGGTCATGACCTACTTTCTCCTTCAATCGGCTACAAAGGCAGATCTGAACGGGGATGATTATATCACTGTATCGGAGTCCTACTACTACATTTACAAAAACATCAATGCAAGCTGGAATAATACTACAAGCGCTCTGATCTACGACGTATTTTTCCCCCACGTGTCCGGGGGGCCGATAGACTACATCCTGTTTACGAAATAGCGATAGGCCTGGCCGAGCTCACATTTCCTTGAGCCGGTTCAACTCGTCCCGCAGCACCGCGGCCCGCTCGAATTCGAGGTTTTTGGCCAGCTCGAGCATCTCCTGCTCCAATCTTTTAATCAGGGCCTGGCGCTGCTTGGGGACCAGGATGTTGAACTGCCGTTCCAACAACTCGAGGTCGAACTTCTCCAAGCTGCGTTTTTCCTCTTTCCTGCGGATCAGGAGATCCTGAATCGACTTGGATATCGAGGTCGGGGTGATTCCATGGGTCCTGTTGAACTCGGCCTGGATACGCCGGCGACGATCGGTTTCTTCGATCGCCACGCTCATGGCGGTGGAGATTCGATCTGCGTACATGATCACCCGGCCGTCTATATTGCGGGAGGCCCTGCCGATCGTCTGGATCAGAGAGGTGGCGGAGCGCAGGAATCCGATCTTATCCGCATCGAGAATGGCGATCAGGGACACCTCGGGCAGATCGAGGCCTTCCCGCAGCAGATTGATTCCGACCAGGACATCGAACTCGCCGATTCTCAAGGCTTTGAGGATCTCCACCCGCTCGATAGTCTCGATTTCGGAATGCAGGTAGCGCACGTTGAGACCCAGCTCGGACAGGTACTCCGCGAGGTCTTCGGCCATTCGCTTGGTTAGAGTCGTCACCAGCGTTCGCTGGTTGGCATCGATGCGCTTCTTGATCTCCGCATAGAGATCCTCGATCTGCCCCTCGGTCGGGCGAACCTCCAGCTCGGGATCGAGCAGGCCGGTGGGCCGGATGACCTGCTCCACGAGCTGTTCGGACTTGTCGAGCTCCTCCTGACCGGGGGTCGCCGATACGTATATCACCCGATTGATAAGCTGCTCGAACTCGGCGGAGTATAGTGGCCGGTTGTCCAAAGCCGACGGGAGCCGAAACCCGAACCGAACCAGGGAGAGCTTTCGGGAGCGGTCGCCTTCGTACATACCCCGTACCTGGGGAATGGTGACGTGGGACTCATCCACAAAGGCGAGGAATTTCTCCGGAAAGAAATCGAGAAGCACCGCTGGGCGTTCCCCCTCCCCGCGGCCGGAGAGGTGTCTGGAGTAGTTTTCAATTCCCGGGCAGTAGCCCATCTCCTCGAGCATCTCCAGATCGTACTCGGTCCGGGATTTGAGACGCTCCGCCTCCACGATCTTTCCCGCCTCGACCAGCTCGGTATGCCGTGACTTGAGCTCCCGACGGATACGCTCCAGAGCTTCGGGCACCCGTTCTTCCGGAGTGACAAAGTGCTTGGCCGGGTACACGATGTAGAACTCCACATCCCCCAGACTAACGCCCGTCAGGGGATGGATCTTGCGCATCCTTTCGATCTCATCACCGAAGAATTCCACCCGCAGCGCATCGGTGGTGTAGGAGGGAAAGATCTCCAGCACGTCACCACGGACACGAAATCGGCCGCGCTCCAGCACCGCATCGTTGCGCTCGTAGAGAAGCTTGACCAGGCGAAGCCGGATTTCATCCCGGCTGATCTCCTGACCAAGGTTAAGCTCGAGCCTCATGTCTCTGTAGTCTCGGGGGTTGCCGATGCCGTAGATGCAGGAAACCGTGGCCACCACGATCACATCCCGACGCTCCAGGAGGGCGGCGGTTGCGGCCAGGCGAAGCCTGTCGATCTCCTCGTTGATCGAGGCATCCTTTTCGATGTACAGATCTTTACCGGGCACGTAGGCTTCGGGTTGATAGTAGTCGTAGTAGGAAACGAAGTATTGCACCGCGTTCTCTGGGAAGAAATCCCTGAACTCTCCGTACAGCTGAGCCGCCAGAGTCTTATTGTGGGAAAGCACCAGAGTGGGAAGTTGGGCCTGCTCGATAATCTTGGCCATGGTGTAGGTCTTTCCCGATCCGGTGACCCCTTTCAGAGTCTGGTGCCGATACCCCTGGGAAATCCCTCGGGAAAGCTCGGCGATCGCCTGGCCTTGATCACCCGACGGGGAGAATGCAGAGACGACCTTGAACTTGTTCATCTATCTCGTTCTTAGAAGCGTATGTTCTGAGTCCGCTTTGAAAGCTTCACAAAGAGCGTCTGCTCCCGTCTGCCGCGGAG
>CAZBXU010000075.1:0-14927 GCA_964495755.1 uncultured Spirochaetaceae bacterium | reverse complement strand
CTCGGAAACCAGTACGCCCTCGGAAACGGACAGGCCGGCGTAACGAACCAGGGCCGGGAACAGCTGTACAGGAACGATATCGATCCAGCCGCGCTGCACTTCACCGTAGCGCAGAAGGTCGGGCACGACCCGTTTCGCCGTCTCCACGGGAACGGCAAATCCGATACCCACCGATCCGCCGGAGGGAGAGAAGATCATCGTGTTGATTCCGATCATCTCTCCCTTTGAATTAAGCAACGGTCCCCCGGAGTTTCCGGGGTTGATTGAGGCGTCGGTCTGAATCATTTCCTTGATTACCAGCCCGGAACCGGTCCGCACCGGTCGGCCGAGTCCGGAGACGATACCCGTTGTCAGGGTTCGGTCCAGGGCAAAAGGGTTTCCGATAGCCAGAACTTTTTGCCCCACCCGTAGATCCACAGAACTCCCGAAGGGGATGGTGGTGAGCCGCTTCCCTTGCGGATCGAACTTGATCACCGCCAGATCGTTTTCCGGATCCACGCCGATGATATCTCCCCGGTAGTTCGAACCATCTGCAAGGGTGACGCTCAGTTCATTGGCGTTCTTGATCACATGGTAGTTGGTGAGCACGTACCCCTTCCGGTCTATGATCGAACCGGAACCCGTACCCTCTTTAGGAATCGGCTCGAGGAACCAGTTGTACTCGAAGGTGACCGAGGTGATGTTTACCACAGCATCGTTGAGCTTTTCATAGATCTGTATGCTGTTGGCTTCGTCGCTGGAAATTGTTCCGCTAAACTGAACAGGTTGTCCGGCGATCGGCGCCGCTTCAACAGGCGGTTCCAGCGCATCCTCGATCTCTAGATCCAAGGCGGACAAATCTTGACCTTCTCCCGCTGCTGGCGGCCTAAGAAATCCCGCCGCCCAAGTCACGAGAAGGGTAAGCACGATCCCCGCCGCCGTGAATACGATAACCTGCCATCGTGTATACAGTTTCACAATATCTCTCCTATCGATGAATATAATAGAATGAAAATGAAAATCCAATCGGGCAGCTCGAGTCACTTGTAATTCCAGTACACGTCTCCTTCGCAGTAGCGGCGGTGCTGGACCGCTTCGAGGAGATGTTCCTTTCCGATGGCGGCCGACTGCTCCAAATCGGCGATGGTGCGGGCTACTTTGAGGATCGAGTGGAAAGCTCTCGAAGAAAAACTCAAACTCTCAGCGGCATTCCTCAGTTCAGTGCGGGAGGTTGCATCGAGAGCACAGAACCGTTCCATCAATCCCACCGGGATGTGTGCGTTACGGGAGAACTGATGGGCTTGGTAGCGGGCTCGCTGCACATCAATGGCGGCGGCGACCCGTACTGCGATCGCGGCGCTGGTTTCCCCATCCCCACTCCCGCCTTCCTCCATATCCTCAAAACTTACCGGCTCCAGAGGAATGCGGATATCCACCCGGTCCAACAGGGCACCGCCCAGCTTCTTCCAGTATCTGGATATCTCCGTGGTTGAACAGAAGCAGGTCGCCTGTCGCCTTCCCAGATTGCCGCAGGGACAGGGATTCAATGCCAGCACCAGCTGAAAGCGTGCGGGGAAACGCATCGACGTGCCGGCCCGGGCGATGGTTATGCTGCCCTCCTCCATCGGTTCCCGCAGTGTCTGAAGCAGGGCGGTACTGAACTCCGCCGCTTCATCGAGAAACAGCACTCCTTGGTGGGCCAGGGAAACCTCCCCGGGGCGGGGGACCTTGCCGCCGCCGATGATACCCTCGCTGGAGGCGGAATGGTGGGGCATGCGGAAAGGGGGATTCTCGACCAGACCGCCGCCGGGGGGCAGAACACCGGCGGTGGAGTGAATACGGGTCACCTGAAGAGACTCTTCCCAGGTCAGGGGCGGGAGAATCGACGGCAGTCTGCGGGCGGACATGGTCTTCCCGCTGCCTGGAGGACCGAACAGCAGGACATGGTGCCTCCCTGCGGCAGCCACTTCCAGCGCTCGTTTCAGCCGCTCGTGCCCCTTGATATCGAAGAAATCCTCCCACTGCTCCTTGGAGGGATGCGTGGCCTCGGGCGGGCTCACCGCTAAACCACCGGCAGGGGCATGGGCAGGCTTACCGCCGCGGGCAAGCCTGCGCAGGATCGTGGCGGCCGCTCTGAGCGAAGAGATGCCGCAGATTCGCTCCTTGCAAAGGACCTGGGCTTCTTTGAGATTTTCCTGGGGCACTAAAAAAAAGGTAACCCGGTCCTGCAGCCCCGAGACAACCGCCGAGAGCACACCGTGTACGGGCAGTACCAATCCTCTCAGGTTAAGCTCCCCAACGACCATCACTCTTCGATCTCGGGGAAAGGGGATCTGCTCCGAGGCATTCAGGATAGCAAGGGCGATGGCCAGGTCATAACTGGCCCCCTCCTTCTTGATGCCCGCAGGAGACAGATTGACCAGGATTCTGTCATTCGGGAAACGGAAACCGCTGTTCCGGATCGCTACCCGCACCCGGTCCCGAGCTTCTCTGACCGCACCGTCGGGTAAACCTACGATATCGATACCGGGAAGACCCCGCCGGATATCGACCTCCACTTGAATCGGGACTCCCTCGATTCCTACCGGTGCCTGGCTGGCTATTACTGAGAGCATACCTTCCCCCTACCCCTTAAGTAACGGGGGAAATGGCAATGTTGCTTTACTTCCTGCCCTGCTGAATCGCCTCCTGGACGAGGCGATCACAGGCCTCGTTGTATGGGTCACCGGCATGACCCTGCAGCCAGTGCCAGTGCATCTTCAGCGGTGTGGCAAGCCGCATCAACTCCTGCCAGAGGTCCTGATTCTTCACGGGCTTCTTAGAACGGGTTCTCCAGCCGTTTTGGACCCAGGTGTGGATCCAATCGCTGATGCCGTTTTTTACGTACTGGGAGTCGGTAAACACCTCGATCTCAAGCGAGCAACAAACTGAGGTTTCATGAACTTTCCGCAAAGCTTCGATGACCGCCTGCAGTTCCATCCTGTTGTTCGTAGTCTGATGCATAAATCCTGAGCCGTGGGAACTCCCCTCCCCTACTAAAAGGACGTAGGCCCACGCACCGGGGCCGGGATTCCCCGAACAGCCTCCGTCGGTATAGATTCTGATGTTTCTCATTTCAGGGAATCCGCCTCTTCGCGGGGCAGCAGTATGGTAACCTTGGTACCCCGCCCGGGCTTGCTGGTCAACTCCATGAAACCGCCGTTGCGTTCTACGAGCATGCGGCTGAAGTATAAACCCAGTCCGTCATGATCGGCTTTTGTGGAAAAAAAGGGATCGCAGGCCTTCTTCATGTTTGCCCCGTCGATACCCATTCCCTCGTCCTCTATCTGGATACGAAAGTAGCGGTTGTGCACATCGCCGCGGATGAGAACTTCATCTTTGGGGCCGATCCCGGACTCCAAGGCGTTATCCACGACATAGTGCAGCAGCTGGATGACTTCATTGGGGTTGCAGAGCACTTTTCCACCGGTATGCTCCTCGATCCTCAAGGCCGCTTCCGGGTTTGTCTTATTGAGTGCCGCTTTAGCGTTTCTCAACAGATGATTCATACTGACACTCACGGGGATACTTGCTCGGGAGCCTACCAGGGTGGTTAATTTGCGTACGAAATCCCGAATACCGAGGCCCCCCTCTTGAGCAACGTCGATCAGGTTTTGTACCTCCCGGTGTAGTTTCCCAACCTCCTCCGGCGAGGGCAGTTCGGAGCTTTCCAGAGCTTTGAACAATCTATCAATCTTTCTCTCCAGAACCGTCAGGCCTCCGGAGATGAAGTTCACCGGATCGTTCACCCGATGAGCTATGCCGGTAACGATTCCCTTCAACTCCCTCATTCTGTCTTTTTGGAAAGAACGCATATTGCGCAGGTTCAGCTCGTCGATCAGCAGCTTCAACTCCATGTTGCGCTTTTCCAGACTCGCCGAATACTGAACAGACCGGCGGTAATGCTTACGATAGAAAAGCCGATCCACGACAGTGCAGACCAGTGAGCGGATCGGTATGAGTAAAATGAAGAGGATCGTGGTAACCAGGAAGCCGGCTATGCGGTCAGGCACGCCGTAGCTGAGGATAAACAATCGTTTCGCCGGTTCGTAGGCAACGGTGAAGAATGAGAAAATAAGCAGCGCCAGGAGGATATACACCACGTAGCGGCTGACGAAGAACCTGATGTTGAACACCCTGTGCTTGAGCAGGCCGATGATAAAAAACAGGGGAACCAAGGAGAGAAACAGGTTGGCGAAGTTGCCCATGCTGATACGCAAACCCTCGGGTCCACCAAGAATCAGAGGAAGCTGGTCGAGAAAAAAATACGGTGGGACGGCTATGAGAAAACCCGCCATAATCCATTCGAGCTGACGCTTTTCGTGAGCGTGGGGTGTCTTAACATAGGAGCGGATCAACAGTATCAGATAGGCGATAAAGGCGATGCCGTCGGAGACATTGTTCAGCTTCCCCAACATCCGGTACCGGTCAAGCCAGATATCCCGACTGCTTGAAATCCAGGCAGAGAAGTAGATCATCCGAAATACAATAAAGGCAAGATACAATCCCAAAATGAGGGTGATCGTCGCGGTACGAATGCCTCTTTTACCTTTGGGAGTGGGAAAATACAGCGCAAAAAAAACCATGAACCAGGATGTCAATTTCCCGAAATGAATCATGATATTCGAGAATAAACTCTCGTAGTAAAAAGGCTTTAGAGCCGTGAATACCAGGTAGAACAGAGCAGCCAAGGTGATCAGATTGGAAGCGGTATCTTCGGGAAGATAGACAATCAAGTAGAAAGACATAAAGGCCAGAGCGATACAAATGATCAGTGCGAACACCCAGTCAGGCCTGGTAAGGGTAAGAACTGGAATTATGTCGATCGTCAGTCGTTTGTCACCATCCCGTATAACTTCAACGGGAACAGGTGAAAAGCGCCAGATCCGGGCATCCGCCTCGACAACGTCCCGAACGCTCCGGATAGGATAACCATCGATCGATATTATCTGATCGACGTTCGGTCTCAATCCGGAAGACACCGCCGGTGAAAAGGGGGTTTTAGGCGAGAAAATCACCTTGCCGTCCCGATTGATAACTTCCGGGTAATTGACGACCAGACCCGTGTTCGGTTTCACCAGATAGCGGACAAAATACACGCTGGACACAACTGTGAAGAGGATCGCCACGGAGAGCAAGAGAAGAAATCGCCGTTTGAACTGGAACAAGTTTTTGACGGACATTCTGTCCTACCTTGCGGATATTTTCATTTATCCATATGAACAGGAAGACGCATTCGCAAAATTTGTCTGCCCTCAAAGGTACCGGCATTAAAAAAGTAATCCCGCAGAGCTGGATGCCCGAACTGCATAACCTCTTCGGTTACACAGAAATTGCCCGGTCGAACAAACCGCTGGCCCAGATGAAAGATAGAGTTCAAACTGTCGGAAACGATATGTCCGGTGTTTTCTTGCGTGTATGGAGTGTTGCCGATCTGAAGTACTGTGCGAAAAGACAGGAAGTGCGGGAAGTGGGAGCCTTCAATATCGTATAGGTGCTTGAACAGCATCAGCCGAAACCCGCAGGTCAAAGCCGGACAGGATTTCCCGTCAAAGGGAAAGAGAACGATCCCTCCGAAGCTGAACCACATCCAGAGACGGCCGCCGAACTTCCGGACAAATCCATCGACAAACTTGCGAAACGAAGACAGCGCGATCGAAAGATTTTTCGTCCCATAGCTCTTTTCCATCTGCTCCTTTCCATCCAGCTCGATGAACATCATGGAGAAGGTGTACTCCCGGCCCGGCACCACCGCGGCCCAATCGTCCCCCGACAAAAGGTAGGGTGCTTGCCTTAATTCCCTGGCCGATGCGGCCGCCGCTTCCAGAAGGGTCGGGTGAATTCCATGGACGAACTCCCGAATCCGTGTCAACCTGCGCACACCGACGGCTCCGTCCAGGGTGTGGCGATTCAGATAGTCCACAGCGCCGTCATGAAAGAGCCCGGCCACATCTTTGATCTTGCCCGTCTGATCAATGATCCCGAAGACGATATTGTCTTTTTTCCTCAAAGCCCTAAGGTAGGTCTGTATCTTTTTTTCCTCGATTCCGGAGAGATCCAGGTAACAGAGCGTGGGAGCATCTATTGCTTTCAGCCGGCCTGAGAACTGCTCCAGTCCGACGAAACTGACATCATCGACCAGACTCTTTCGTCTTCGCAACTTCAGTTTTTCCGGGAGCTTTCTGTTGCGGGAGAACACGAGAATATTCACCGGCCTACTCCCACCCCAGCTTGTACTGATACAGAAGATTGTGTCGGGACACCCGCAGAGGCTTGAAAAACTTGTCCAGCTTGTTTCCCATATCGGAATACACGCCGGGAGTAATGACCAGGCTGTCGTTCTCGGCAAACTGGGACTCGATCACTTCCAGTCTTCTCAGAGTGTCGCTGCGGATCCTCTCGTCGTTCTGGCAGAACTGGCAGGGACCGGTGTGTACGGCCAAGCGGGCACGGAGAGGTTTGGAGAAAGGGCATTGGAACAGGTTGTACATAAAAAGCTCGAGCAGCATCTCCATCCCCGAGAGGGCCGCTTGAATATTCTTGTTTCCATAGTAAAAAGCGGCGATACCTCCGTCCCCTTCCCAATGCCACAGACGACCTTCTCTATTTTCTACGATGTTCGCGAACAGCTGTCTGACGTCGTTGTATACCTGCACCACCATCTGCTTGGAATATTTGCGCACCAACTCGGTATTGCCCACCGTATCGATTCGCAGGAAACTCAACTCGTAGATCTGACCTTCGATCAGCGCGCCCCACCCTTTGGTCTTCCCTCTACCCCCGGCCTCGATGAAGGTGCCTGGTGCTTCCTTGAACCTGTATCCCAGGGTCTCCATCTCCTTTACGATCCGCGGTAGCAGACGGATGGATACGGGCCTGCCCATCACACCTCGACGATCCACCTCCACGAGGACTTCGGCGAAGTGGCGGATGTGTCCGGCCCGGGCCAGATCGGCGGCGATTTGCCGGGCGGCATCGACCTTGGGGATCGGAATATTGGCGGGAAACCCGGTGCGCTCGTACAGATCGTACCCGGAGAGCACCCGGGCGGTCAGGCGCTCCATCAGCACGACATCCATGGATTGGGAAAGAGCCTGAGAGATGTAGTTTTGAAGACGCGGGCTGATCTTCACGGTTCCAGCTCCGGAATGTCCAGCTCGTGGGGAATGCGTATCAGTTTGCCCTGATCGTTGATGCAGGCCCAGGTTACCTCAGCTTCGGCTACCAGCTCGGTATCCCGGTCCCGATAGATGCTCTGCTGGAACACCATCCGTACCTTCTGTTTCTGGATCGGGCGGGTTTGGATTCGCAAATGCTCCCCGCTTCCAACCTGGCTCTTGAAGTCTATGCAAATGCGAGTCACAACGAACCCGACTCCCTTTCGTCGCAGCTCCAAATAGGACACCGGGAGATCGTTGATAAACTGAATACGGGCGTATTCGAGGTAGTTGAGATATACGGCGTTGTTGACATGCCCATAGCTGTCACATTCGTAGGAGCGGGTCGTCAGCCGGCTTTGGTGTATCATTCGCCTGGATTGTAAAATCTATGCTCCCTCAGGTCAAGCTTTGACGGTGCTTTCTGTTGACACGGAAAAGTCGCGTTGGTATATTTCTGGAGTTCGAGAAACGTGTGAAGAATGGCGGCGTAGCTCAGATGGTAGAGCAAGCGGCTCATATCCGCTGGGTCAGGGGTTCAAGTCCCTTCGCCGCTATTTTTTTTCTCCACCGCAAATGAACGGGACGATCGTTAAGGATAGACAGTACTTCAAATTCTGTTCCTACGGATTCCTCAAGAACCTGCGATTCTTCGATCCCTTCATACTTTTATTCTTCCGGGAGATGGGTTTTTCCTTTCTCCAGATCGGGACGTTGTTCTCGATTCGTGAGATCGCCACAAACCTGCTCGAGATACCGACGGGTATTGTAGCCGATGCCTACGGCCGGCGCCGGGCCATGATCTTCTCCTTCGGTGCCTATATTCTTTCCTTTCTCGTCTTCTATCTTCTTCCCAGCTACTCCTTGTACGCAGTTGCAATGATTTTCTTTGCCATGGGGGAGGCCTTCCGTACCGGAACCCACAAGGCCATGATCCTGGCGTATCTTCAAGCGACAGATCAAATCAAACACAAAGTGGCCTATTACGGCCGCACCCGAGCCTGCTCCGAACGAGGAGCCGCCCTCTCCTCCCTAATCGCCGCGGCGCTGGTCCTGTACAGCGGCAGCTACCGCATCATTTTTCTGGCCTCCGTGATTCCGTACATCGCCGGTTTGCTGCTCATGATCTCCTACCCGGCGGAACTTGACGGCTTGGCACCCAGAAAACGCTCGGGCAGAGTACTGAAGGACTCCCTGGAACAGATTCTCGCCACCCTTAGAGATTTCATCGATATTTTCAAAAACCCGGGATTCCTGCGTACATTGTTCAACTCGGCGTCTTTCGACGCGGTGTTCAAATCCGTGAAGGACTACATTCAACCGGTCCTTCAAGCACTCGCTCTTGCACTGCCGATTCTGGTCTCCCTGTCGGAGGACCGCCGGGTGGCGGTCATGATAGGGACCATCTATTTCTTACTTTACCTTCTTGCCGCTTTTGCCTCGACCCAATCGGGAACTCTGGAGAAGCGTATCCCCTCCCTGGCTGGATTGGTGAATGCCACCTACCTGATCGGGGCCTTGATCATCCTGGCCACGGGAGGGGTCCTGTTCGCTTCTCTGCGGATCCCCGCGGTGGTCCTGTATGTCCTGCTGTATACACTGATGAATCTGAGGCGGCCTCTGACCGTCGGCTATGTCAGCGAGCAGATCTCCGCAAAAGTCATGGCTTCGGGACTTTCCGGAGAGTCTCAGGTTAAGACGATCCTGGTGGCGGTGCTGGCGCCTCTGGTGGGCTTTCTGGCCGATACGATAGGTATCGGAGCGGCCATGGGATCTGCGGGATTGCTTCTGCTGATCGTATTTCCCTTCCTGAGGGTTCGCACTACGACCCGGCCGCGGGAAACAGACTAGAAGACCAGACAGATCTGCAGATCACAGACATTCGTGTTGGTTGGACCAGTTTTGAACAGGTAGCCGATACTTTCAAAAAAGTGATACGAATCGTTGTCTTCAAGGGATCCCCCGATGGACAGGTCATGCCCTCGAACCTTTTCTGCAATTTCCAAGGATGCAAAGGCCCCCGCCGCGTCCGTGGGTCCGTCATTGCCGTCGGTTGCTGCGGATAGAAAGAAAAGGCCTTCAGCCGCGGCACCCGCATCGGCGATCTCCTGCAGAAACGATAGGGCCAGCTCCTGGTTTCGACCGCCGAGTCCCCGCCCTCTGATAGTGACCGTGGTCTCACCTCCGCCGAGAAGGCAGGTGGGTCGTCGGGCCAGCAGGTCGAGGGACCGCCTGTCCAACGCTACCGCAGCCAATACTTTGGCCACTTCCCGCGCTTCTCCCACGATGCGGGAGGAAAGCATCACAGGAGTATAGCCCAGATCAGCCGCTTTCCTGGAAGCGGCGTTCAAAGCCGTGTAGTTGGTGCCCAGAAGTACATTGTCTACGCCTGAGAAAATGGGGTCGCCGGGCTTTGGCGTCTCCGCGATCTCTCCGTCGGCCCCCCGCTGCAGCAGCTCGAGTATCTGCGGAGGCAATTGATCTTCTATCCCGTACTTGGCCACAATGCCCAGCGCTTGGGCATAGGTTGTCTCATCCGGTACGCAGAGACCTGAAGCGATGGTATCCAAACGATCCCCCACCACATCCGATAGGATCAGATTCAGAGACCTGGCCGGGTGAAGCAGCGCCGCCAGACGTCCCCCCTTCAGGCGGGAGATATGCTTGCGGATGCAGTTGATCTCCTGAATCGCAGCCCCGCAGGCCAACAGAGCCTGGGTTGTGCTCTGTTTCTCTTCCAGGGTTATGGCTACCTTACCGTGTTCGCTTTCGTCACGAAACGGCGCCGGCAGTAGGGCTGAGCCGCCGCCGGATATCAGGTTCACCACCAGGGTTCGCTCGTCTGCTCGGCGGGCCAGTTCTTCAACCGCATCCGCCCCGCGCACCCCCTGCTCATCGGGAATGGGGTGCCCGGCTTCGATCGATCGGATGCGTTCGAGCGTTTCTGTATGCCCGTACTTGACCACGATCAGTCCCTCGCTGATCCGGTCGCCCAAAACCTCCTCCAGCCCCGCCGCCATGGAGGCGGTCGCCTTGCCGCTTCCGAGCACGACGATCCGATCGAAATCGTTTAAGTCGAGAGTCAGGGAAGCGCTTTCTGATTTAACCGTGAGCCTGCTCCCCCCGACCTGGAGACCGGCGGTGATCAGTTCCTTCGGGTTGACCCGTTCGACTCCCGCACGAAAGATGTCCTCCAGATCCTGGTAGGCCCGGTTTCGTTTCGGCACAGTTCGTCCTCCGGTTTGATGGTTCTTCTTCGCTTCCCGGTCGGCCGAAGCGCTATGTTTCGACGGTTTCAGCTCCAATAATCAAGCTCACGATTTCGTCGGGGCTTGTCTGCTTCGTAATCCGCTCCCCGACATTCTCTCCCCGGCGCATCACGATCAGTCGATCCGAAACTGAAAAAACATCGTGAAGTTGATGAGTGATGATGATTACTCCGATCCCTTGTGCTTTAAGACGATTTACCAGCTTCAGTACCTTACTCTGCTCGGCAACGGCTAGTCCAGCTGTGGGTTCATCCATGATCAGGACCCGGGCATCCCAGTAGATCGAGCGGGATATGGCTACAGCCTGTCTCTGACCTCCGGAAAGTACTCGAATAATGTTGCGAAGGGAGGGGATTTCGATTTCAAGACTTTTCAGAATCTTCCTCGATTCGCCGTGCATGGACTCATGATCCAGAACGTTGAGCACACCGAGAAATTTTTTCAATTTTTCTCTACCTAGAAATATGTTCGAATACACGTTCATATTTTCGGCGAGAGCCAAATCCTGGTAGATCGTTTCTATTCCCAGCTTTAGGGCGGCCATGGGTGTGTCGATCTTGGCGTCTTGGCCCATGAAAAACAGCTGCCCTTCATCGGGACGATGAACACCGGAAATCACTTTTATCAGGGTTGATTTGCCCGCTCCGTTGTCACCGACAATGCCAATCACCTCTCCCGCATTCAATCCGACGCTGACATTGTTCACCGCCACGAGCCCGCCGAATCTCTTGGTTATGTTCCGCGCTTCCAACAGGTACCCCATACTAGTCCTCCTTGTGCACCAGCTCGGGAGAGAATTGATCGATTAGTACAGCGACAATAAGAATCACCCCCACGGCTATATATTTATCGAACGTCGATACACCGAGAACGCGCAGGCCCATCTCCAGAGTTGCCAGAATGAAACAACCTAGAACTGTTCTGCCTATGGTTCCTTTTCCACCGTATAGGCTGGCGCCTCCGATCACAACAGCGACGATCGAGTCCAAGAGGAAGGGAGCGCCCGCATCGCCCTTGCCGGTAACATACTTCAGGACGTAGATGGTACCGGCCAGAGTGGCGAGAAACGAGGATAGCATATAGATGCGGACCAAATGCCATTTAACATTGATTCCCGCCTTGACCGCAGCGTCCATGTTGCCACCGATCGCGTAGGTATGGTGGCCGAACTTGGTACGCTTCAGGACAAAGGCCGCGATTGCGATGAAAAAAAACGTAATGACCACCACGTTGGGAATGATCTCCAGCACTTTTTGACCGCGCTGAACAACCGGCCGTTGGAAAAAGGATATGATCTTTCCGGGGGCCACATAGAGGAGATACCCGTTGCCGATCGCGTTGGCCAAATGAGGAAGGTTCTTTGCCCAGACTCCCCCAAGCAGCAATTCGGAAACCCCGTGGCTAATACCGAACATAGCAAAAGTGGCGATAAAGGGAGGGACGTTCAGGCGGGCAATCAGAGTGCCGTTGATAAATCCGGGTATCAAACCAATGATCAGGGTGATACCCAGACCCAAGGCGATACTGGCGGCCGGTCCCATGCCCAGACCGATGAATGCAGCCACCAATTTGGCAGCCAGCACGGTAGCGAAGCCCATGACGAAACCGACGGACAGATCGATACCCCCTGTAATGATCACGTAGGTCTCCGCCGTACCCAGCAGAAATATCGCTGTACCGAAAAAAAGAATGTTCTGGATGATCCGAATACTTAAGAAACCTCTGGCCGCGGAACTGAAAAAAATAAACTCCAGCAGAAGAAAGAAGAAAGCCCAGTATAGCCCGATAAATGTATAGAGAGTTCGTCTCCTGGTGATCGTCGTATCTGCACGCAATGCCATACGCCTGTCCTCGAACTAGAATAGATCGGGGAAGAGCTGATCGATGACAACTGCAACGATCAGGATCACGCCAACCGCGATGAATCGATAAAACGGTTCTACCCCCGAAGTCAGCAGACCGATCTCCAATACCCCGATGATGAGAATGCCTATTATGGATCCGAAAATCCTCCCCTTCCCGCCCATCAAGCTCGCCCCCCCGATGATCACTCCCGCGATAGCGAACAACTCGTACATGGCGCTGAAACGGGTAAAGTTGCCCAAGCCGGCCTGAAACACATTGAAGACTCCGGCAAGTCCCGCCAGAAACGACGACAGGACATAAATCTTGACGAGCTGTTTTCTCACGTCTATCCCCGCCCGAATGGCGGCATCCATGCTCCCGCCGACGGCGTAGGTGTGCTGCCCAAATTGCGTATTTCTCAATAAATGCCAGGCAACGACGAGAACCACGAATAGAAAGACAAATGAGTTGGGAATGATGCGGATCAGCTCCCTAATCTGTGTCGCTTCGATTCCAGGGGGTCTTTTGAAGAAGCTGAGGGCTTTTCCGGGATGAACATAGACAAGAAATCCATTCCCGATGTCGACCAGTTTAGGCGGCAGAAAGGGGATCGTGTACCCCCCCGATATTTTCAGCTGGACTCCGAAGGTGACCCCCCATATTCCAAGAGTGGCGATGAAGGACGGCACCCGATACCGAGCTACGAGGAGGCCGCTGATCAAGCCGGGGACAATGCAAATGACCAGTCCAACGACAGATCCTACCAACATGCAGGTCCCTTGGGCAATCTCCGCCTTGAACATAATCTGCATGATCTTAGAGGAAATGATAGTGGTAAATCCCATAACCATCCCGACGGAGAGATCTATTCCTCCCGAGATAATCACAAAGGTCTCGGCCGCGGCGAGCAGGAGGAGTACCGTAGAAAGATGGACAATGGTCTGCAGATTAGCCAGGCTGAAGAATCCCTTGCCGGTAAAGCTGAAAACCACCAGCAGAATCAGCAAGAAGAAAGATGCCCAGTTTTTCGTCATCACCTCGATCAGTTGAGGCCTTGTTTTGCCGATGCTCTCCCCCATAGCTGTGTTTGTTTTATAATTCCTCGTTCCTTCCGAGTTTGGCGGGTGAGGAGTATGTACCCCCCTACTATCCCAGGGCATTCTCCCCCTTCATCTCTTTCAGCACCTCTTCGATCACACCTAAGGTAATATCAACATCCTCATCGGTGTGGGCAGCTGTAACGTAGAACTCCCCCATCTGACTGGGACGGGGGAACACTCCTCTTGCTATCAACCTCCATATGAAGTCGTTGTGCACGTTGAACCGGGACTGGGCACTGTCTCTCGAATTCTCGATTTTCTTGAGCTTCGTGAAGTAGATCTGGAACATGGGGCCGAGCCCCTGCAGAACCGCTTCCACATCCAGGGTATCGATGATGCCCTGGATCCCCGACATCAGCTTCCGACCCAGTCTGTAGAGATGATCGTAGACCCGACCGTTGTCTTTCTCCAAAGCGCTCAAGGTCGCGTAAGTCGCGGCGATCACCACACGATTCGCATTGAGAGTTCCGGCCCGTAGGACCTTGTCCTCGGCGATGAGATCCATGATCTCTTTTCTTCCCCCGTAGGCCGCGATGGGGAATCCGCCTCCAATGGCCTTTCCCACTGTGGTCAGATCGGGGGTCACGCCGAATTTCCCCTGGGCGCAGTTAAGACCCACCCTGAATCCGGTGATGACTTCATCGAAGATGAGGACAATATTGTTCTTTCTGGTCAGCTCCCGCATCGCTTCTAGATAGCCCTCTTTCGGAGGGATACAGCCGCTGTTGCACATATAGGGCTCGGTGATGACGGCGGCGATCTCATCCTTATAGTCATGGATCGTCTTCTCCAATATCTGGACATCATTCCAGGGGATGGTGAGCAGATCGTCGCCGGCATGGGCAGCCATCCCGTTGGTGGCGGGAATCTTGTTGGGTTTCGATGGTGGTCCGAGTCTGTCCGCGGTCACGCCGCTGAGGCTGAAGCAGGTGTTGTCCAGCCAGCCGTGATAACATCCCTCGAATTTCAGCAACAGGTTTTTCCCCGTGAACGCCCTGGCCAGCCGGATGTTCATCTGATTCGCCTCTGTTCCCGAGTTGACGAAGGAGAGGCGCTCGAAACAGGGAACGTGTTGAATCAGCTTCTCAGCCACCTTCAACTGAAGCTCAAAGGGCAGAGCGTAGAACGAGCCGTTTCTCATTTCCTGGCTCACAAGGTCGAGAATCCCAGGATTGGCGTTCCCGAGAATCGTTGCCCCAAGAGCCACCAGATAGTCGATATACTCGTTGCCGTCCACATCGTAGAGCCTCGAGCCTTCGGCCCTCTGGATGAACACCGGAAACGGATGGTAACCTTCAAAGGTCGATCGCGACTTGCTCGATACCCCACCGGCAACCAGACCCAACGCTTTATTAAAAAGTAGCTTCGATTTTTCCACACTATACACAGCCATTTCATTCTCCTTTTGCTAATTTATCTCAAGACTAGAAGAAAGTTCTCTCAAATACCGAGATAATATACGAAAGAACCTTCCCTGTCAATCAAGGATAGCACGAAGGTTCCCGAGTTAGCCTTTATACCTTATTACCAGGCCGTAA
>CAZBXU010000074.1:0-17788 GCA_964495755.1 uncultured Spirochaetaceae bacterium | reverse complement strand
TATCGTTCTAAGCTTCTGTGCTCTTTTTCGCATTGCCTTGGGCTATAATCGATAGCGGATTGCCGTGGGCTTCGTTAATCCACTTAATAAAATCGAAGAAATGAATCGGTTCTTCCAGGATCCACGAACCGACCCGCTCTCGGTCATAACGCCACTCATCGGAACCTTTTCGGTACGGAAAGCGGAAGAGGCTCACCATGGCATACAGAGGCTTTCCGATCTTACCCTGGTCCACGAGCTCTTTGACCTTAGTCCATTGGGTGGACAAGCGGAACTCATGGCCGATGGATAGGACTTTTTCGTTTCTCCGCGCCGCTTCAAGCAGGCGGTCGCACTGTTCGGCACTGGCAGCCATCGGTTTTTCCAGAAGTACATGTTTTCCCGCATTCAAGGCCTCTATCCCTACCTGGGCATGAAGAAAGGTGGGTAGAACGATATCGACCGCCTCGATATCTTCTCGTTTCAATAGATCCCTATAATCTCGATACACAGCGGCTTCGGGATAGTCGCCGCTTGCTTTTTGAACCGTTCGTTTGCTCTTGCAGGCGATAGCCGTTAGTTCGGTGCCGTCACCTTGGGCGATCGCTTCGCCATGGTAGCATCCCCATGCGCCGTATCCAATGAGCCCAAAATTCATACTCGTACTCCTCTTTCTTCCCAAGATTATATTATCGACAGCGGGCAAGGTCCGTCTATTCCGACCCCATATCCCCCGGTTGACGATGAAACCCGGTCTGTGACCTTGAAATGCCGGTTTCACCGGCTACGCAATTGTATCATCCTGGTGGTAGATTTGCCAGCAGGAGGCCATATTGGGATGGGAGGTCAGTCGCCGCCAAACTGGCTATGCATCTCTGCAACAGTGACTACGCCTTGAGAGCAGCGTGGTTGATTCACCTGATGTATTGGTACAGCAATTCCCGGGTTCGTTCTGTAAGCAGGCTGGCGCGCCCGCTGGTGAGAGGTTGCTTTTTATCCACAATGCAGTCCCTGAAATGCTTCAGTTCTAGAACGTAGTGATTCCTGTAGGACACCGGGATTTGTTTCCGCCCCTTCTCGGTAATCCGTTCCAGAGTTCCATCCGTATATGGTCCGAGAGTCCGCCGGGCAAAAAGACTCGCCGAATCTCCGTACACCTGCAGAATGTTGTCGTGGAGCGGGATCTGCCAGCTGGCAAAGATCGTGGCCAGGATGCCTCCCCGAAAGCGAAAACTCGCCAGGGCGTCCGTTTCCACGCCCAACCGACGATCTTCCCGGATCTGCAAATGACAGGATTCGATCTCCCTATCGAGCAGGTACAGTAGCAGATCTATTAGATGGGAGCCGATATCCATGAGCGCACCCCCGCCGCTTTCCTTCGGTTTGATGAACCACTTCCTGTGGTCCGGCATCTCGGCAGAGAGGAAGTCGATAAGACAAGTACGTTCCAGGTGTACGAATCGCAAAGCCCCCAACTCGCCCGAATCTATCTGCTTTTTTATGAGCTGGTGGGCAGGATGAAAACGCATCATGTAGCCGATTTGCAGCACTACACCGTTGGCTTCAGCCGCTTCAATCATACGCTCGCAATCCACAACGGTTAGAGCCATCGGTTTTTCACACAGGATATGCTTTCCCTGCCGAGCAGCGGCGATACAGAGCTCGGCGTGGGTGTGCACGGGAGTACTGATATAAACGGCGTGGACGTTTTTGTTCCCTAAAAGTGTGGCCAGCTCGGTAGTGCAGTCAAGCCGTGGATATTCCTGTCGAAATTTCTCAAGCCGCCCCGCCTGCCTGCTGTGGGCAGCAATGAAACGTACATCCTCGAGGTTTTCATAAACCGCGGTTAGAAATCTGCGGGCCATTGCTCCTGTACCGATCAGGGCGATGTTCATAACGGCCTCCTGGAACCTTTACTCCTCAGCTTTGCGACGGCTTGGACGATCAACTTTCCCGCTTCCGGAGCCAGCCGACTCCCCTGAGAAAGTCGTGTTTCATAGGCCCCTTCCTTAAACGATTCCATCAGCGGAACATAGCCTGCCGATCCATTCGCGTTTCCGAAGATCAGACAGTGACGCATCGGCGAGGTCCTTTTCAGCTCCAGCCCATACTCAACGAATATCTCTCCCGGCAGCCCGATAATCTCAATCTCGCCGAGGGTGATGCGCTGGATCTCAATCTGCTCCAGGCTCGGAGCGCGGCCTAAGGCCTTTTCTTCCGCTAGAAATATCAATTCCTTTTCAAGTTTCGCAGCACCACCATCTTCCCTGCTTTCTCCATCGGCCAGTTGGGCTTCGACCCTGGCGATGTCCCCATCGATCTCTGCCAGGCTGCGAGCTTCTCTCCTTGGAATCGTAACCCAGGCATGTTTCGAGTTTATCGCCGCCTCCTGAAGAAAACATCGGGATTCTATAGCACCGGCAAGCTTTCCGCCGATTGTCTTGCCTATCCTCTCCGCTTCCTGGAAGGTGGAAACCCAATCCCCCGGGGTTTTTATCTGATTGATATTGCCAAAGGCGCCGTTGAAGAACAGAACGACGGGCTTACCCGGAAGAGAAGCTTCCAGACTAGCCACCAGATACCCGGGCCAGTCCCGGGTGAACAGAAGATTGTCCTCGTTCAGAACAGTTGCGTGGAGCGTGAAGTTGCTGATGGCTCCGCTGAACTCAGTTCCTTGACTGAACAGTAGCATTGAGGCGGTGGGATCCACAGGTCCTCTTTCGGCGATTTGGGATTCGTCGATCCGCTCTAAATTCAGCCGTACGGAACCATCCTGAAGGATAACGCGGCGGTTGAAGGCCAGGTTGGGGACTACGGTTTGGGTCAGCGACACAGCTGTGCTTTCAAGACGGTCCATGGCGGAGCAGACGCACTGCGCCGCCCTCCTATACATCTCTTGGTAGTATTTCTCTGCCTCCTCGCCGGAACCGGAGAGGCTTAGGGTATCCGGACCTGAATGGGTATGGGTGCAGGCCACCAGAATCCGTTCCGGCTGCAAGCCGCACTCTGCAGCGATCCCCCGCTTGATGTACGCCGTCTGCCGGTAATCGAGGCCCAGCAGGTCCAGCGAAAGCAGAGCGCAAACCGACTCCCCGTCATCAAGGACCGCGCAACGCACCTCCAGGTCGTCGTGCACACCGGCGGCGGCTCCGCGGCGTAGGCGATAACCACCCATGATGGTGCCTACGGGCGGGGTGATGACCGCCCTGGAAAAACCCGCTTTCATTCTTTTTCCCAGCTCTTACGCCCCGTAAACGCCCAGAACTTTTTCGACGGCGGCGATAACATCATCAAGATCTCGCTGTTCCACGGTTGGATGTACCTGTAGGACAAAAACCTCAACACCGAGTCGTTTGGCGTTGGGTAGCTCTACCGCCTCGTATGCCGCTTGGCCTTTGTACCAGGGACAGAGGAAGGGGCATTTCGTCCGACCATATCCCACCAGTTTCTGAAACGCTTGCTCCCGATAGTCCTCGCTCGAAGTGCCCAACCCGATCGGCACGCCCTCCGCTCTGACTGCTTTGACGAAGGTGTCTCGATCGGTTTTCAATTTTTCGAGGTCGAGGCGGACGTAGTACTTGTAGTAAGCGTGTTCGAATTCGCTCGACTCAAACGGCGGTGTCAGCAGATCGTGTTTCGATAGATGCTCCGTGAGATAGCGAGCGTTTTCCCGCCTTCTGCGCAGGTTCCATTCAATTTTTTCGAGAGCCCTCAACCCTATGGCAGCCTGCATCTCGGTCATCCGGTAGTTGAAACCCATTCGATGATGAATATAGGTGTAGAGTGCCTCCAGCTCCAGCAGGCTCCGGCGTTCCCGCTCCTCGTATCCGTGATCCTTGAATGAGCGGGCGATCTCGGCCATCTCATCGGAGTTGGTGATAACCATCCCCCCCTCGCCTCCTGTGGTGAATATCTTGTCGTTGCAGAAGCTGAAGGCGGCGATATGGCCCAGGTTGCCCGCCAGGTTACCCTTGTATTTCGCTCCGTGAGCTTGGGCGGCATCTTCGATCACCGTCAGATCGAACTCCTCGGCCAGCTCCTTGATCGGGTCCATGTCGCAGGGCAATCCCGCCAGATGCACGCAGATGATCGCCCGGGTATGTTCTGTGATTTTTTCCCGGATTGACCGGACATCTATATTATGGCTGTTCAGATCTATGTCGGCAAAAACGGGTACGGCATTCTGATGTAGAACCGAAAACGCCGTGGCAATGAAAGTCCGGGCAGGAACGATAACCTCGTCCCCCGGTCCGATCTGAGCGGCAGCCAAAGCGACGTGCAGGGCCGCCGTCCCATTCATCACGGCGATCCCGTGCTTGGCACCGCAGAAGCGGGCGAACTGCTCTTGGAACTCTCGTCCCCTGGTTCCCGTCCAGTAGTTTACCCGGCCCTCACGGAGGACCTTTTCGACTTCCGCTATTTCGTCGTCGAAAAAATGGGGCCAGGGAGGAAAGGGGTCTTTCCGTACCTTCGTTCCTCCGTCGATTGCCAGTTTGCTCATCGTGCTATTCCTCTATATAGATATACAGTTTAGTCAGTGCGCTGCAGAACTGATCCAGATTGGACTGGACCAGGCTTTGTTTCCATCCGTCTGGGTCACCCGGACATAGTAAAAATCTTCCCGACCGGCAGCCCGCTTTTTTACCGGATCGCCCCACTCCAGGCGTGCTGTCTTGCCGGGTCCCTGCTGCGTATGAACAACTGCGTTGTTTTTCAAGATTTCTATCGTACCGATGTTTGCCGTTCCAGCGGCGAGCACCGTAACCACCCGCTCCTCGCCACTCTCCTCTCGTATCTCTTCGCCCATCATTCGGCCGTTGAGGCGGAAATCGAGGAGTATCCGGGCTCCGGTCGTCCCGTAGCAGCGTCGCTTTCGTAACGCTTCGAATAGATCCTTCCGGGTGAGCGCCCTGGCCCACAGGGCAGCCAGCCCCGCTCCCTCGTTGCCCGGTGTGCCCGTGTGCGTGTCCGAGCTGGCCAGAACCCCCAGCTTGTACGCTTTCTCCCAGGCTTTCTGCACGCAGTGTTCTCCCCCTTCTTCGGAGGACCCCCAGGTCGAGTAGATCTCTACCAGCGGCTGGAGCTCCGGATCGTGGAAGGACCAATCGGTTTTTCCTCCATACTTGCTGTGATGGGCAATGGTAATCGCCGGCTTTCCTCGCAGGAGACGCCAGAGCTTGTCCGGAGTGTTGCTGGATTCGACGTTTGCTCCGTAGCAATCCCCTTCCTCACTTTCGTAGTAAATACACTTGTCACCGAAGCGTTCCCAGCTTCCCCATTCGAAGGCCAGGAAACTGACGAAACGGCCCGGTTCGTTGTATTGGGCTGCCTTTTCCTTGACGATGGGCCAGAAATCCTCTACCCGGTAGCGCTTGGCCTCCTCCGCGTGATTTGTCAGGGCTGAAAAATCGAGAATCCGGACATCCCGCGCCCAGCGGTAATACTCATCCGCGCTGCCCGAACCGTCACAGTGGGCGTTATGCCCATGGATGTCACCGAAGAACAGGTTGTAATCCTCGCCCGCACCGTCGTGCACCAGGATCGGGTTTGAGAGGCCCGCGGCGCCGAGGGCTTGATCGCAAACAGTAATATAGTGCACCCCCGGTTGGTTCAGAATGCCTTCGATTCCACGGCCAAGATCCCGCTTGCTCCGTTGGTGCCTTTCTGTGACCTGCTGAACAGACAGCTTCGCCGTTGGGTCGGAGCTGGTAACCGTAATTGGTCCGGAGTCCTCTCCGGCTGGATTGCCGTACCTGTCGATGGGAAGTGCAAGCAAAGCAAAGGGCTCGCCGACACGCTGCAGGGGGCGGGCCACCACGTGGTACTTATCCTTCGCTCTTCCTGTTACTTCTAAAACTGGGAATTCGGCAATGCGGCTGTACAGACCGGTGTTGGACCGATCCAGGGCAATGGCGAAGGGATACTCCTGGGCAATCGTGGGCATTAGCGCCGGGCTTTCCCGTGGATCCCCGAGCAAAATCTCCACCACCTCTCCCTCTTTGAGGGAATACACCCGATTCATGATATCAATGATCCCGGAGGAGAAGCTGATATCCAAATCCGCGGGGGACGTGCTGCAGTGTGCCGAGATGACCGGAACCCGCGCCCTGTATCGTTTTCCTGAGATGTATACCTCCAGACCCTCCAGCGGACATTCCACGGCGATATGACCGTACGGCTCTAGGCCATCTTTTCCAACGTGGAAGGCGAGTTTCAAGATTGTCCTTTCCCCGGCCCTGACCGCTGTCGGTTGAAGGATGGCCCTGCCGGGCACCGGGGGCTCGTTGCTGAAGCGCCGGAAGTCCCGCCACCACTCCTTGGTGCCGTCCTGCAGCCCCCGCCACTCCTTGCGAACGCCCTGTTGAATCGAGGGGTAGATCGTTTGTCCGTCTTTGCTTTTGGGCATCGTGGGTTGAGAGTGCCTAGAACTTCAGCGCTCCGGCGGTGATTCCCTTGGTGAACCACTTCTGAAATACTATGAAAATCAGCAGAGAGGGAATGAAGATCATCAAAGCCGCAGCCGCGGCCACGGGAAATGTCCACTCAGCGAAGGCGGGGTTCGGCTCGAGCATCTTCATGCCTATGGAGATCGGCATGCTCTTTGGTGTGGAAGTCACCGTGAAGGCCAGGATGAACTCACCCCACATGGGAACGAAAGCGAAGATGGCCACCACCACCCAGCCGCTGGAGGTAATGGGAAGCAGCACCCGCCAGAAGGCTCCCAAGCGGGAACAACCGTCGATAATCGCAGCATCGTCCAACTCTTTTGGCACTGACAGAAAAACCTGGCGCATGATCAGTGTCCCCAGACGCAGCCAGATCGCCGTGTAGGGCAGGATCAGGCCGATTAGAGAATCGGTCAGATGCAGTCGAAACAGGATATCGTATAGAGCGGGCAGGCTGATCGTGTACGGGAAAAAGATAGTGGCGATGACGGCCCAAAAGATCAGATTTCGCCCGGGAAATTGCACACGAGCGAAGGCATAGCCGGCCAGCGCAGAAATGATCACGATCGATCCCACGGCGATGAAGGTGATGATCAGACTGTTTCTGTAGTAGATGGCCATCTGGGGCAGCTCAAACAAAACCTGATGGAAATTTACTATGGTCAGCTTCTTGGGCAGCAGCGAAGCCGCCACTCTATAGGTCTCCTGTACCGGCCGCACAGCGATGCTGATCAGCCAGAACAACAGGAACATGGCTACGAACACGGCTGCGATGAGGAGCAGATGAATAACGGTCTTGGCAATATCCTTTTTCAATCGTGAAGCGGTAATCATGGCCTATCCCCTTCAGTCGTACACCGATTCTTCTCTGAGAAACTTCCAGGCCATGACTCCCAGAACCGTAGCAAAAAGCGCCAGCATCACGTACCAGGCACTGGCATAGCCCATCCTCCAGTTCCCCCAGCGAAAGGCGAGGTAATAGGCGTGCAGGCCGTAGGTCATGGTAGCCCGCCCCGGGCCTCCTTCCGTCATGATCAGAGGCTGAACCGTGATCCCCAGCACAGCCAGGCGCATGATGACGATCACGAAAAAGGTTGGTTTGAGCAGGGGAAGGGTGATCCGGCAGAAGGACTTCCAGGCGCTCGAGCCGTCGATCCTGGCCGCCTCGTAGAGCTGGTTGGGAATGTTGTTCAATCCCACGAGGAACAGCATCATGATCCACCCGGAGTACTGCCAGACGCTCATGATGGCTATCGAGGGCATGGCCAGGCGTTTGTCTATCAGCCACCCTTTGAAAGGAAACGAGAGTCCCAGGATATCTTCGATGATGTGGGTGAATACTCCGATCGTGGGATCGTACATCCACTTCCAGGCGTAGGCCACGATCGGCAGTGGGAGGACAACGGGAATGTAGAGCAGGCTCCTGTACAGAGTGGCTACGCGCCGGTTGACGATGCTGTTGGTAAGGAGAGCGAGAATCAGGCCGTAGAGAACATGGGCCGGTATGTACATGGCCAGGAAGTAGAGGGTGTTCTTAAAGGTCTCCCAAATCGCCGGATCGTGAAACCACTCCACGTAGTTGACCAACCCCACCAAGGCATCCTTCGTCGGTCTCAAGAACTCGTGGCGGGTAAACGACAGAACGATCGTATAGACTACGGGCAGGAAGATGAACATGCCTATATACCCCAACAGAGGAGCAATGAAGGCATATCCGCTGCGTTCCTTCCAGATCCTACGAAACAGTGTGTTCATCGAGCTCCCTATCCCCTTTCTGATTTACAGAAAATGCAGAAAAAAAAGGGGGAAGCAGACCGCTGAGTGCCAGCTTCCCCAATTTAGGTAGTGCTATTCCATCGCTGCGATTTTTTCCCCGATGCGTTTTGTCATGTTGTCCATGGTCTGCTGGACCGTCTGCTCGTCGTCCATCAGCTTGGTCAGCTCCTCACGCAGCACGTCCAACTCGGCTGCCATCATGTAGCCGGTATTGGGTATGGCAATGGCCTCTCCGCTTTCCAGCCTTGAAATAAGAGTCGGGAAGAAGGGAAGTAGATCGTCCTTCACCATCGTGTAGGCCGATCTGAACGGCAGGAGCTTCCAGTTGGCGATGGCCCCCTTGTAAAAATCCCGGCTGCGGAGGGCTTCGCTGAAGAAGTCCACACATGCCTGTTTGTCCTTCCCGTACTTAGTCAGCATGTAACCGGTGGACCAGAACACGGTGCCTCCCCTGGTTCCCTTGGGGGTGGAGACCATCCTCAGGTCGTCCTCGGGCTGCCCGGCCTGGATAGCTCGCAGCATCTGGGGCTGCCAGTAAACCTCCATGGCGACAGCTCCTGCCTGAAACGCTTGGGATGCTGCCAGGTTGCCTGCCGCAGCGGGGGGCATGTAGGGATAGTAGGCTTTCATCAGCTCCAGGGTTTTCCTGGCAGCTGCTGATGAGGTGTCTGTCCTGCCATCTGGAAAGGGTTCATCCGTGTAGCTCTGCAGTATCGGGATATAACCGCCCCAGGGCCGCCAGTACCAGTCAAATCCCAGTGGCCATATTTCCTGGCCAGCAAAGACCTGGTCCAGTTTTTTACAGTAGGTGAGCAGATCGTCCCAGGTGGCTGGTGGATCCGCGTATCCGCCTTTCTGCAAATAAGAGGGCCGGTAGATAAACCCAACAATGTCCGTGACCATGGGGAAGGCGTACATCTTGCCTTCCATGCGCATCTCTCCCTGGATAGAGGGAAGCATGTCGTCTTTGACCTTTTTGGCCAGGTAGGTGTCGATCGGATCGATGATGCCGAGCTTCCCAGCAGTGGCCACATCGAGAAAAGCGGCGCCTGCTGTAATAAAGTCGTAGGTGGCGGTTTGTCTGGCCGCCTCCAGCTGCAGCTTGCTCGTGACTGCCGCCCAATCCTCGGGAAAGGGAATCAGCTCCACATCGACGTTGGGATGAGCCGCGTTGTAGGCGGCGGCGATGTCGTTCAACGGCATTCCCTGGAACAGATACGCCGCCGTACCTCCCTTCAGCTCCAGTTTCTCCGCCGTCCCCTGCTGTCCTGCGGCGAACAGCAAGCCTGCTGAGGCCAACAGCACCAGCAATGCAAGCACTATTTTTTTCATTCTCTCCTCCTTGTGTTTTTTTTGTGGAGATTTTTTTCTCCATCAACATTCTAACGCAGAGGCATTGCTGCTGTCAAATCTAGAAAAAAAACCTCTCGGCATTTCGTCCGGAAAGGTGATTGCTTGCTTTCTGAGATACTAAGGATCTCCTGTGACCGTGGAAAACGGCCCCTTCCCAACCGAATCCTCCCATATCTTCTCCAAGCTGATGAAGTACGGCGAAGAGGCCGACTACAATCCCTCCTATTCCTTCACCGAGGAAGATTTTCAGAAATTGAGGGATGAAACGCAGGGGCTGTCCGAACGGACCAATGACTATCTGACCGAGAAGGGCTACCTGGAGGAGAAGCTGCTGCCCTCAGGCGGGAAGAAGGTGGGCAGCTTGAGGATGAAAATCCAGAGCGACTTCCTCACCGATATCGAAAAATCCGGCCTCGATCGGATTGGACACGACAGCGGCGATCGTCCTCTTTTGCCCATCAACGGCGAGTTCGTACTCAACGGTAGGTCCGAGATAAACCATCTTCACTACCTTACCGCGCAGGAAATCGGAGTGAGAGGTTCGTGTTTGTTCTAAGCGGAGAGACTCAGGACGGATCACGGTGAGCGTTTTCTGCCCTTCTTTCAGAGCACCGCCGACGCTGGCAATTTCCTTGAGCCCCCCCGCATACTCCACGGTAAAGGCTTTGCCTTTTTGCTCCACAACCCGTCCCTCGATGAGATTCACCTTGCCGATAAAATCCGCCACGAACAGATTGGCCGGCCGTGAGTAGATTTCAACGGGCGTGCCGACCTGCATTACCTCGCCGTCATTCATCACGACGATCCGGTCGGAGACGGTCATGGCCTCGTCCTGGTCATGGGTAACGTAGACACTGGTGATCTTGAAGGTCTGCTGGATCCTGCGAATCTCAACGCGCATCTGCTCCCGCAACTTGGCGTCCAGGTTGGAGAGAGGCTCGTCGAAGAGCAGCACACTGGGTTTATTGACGATTGCCCGGGCCAAGGCGACTCAGTCGCTCATCTCTTCCTGCAATACTTTGCTCTCGAAGATAGTGAAAAAGATCCACTCGAAGGCGATGAGAAGCAGCAGCACGGTAATAAAAATGAATATCTTACTCTGGAGGGACAATCCGATCCCCCACAGCTTCGAGATAGCGGCGGACAATATTGTAGTCAAGGTCCTGAGCCTCTATGAATGCACTGAAGCCGGCCAGAGCCAGGGCGCGTCGTCCCTGTTCGGTATTTGCGGCCTCCAGCAGCCACTTTCGGATAACAGCGACCGTTTCCTGTCGAAGGTCTCCTCTAGCCACAACGGTCCACTGCGGAATCGCCTCAGATTCCAGCACGACCCGTACCTGTTCCCGGAGAAAGGCGTTCCTCAGGTCGTCAAGCACGGGGGAGCTGACGAATCCCGCTTCGAGCTTGCCGTAGGCCACTCCTTTCAGAATGCTGAGGAACGCGTCCGAGAAGACGAATTTTTCGTTGTCGGCTATCGAAAGGTTATTCGCTTCGAGGAGGGCGAGAGGAATATAGTATCCCCCGGCCGATTCAAACGGGACCGTCAGCGCGACCCGTCTCCCTGAAAGGTCATCGACGCTACGGACGATCGAATCCCGGTGAACAATGAGAAGCGACCGGAATGTGTCTCGGCTGGCCACGATCGGCCGGGCCATGGGTATGCAGAGTCCTCGATCGGCAAGGAGTATGTACCATATCGGATCTACGAATGCCAGATCGTACAGCTTGTTCTCCATGCCTCGAAGAACGGAAGGATGATCTTCGACGATCTCGAAGATCAGGCTCAGGCCGCTCTCTTCCCTAAAATACTCTGCCAGGGGTGTCCACTGTCGAAAGCGAACCAAACCTTCCTCGTTTGCCGGGACCGCCAGCACGACCGGCGGCGCCGCTGTTACCGCCTGCGGGAGGAGAAACAAAAAGAAGACCCGATAGGTGAAGGCAATCAGGGTAATCAAGTGAATCTTTAAGAATTTCATGCGCAGAAGCTCACTTCAGCCTTCTGCGCAGCTCTTGGATGTGCCGGGCCGGATAGACCCCGGTGGGGCAGACCCGGCTGCACTCCAGAGCCCGTTCGCACTTCCAGACACCTCGATCGCATTCGGCAAGCTCGAGCAGCTGGGCCTCTTTTCCCGGACGATTGGCCCGCTCCCGGTTGAGCCCGGCCAGAACCGCAGGACCGAGAAAGTTTTCCACAGGGCAGGCGGAAACACAGGCTCCGCACTCGATGCAGTTCTCCAGGCGGGTGAAGCCCGGCAGATCTTCCGGCGGAGAAGCTTCGGGTTGCCATTCGCTTCCCCGCAGGGTCTGCCACTCCGAAGGATACTCCCGGAAGAAATCGACCGGGTCCACCACCAGATCTCCCACGGGTTGAAGTTTTCGCAAAGGTTCTACGGTCACAACCTTTGCATCGAGATCCAGCACCCGGGTCGTGCAGGCCAGACTCTCCCTGCCGTTGATCCGGCAGGTACAGGTCCCGCAGGATCCGTGATGGCAGGAGTGGCGATACATCAGGGTCGGGTCCCCTCCGCGCAGCCGTTCAAGCACATCCAGAACGGTGGTGGTTTCATTCACCGTAAGTCTTGTTTCTTCGAAGCGGGCCGAGTCGGGATCTCCGGCTCGAAGACGAAAGACCCGGAAGGTAATCGTTGGCCGGCTCACACGATTCGCTCCTCCGAACCTGCGTTTGCTCCCGAGGCCGGTGCTCGCTGCGCGTGTGCACTGTAGAAACTGCGAGCCGGCCGCAGCGGGTATTCGGCAGCGCGGCAGGAGGCTTGGATCCCCAGCTGTTGGCAGGCTTGATCCGCCGTGATCTCGGCCATGGCTCGAAGCGTGGTCGCCTTTCCTCCGAGAATCGACAGGAAACGCTCTACACGGTCAGGTCCTCCATGATCGATCAGAGAAAAATCACGACTCAAGCTGCGTAGCCCCTCGCCACTGGCCTCGCCCACCAGAGGCCGGGCCGCGGACCAGGCCGTGTGATAGGGTGCGTCTTTGAACGCCGGGACCATCTCCGCGGCCAGTCGCTGCAGTTTCCCCACATCCTCTTCAGGCGTTTCTATGGAATCCGGGTTCTCCGCCAGCCGCTGGGTGGAGCCGATGATGGAGAGATTTCGCTGGGGTACGATGATATCGCCGTCTCCCGCTGGATGCAGACGGCTGATCACCATGTTGGTCAGCCGGCCTCTCACCGCCACCATGGTGCCGGGAGAAGGGCTGACCGAAATGTCTATCCCCGCCAGGCGGGCGATCCTCTTCGACCAGGCGCCGGTTGCGTTGATGACCAGATCTGCTTCGAGGTTGCACTCCTCCCGGGAGCGGTAATCAAGAATGCGAACCCCGGTCACACGGAACTGGGTTCCCACTGCACCGCCGGAAGACAGATTCAGGCCGACCACCTCGCAGAAGCTGCGTATGTCCGCACCGTTGTACCTGGCGGAGGCGAAGAACTGCAAGGCGAGCCGCCAGGCATCCATGCTGCCGTCGGGCACCTGTACGGCCAGTCTAAGCTTTGGGTTGAGGTTCGGCTCCATGGCCAGGGCTCGTTTTGGCTTAAGGACACGGGTCGGGATACCACAGGCGGCACAGGCGGGGAGGAAGGTGTCGCAGTACTGCTCGTCCTCCTCGGTAATGGCCACAAACAGACCGTAGTTGAACTCGATGGAAGCAGGGGCGATCCGTCTGAGGATCGCGCTCTCCTGCATGCATTCCCGACCTATCCCGGTATCCTGCACCGCATAGCGGGCTCCGCAGTGCAGCTGCCCGTGATGCCTGCCGGTGGTCCCGGAGGTTAGCTCGCCCCTTTCGAGAAGCGTGACTTCGATTCCCCTTAGACTCAGATCGTAGGCCAGGGCTGCGCCCGTGCCTCCTCCTCCGATGATGATCACCCGAGGCATCGCCATGAGGAGCATCATAAACAGTATGCCGGCAATGCTCAAGCCGGGGGAGAGCAGTTTAGAGCAGTAGTATGATTTGTGAAGTTGTACGATATAGATATTTCCAGTATAATCGAGAACGAGACCAAAACAACAGGAGGTATTTATGAAACGCTGGGTCTTATACATCATTATTTGTGCTTCTCTACTGCTCCCGGGCCTGCTTTTCGCAGGGGGGTCCCAGGAGCCACCGGCCCTTTCAGGTTCGGTCAGCGTGGACATGTGGCACGCCATGGGCGGAGCAAGGATCGAGTTGATCGAGGGGATCGTCCAGGATTTCATGGATCAGAATCCCAACATCAACGTGGTAGTCCAGTTCACCGGCTCGTACAACGATACTCTGAACAAGACCGCCGCCGCCTTCAAGGCGGGCAACGCCCCCCACGTGTTCCATCTCTACGAAATCGGCACCTTGGGCATGGCCAACAGCGGCATGGTGGTACCGATCGGCGATCTAACCAAATGGGAGACGATCGATTGGGACGCCTTCTTCTCTCCCGTGGGCACCTACTACACGATCAGCGGGACCCACTACTCCATGCCCTTCAACTCCTCCACACCGCTGTTGTACTACAACAAGAACTTCTTCAAGCAGGCCGGTCTGCCCGATAAGGCGCCGGCCACCTTCGACGACGTCATCGAGTACTCCAAGAAGCTCAAAGGCTCCAGTCTGGGGCTCAAGGGCGCGATCACCTGGAACCTCAATAACTGGTATACCGAGGAGTGGCACTGCATCATGGACGCGCCCTTCGTGAACAAGGACAACGGCCGCAAAGGGGAGTTCCCCACTGAGGTGCTGTTCAACCGGGAGCCCGGACAGAAGATCCTCGAGTGGTGGACCGGCATGGAGCGGGACGGCTACTTCCTCGACGTGGGACCAGGCTGGGCCAACCACCGAGCCGCCTTCGGCTCCGGAGAGGTGGCCATGGTCATGTCATCCACCTCGGACGTGAACCAGCTCACCGGCCTGTTGAAGGACAAAGGCTGGGATATGGGCACCGGCTATGTGCCGAAGCCAGCAGGCGCCAAGGGAGGGGTGACCATCGGCGGTGGAACCCTCTGGCTTTCCGCCGGACACCCCGACGCCGAAACCTACGCCGCCTTCAAGCTGGTCAAGTATATCTCGCAGGATGATGCCCAGATGAAGTGGCACAAGGGCACGGGCTATTTCGCCGTGCGCAAGACGGCCATGAAAAAATTGGAATCCGAAGGCTGGTTCCGGGACAATCCCAATTTCCTCACCGCCTTCAACCAGTTGCTGGAGACTCCGTATACGGTGAACACCGCCGGAGCCCTGATCGGCGTGTTTCCCGAGGTCCGCGCCTTGATAGAGGCGGGCATCCAGAAGGTCTACGCCGGGGATGCCACGGTCAAACAGGCCCTGGACGAGGCTGCAGGCAAAGCCAACCAGGCCATTAAGGAGTGGAACGAGCTGAACATGTAGCTCATGCCTGACAGAAACGGTGGCTGCGGGAAGAGATTTCCGCAGCCACTTTTTTGCCGATGGGGGGCAGCTTCCCCATTGTACTATGGTGAAATCACGTGCAAAAATAGGATTCTCAAAACCGACTGAAGAGGAGAGGAGTTTATGCAATCGACCTTTGAGAATAAATGGCTGCCCTACCTGCTGCTGCTGCCCAGTTTCTTCATCCTGATCGTCTTTCTCTTCTACCCGGCCGTCGAGACCTTCCGACTGAGCCTGTACAAGGTCCATCCCTTCGGGATCCGCAAGATCTTCGCCGGCTTCTACAACTTCCAGAAGCTCTTCACCAGCGACGATTATATCCGCAGCTTCGTGACCTCCCTGATCTTCTCCGCCGTCGTCGTGGTTGTCGGTCTGTTCATCTCCCTGATGATCGCCATCCTGCTCAACCAGAAGCTGAAGGGACAGAGGGTCTACCGCTCTTTACTGATCTGGCCCTATGCCCTCTCCCCGGCCATCTCCGGGGCCATATTCCTCTTCCTCTTCAACCCGGCCACCGGCTACCTGATCTATTTCAGCGAGACCCTCTTCGGGGTGCGTCCGGGGTGGCTGACCAATGGGACCCTGGCCTTGATCGTGGTGACCATGGCCGCCACCTGGAAGAACCTGGGGTACAACATCATCTTCTACCTCACCGGACTGCAGAACGTTGAGAGAGAGGCTCTGGAAGCCGCCTCGATCGATGGAGCCGGAGCGGTGAAACGTTTCCGGATCATCACCTTTCCCCTGCTTACGCCGATGACCTTTTTCCTCCTGGTGATGAACCTGATCTACTCCTACTTCGCCTCGTTCGGATTGATCGATGTCCTGACCGAGGGGGGGCCGGCCAATTCCACCACCATCCTGATCTACCAGCTGTACAAGGACTTCTTCGTGTTCCACAAGACCGGCTATGCCGCGGCGGAGAGCTTCATCCTCTTCACCCTGGTGGTGGGACTGACCCTGATCCAGTTCCGCACCACGGGCAGAAGAGTGCATTATCAATAGGGAGGAAAGAACCATGAGAATGAAACCGTATCAACGCTCGATCTTGTATTTTTTGGTCATTCTTTCGATTCTGATCGTCGGAGCCCCTGTGATTCTTTCGATAATTATCAGCACCCAGACTCCCGCCCAGGTCTATTCCTACCCGCCCAAGTTTCTGCCTTCCCGGAACTTCAGCAATTTTGTTGTCGCCTGGAAGAGTGTCAACCTGGGCCGGATGATGTTCAACTCCTTCTTCATCGCCTTCATGGTCAGCGTCGGGAAGATCCTGCTCAGCCTGCTGGCCGCCTTCGCCTTCACCCACTTCAATTTCAAGGGGAAGAGTATCCTCTTCTTCGTGGTTCTGGTGACCCTGCTGCTCCCCATCCCCGTGCGCATCGTGGCCCTGTTCGACATCATGAGCAAGCTCAAGTGGATCGACACCTACTGGGCCCTGATCGTGCCCTTCCTGGCCAGCGCCACAGGGACCTTCCTCTTCGTTCAGCGCTTCCGCCAGGTGCCGGTCGAGCTGCTCGATGCGGCCAAAATGGACGGCTGCGGCCCCATGCGCTACCTCTTCCAGATCCTCATTCCCCTGTCGGCCAGCACGATCGGGGCACTGACGGTGATCGAGTTCATCTACATCTGGAACCAGTACCTCTGGCCATTGATGGCCACCAACTCCAAACACATGCGGGTGGTCCAGATCGGGGTGAAGATGCTTATTTCCACCGAAACAATGAACAACTGGGGGGTGATCATGGCCGGGGTGGTCATGACCATGATCCCGCCGCTGCTCATCTTCTTCTTCATGCAGGAGAGTTTCATGCGGGGATTCGCCCTTGGCACGGAGAAATGATGCGCTGTTTCGGCGAGCCTGCCTTTTCCTGATCCTCTCGGCGCTCCTGATCCCCGGATTCCTGCGGGCGGACCCCGCACCGGATTTCGACGTCCAGGCTCATCGGGGTGGAAGGGCTCGCCGCCCGGAAAACACCCTGGCCGCCTTTGCCTACGCTGTGGAGCTCGGGGTCGACACCCTCGAGATGGACCTGGCCGTAACCAAAGACCGGATCGTAGTGGTCAGCCACGACTACAGGCTGAATCCGACGATTACCCGTGGTCCGGACGGCCGCTTTCTAGAAGGAGATGCCCCGATCCTGATCAGAGATCTCGATTTCGAACAGCTCCAGGGCTACTCGGTGGGAGAGATCAAACGGGGTAGCGACTACTGGTACAAATTTCGGGACCAGGTCGCGCTTCCGGGAGAAAAGATCCCTTCCCTGTCTCAGGTGTTTGCGCTGGTCGATTCCATGGGAGCGGATACCTTGCTCTTCAATCTGGAGATCAAGACCTATCCCCCCTTTCCGGAATACACGATCGACTACAACGAAGTAGTGGAGCTCGTGCTCAATGCGCTTCGCCAGTTCGGGATGGAGTCCCGCGTGACGATCCAGTCCTTCGACTGGCGGAGCCTGAAGGCAGTGAAGGAAACGGCCCCGGACATTTCGATTGCCTGCCTGACGGCCAGGAATTTTTCGATCAACGGCGCCTGGTATAACCTGCAGCCGGGAGGGGAGGGACCCTCTCCTTGGCTGGCTGATCTTGATTTTGACGATTACAATAGCGCCCCCACCCTAGTATATGCCTTTGGAGCGGATATCCTCAGTCCCTACTACCGGGAGATCGAACGGCGGGATGTGGAGGAAGCCCACCGGCTCGGGATCAAGGTCATCCCCTGGACGGTGAACGATCAGAGGATCATGAAAAAACTGATCGGCTGGGGGGTGGACGGCCTCATCACGGATACACCGGATCTGCTGCTCGAAGTCCTTGAGGGATTCAAAGGAAACTAGGTC
>CAZBXU010000073.1:0-17885 GCA_964495755.1 uncultured Spirochaetaceae bacterium | reverse complement strand
AGTATGGTTGTGTGGCGGCTGGCATTCACCCTGGATGTTTCCGAGAAGAATCTGGCCGGTCATGCCGACCTTTTCGAGACCTCGATGATGATGTACTATCAGAAAGCTGTGTACGGCAGTGATTCCATGGTCGATCTGTCCCAGCTGCCCGATCGGAGCGTTCCGATTCATTATCCGGATTTCTCGATCGTCGATGGGGCCGGATTCAGCGAGAATCCGAGTCCGGGACGGGTGGTGCAGACCGACCCTCGAAATGCCACGGTGGAAAAAGGAAAAAAAGAACATGAGGAAACCGTGCAGAGCTACGTCCAACTGACCATGGAAGCGTTGAAACTGAAGGGATTGGGATAGAGTTGATTGTTTCACTCGCCTTTATCATAATGGCGACACAGCCCGTGATTGGCTGTTAAATAAAGACCGGATTCGTTTCCGGTTATCTAAGGAGGCGCATTATGCGAAAAGTATTGCTATTGGTACTGATGCTGGGATTGCTGGCATCAGTGGTATGGGCAGGCGGCCAGAAGGCTACGGAGGTGACGAGGATTGTCCACTTTCACTGGACCGAGACATCCTACGACCCGATCAACAATCATGCTGTGGAGTTGTTCCAGGCTAAACATCCGGAGGTGGAAGTTAAAATCCTGCTTCTTCCGGACGCTGATCGGCGCGACAAGATTCGCGTAGCTCTGGCAGCCGATGGCGAGATCGACTCCTTTGCTCTGAGCAACGGAGAATCGGCCGAGTTTCTCCAGGCCGGGCAGATGGTGCCCATCGAGCCGAAAGGTTTCGGGAAGAGCTCGGTCCAGCAGGTCGTGGACATGTGGACCCCCGGGGCCATCAACACCTGTGGCGGTGTGTGGGACGGCGTGTACTATGGTATTCCCTTTGAGCTGTCCAACTATGTAGCCTGGATAAACGTAGAGTTCATGAAGGAAGCCGGTCTCAACCCGAAAACGGACAAACCCAAGACCTGGGACGAGTTCGTTGCGGTCGGTAAAAAGCTGGTCAAGGAAGAGGGCGGCTCACGAGTGCGCAACGGTTTCATGGCCAACTCCAAAGCCGGAATCTTCAGTTATCTGGTTCTGCTGAACATGATGGAGCAGCGCGGTTTGGATTGGGGCTCAGAAAAGGGAATCGTGGCCAGTATGGATAAGCCTCAGGAACTGGCCCGGGCCTTGACGACCTACACCGATTTCGTGGTCAAAGATAAGATTTGGGATCCCAGTCTGGCTGAAGACGACCGTGGCGGTTTCGGCACCGGCAAAACGGGCATGTTCCTCACCGGAGGTACCTGGTACTGGGGAGTGGCAGACAATTGGAAAATGCCGCGGGAAAACATCGAACCCTTCGCCTATCCTCGTTATCCCGACGGTAAGGATATAGGCGGCGTGGGTTACGGGTACTGTCTCTACGTATCCCGCCTGGCCAAAGATCCGGTTCTGACCTTTGAGTGGCTGGACACCATGGCCAGCCAGACCAACGAGTTCATCAAATTGGGCTATCACCAGCCCCGGGTAAAGTACTCGGACGGTTCTCAGGCTCTGGACCCGGAACTGGCCAAGGCCTCTATCCCCTACTACGATGAGGTGTTCATGGGCGAGCTGGCCAAAACAGCGGTGTGGTTGTCTTCCACCAAGGGCAGCCAGGTCGAAGACGCCGTCTGGGCCGCCATCTCCAGTGTCATCTACGGGGGAGGCAGCGTCAATGATTCGGTGGCCACGTTGGCGAGCGACATCCGCGCGGTTTACGAGTAAGTAACTGTCACTGAATGTCCCCGGTCTTGTGATCGGGGGCATTCATTTTTCAAGAGGCCAGGTTCCATGCGTAAAGCCAGCTACTCCGTGACCCGTCTGCAGAGGCACGGTTATGTCTTCATCCTACCGACGCTGATTTTTTTCTCCATCTTTCTGATCTATCCTATTATCAGCGCTTTCCGATTATCGCTTTTCGAATGGAACCTGCTCGCTCCCAAGGAGTTTGTCGGATTCAAGAACATCATTAAAATGGCCGGCGATCCGCGGGTGCTGAACTCCTTCCTGCGTACGATCCACTTCAGTGCCGTCAGCGTGGCGGCCATCAATATCCTGGCGTTTATTTTTGCCCTCATGCTCGGGAGCCGGCTGCTCCGCTACAAGAATTTCTGGCAGTCCCTCATCTTCCTGCCGGTGGTACTGTCGATCGTAGCCGTAGGGGTGGTATGGGAGTTTATGTATCAAGGAACAGGCATCCTCCCCATTCTGCTTAGAAAGATTATCGGCGTTTCACCCGCCTGGCTCACCGATACCCGAGTCACGCCGTACGCCGTGATCATCGTCTACGTCTGGAAATCGGTGGGCTATTACATGGTGATCTACATCGCCGGGCTGCTGAATGTGCCGGTGAGCTATTTCGAGGCGGCGCGCATCGACGGGGCCGGTTTCTGGGCCCAGTTGTTCTACATCACCATCCCGACTTTGCGCAACACCATTGCCCTGGCCATGGTTTCCTGTATCATTTTCACCTTTGGCCAGTTTTCGATACAGTACGTGATCACCCAGGGGGGGCCCAGCCGTTCCACCGAGGTACTCTCCCTGCTCATTTTCCGTGAAGCTTTCAGGCTGGGCAAATTCGGCTATGCGTCGGGGATTTCTGTTCTGTTTTTCCTGACCCTCCTGGTCTTCTCCCTGATTCAGTTGCGCCTGTTCAAATCCGGCGCTATCGGAGCCTAGTGAGATCTATGAGAATCACCAAGACCGCTCAGAGAACGATTCTCTATGTCGTTGTTGGATTTATCGGGATTGTATTTGTCTTTCCTTTCTTTTGGATGGTTCTCTCTTCTTTTAAGCTCAACAGAGATATCCTCGCTATTCCTCTCCGTTTCTTTCCGCCGGAGTGGAACTGGACCAGTTACATTCGCGTATTCACCGCCTATCCGGACTTCAACTTCCCTCGTTACATCCTAAACAGTTTCATCGTCACGATCTTAGCGGTACTGCTCTGTCTGTTCTTCTCCGCCACCTCGGGCTATGGTTTCGCCAAGTACAGGTTCAAGGGTAATGGGCTCCTGTTCACCGTTGTGTTGGCCACGATCATGATCCCCTTTCAGGCGATCGTCGTTCCGCTGTTCATCCTGGTACGCCAGATGGGGTTGCAGAATTCCTATGCGGGCTTGATTATCCCGGAGAGCCTCACCGCCTTCGGAGTGTTCATGATGCGTCAATTTTTCTACTCCATCCCGGATGATTTCATCGAGAGTGCCCGCATCGATGGTGCCAACGAGTACGCCATTTTCGGCCGCATCGGTTTGCCCATGGCCAACACCGCTCTTCTGGCTCTGGTGGTCTTCCATGCCCAGTGGGTCTGGAACCTGCTCATTTGGCCCTTGATTCTGATCTCCACCCCGGAGATGGTCGTGCTGGCTCAGGGGATCGCCCTGTTCAAGGGAGGGTACAACACTCCCTATCCGGAACAGTTGGCAGCGGGAGTGATCGCCTGCCTGCCCCTGGTGATCCTGTACCTCTTCCTGTCCAAGTACTTCGTACAGGGAATCACCATGACGGGGTTGAAAGGGTAGGGATCCCTCCCGACCCTCAGTCGGTGAAAAACCTGTTCGCATCGAATTCCGGGCTCACCAAGTGCCGGGCAAGGGAGGATATTCTCTCGATTTCGTCCTTGAACAGCAGAACCTCGACTCCTGACATTTGCTCCGCCCCGGGATCCAGTTGTACCGCCGGAGCGTGGGCCTCCAGCTCGCAGAAGTTCAGGTGTTTCGCATCCTATTCTGCCTCCCGTACAGTCCTGAGATCTAGGGCAGCAGCTTGAAGTCCGGCATGTATCCGTGAATCCTGTAGGCCCGAAACCCTTCGGCATACCGGCAGCCCGCCTGCAGTCCCCGAAACTCCGCCAGAATCCGGCAGTGTTCCACGAAACCGTGGATCTGAAAGGTGTCCATCCAGGCGTTCTGGCTCTTATGGCATTCGAGGGCTTTGATCTTCTCTTCGTAGGTATCGGTGATATCAATGTATACTTCAGGTTCGAAATGAATCCCCGCGGCGGTGTCCCAGTAGAACAGCGACGGCACCTTCTCGATGGGCGGCTCGTCGGCGGGAACGTTCTTCCCGGGCAGGGAGAGCATCACCCTGCCCACGATCGTGCCGGTCATGTTGTGATCGGTGCTGCGGTCTCCGGGAAAGTTGGTGAATATGACCTCCGGGTCGGCCCAGCGGATGGCGTTGATCACCTGACGGCGTACCTTCTGGCTGTCCACCAAGCCTTCGTCGTCGTATCTCAAGAATCGAACTTCGGCCTCGTAGAAGCGGGCCGCTTCCAATTGTTCCGTTTCGCGGGTACGGGCGATCTCCTCCCGCCCCTCGATGAGGTTGGAGCCGATGTTCCCGCTGGTGGTAAGGGCGATGAAGATCTTGTGCCCCTGTTTCCTATATTTCAGCAGGGTACCGCCGCACAAGAACTCTACATCGTCGGGATGGGAGCCAAAGGCTAAAATGTTCATCGAGTGCTGCCTCCTCAAGGTGTGGATGGGTTTGAAGTTTGTCTGTATTATATGGATCTGTTTTAGACGATGGAAGTGTTTTTTTAATGGTAGAGGAGGAAGGAATGTTGAAAACTGCAATCGCCTATGAGGACATTACTCCCAAAGAGAGCGTACCCCTCATGGGCTATGGTGACCGTACCCACAACTCCGAAGGAGTGCACGATCCACTGTTTGCCTACGCCTGGTGGCTCGAACCCACAGGGCAAGAACCGTTGGTGTGGATCGTCCTTGATCTATGTTTGCTGAGTGTTGCCTCCGCTCGTCAGTTGGCTCAGGAGATATCGAGCAGGACCGGGCTTCACCCGGATCGGATACGGCTTTCGACAACCCATACTCATTCCGGACCCGATACACAGTTTATCAGCACGAATGAAGAGCCCTGGGCAAGGCGTTATTACGAGCAGCTTGTCGAAGCCTGCGCCAAGGCGGTCCAGGCCGCCCGCGATCAGGCGTTCCTCGGGCTGATCGCGGTGCGTACCGGGCGGAGTGATTTGGGCGTGAACCGGCGGGATACGAGCTCTCCGATCGATACCAGGGTGGTGCTACTGTCGCTGATTGACGAATCAGGCGGTGAACGAGGATTCCTGTTTCACTACTCCTGCCATCTGACCGTGCTTGGTGTAGACAACTATCAGATAAGCGCAGACTGGCTCGGCCCGGTACGGGAGCGGCTGCAGAAGGAGCTTGGCTGTCCGTTAATGTATCTTCAGGGAGCCGAGGGAAATGTGGATCCCGTGAGCAGGGGTGCGCTGGATATGGCGGATCCCGATCAGGCCGTGGGCTCATCCTTCGAAGTTTTGCAGGATTTGGCTGACGGGATGACGAATTCGCTTCGAAGCGCCAGAGTCTCTGAGACCAGGGCGACTCTGACGGACCTTGCCGTGGAGAACCAGGTCCTGTCACTGCCCCTGCGCTACGGCGGGTTAACCCCGGATCAGGTGCAGAACAAACTGGAGCAGTGGAAGGAGAAATTCGCCTCGTTTCTGGAAATTTCTAAGGACGGGGTCCCGGAGAGTTGGATCGTCAATGCACTGATAAAGCAGCAAGCTCGTAAGAAGAATCTCAGCGATGCGGAAACCAGGAGCTGGGTGGCCGAGCAGTTCACCTTTGTTTCCTTCCTAAGTGTCTACAAGAAGGGTGGTGACATGATCGACTCGGGGGAGGGGGAGGTTCGCTGTCCCATATGCATTCTAGATTTCGGTTCCCTAAAGTTTCTAGGAGCTCCGATGGAAGTTCTGCTGGATGTCGCCTTCGACTGGCAGAAGCGTTTTCCGGATCACATCGCCTTGGTCTCCGGTCTGTTCGACGGCTGGATTGGTTATCTTCCCCACAAACGCAACTACGAGGAACCTCTGACAGCCCAACTGTACGAGACGGTGTCTACAATGTTCGCACCGGAGGCCTCGCTCAAGCTGCTCGGAGCAGCGGAACGGTTGGTTCGCCCGAGTCTTTGAGTCGTGCCGGCAAGCTGAATCGCAGGCGCATGAATGTGTCCCGCGGCTGAAAACGCAGGCTAATCAGATAGATATCACTTTGTGTTCGATCAGCCACTGTACGGACTCATAGACGGCTTGCAGGGAGCTGTAGCGGGGTTCGTAGCCCAGAAGTCGCCTGGCTTTTCCTATACTGCAGTTGGGGCTGTGGGCGATATGGTCCCAGGTGGACAGGGCATCCTCCTCGGATACCGATTCCTTCCACTGTTTCCATGGAAGGAAGATTAAATTCGGCTTCCTGGCGAACCAGGCCGACATGTGTTCGGCGTAGCCCCGCAGGGTAACGGCTGCCGGGGACACCAGATGGAAGTTCTCCCCCGCCGCGGCTTTCCAGTTCTGGATCGCCTTGACAAATCCTTGGGCCACATCATCCGCGTGTACGTGGTGCACGGTTTCCAGTCCCAGGTTGGGAAGGGCGAGCTCTTCCCCCCGTGCCAGGATCTCAAAGACGTGGGGATTGAAGTTGCCCGCCGGATTCAGGGGCGGCCAGCCCGGACCGACGATATGGCCGGGGTGCAGCACCGTGGCCGGGAATCCGTTCAGCCGTGCTTCCTCGAGCAGGTAGCGCTCCATCGCCTCCTTCAGGATCCCGTACTCCCCGAAGGGCTTACGGGGCCTTTCTTCCGTGGTCGGAACGATCTCGCTGTGCCCATGGACCCAGATCGTCCCGACGCAGAGGTAGTGCTGAACCACACCTTTCAAGGCTTCGACAAGATGGCGGGCGCTATCCCGGGTGAAGCAGATCATATCGATCACGATCTCCGGGGACAGGGCCAGGATTTTGTCCGCGAAGCTCCCGTCAGCTTCCAGGGCTTCCCGATCCAGGGTTTCCAGGCGAACCTGCTTCCAGGCCTCGTGGGCTTGATAGGGTTCTCTCCGGCCTCTGCTCACGGCCGTGACCTCGTGGCCGAGCTCCACCAGGCGGGGAACCAAAAAGCTTCCCACATGTCCCGTCGCACCGAGTACAATAATTTTCATTTTCTCTCCAGGTCAGCGCATGAACAGTCCGCCGTTCACGTCGATCGTTTCACCGGTGATGAAGTTGTTTTCGATCAAGAACCGGATCGCCCTTGCCACATCCGCCGGCCGGCCGTTGCGTTTCAACGGTGTGTTTTCTCGGAATTTTTCCATCCGCTCCGGGGTGGAATAGCGTTCGTGAAAGGGCGTGTCGATCACTCCGGGGGCTACGGCGTTCACACGAATCGCCGGTGCCAGTTCCGCCGCCATTCCACGGGTGAAACTGTCAATGGCACCCTTGGCCGCCCCGTAGAGGGTGGCGGTGGGTGCTCCGTGTCGGGCAGCGATGGAGGTGGTGTTCACGATGCAGGGATCCGTTCCTTTTTCCAGCAGGGGAACGAAGAGAGAGGATAAGAGCATGGTTGAGAACGTATTCAAAGCAAACACCCGCTCCATCAGGCTCCACTCCAGCTCCCGTATCCCCTGGCGCTGCAAGAGCCCGCCGGCATTGTTTACCAAAACATCGATCCGGTTGGTCATCACCGATACTTCGGAATACAAGGCATCGCAGCCGGCCTCGCCGGCCAGGTCAGCCTGGACCAGGTGAGCCGTGCCGCCCCGTTCCTGCACTTCGGAAGCGGTCTGTTCCGCCGCTTCTCGAGAAGCGTTGTAGTGGATGAAGATCCTGTTTCCCTCCGCCAGCAGCCGGGCGGTTTCCGCGCCGATACCCGTGCTGGCGCCGGTTATGACTATGATATTTGCCATATCTCTACCTCCTTCGGAAGTGCATTCCTCGTCAGACTACATCTACTCCAACCCTACAACATTTCCCCGGTTCAGACGACCATCAGGATTGAAGACTTCGATCACCCGCCGCATCTCCTCTACCCCGCCGTCTCCGTACATCCGGCGGAGGAGCTCGGTCTTGAGCTTTCCGATCCCGTGCTCGGCGGAAACAGATCCACCCATGGCCACGACTTCCACAGCCCAGTTTTCGTACAGCTGCCTGCCTTTTTTGTACTCTTCGGTGCTCCGGGGCAGGATATTCACGTGGATGTGGTTGTTGCCGATATGCCCGAACATCACGTAGTCCAGATTCGAGTCGGCCAGGTCACCGCGGTACAGGTTGAAGACCCTCTCCAGGGCATCGTCGGGAACAGCCATGTCCGTACCAAGCTTGGTCAACCCCGGTTCGCTCTTACGCCGTTCGTCGATCAGCAGATTGATCGCTTCCGGCAGGGCATGGCGAAACTCTTTCATCCGCTCCAGATCCCTGGCCTGCTCCGCCAGCCAGGTAACCTCCTCGTCACCCCCGCATTCCGTCAGAATCTCCGCCAAGGTGAAGATCTGTTCATCCACCGCATCCGTGTCGTTTCCGTGATACTCCACGTACACCGCGGCGGTCTTTTCCCTGGGCACCTCCGGGATTTCCGAGAAGGCGGGGTTGTTCTGTTTCTGCTCCCGCAGCAACTCCAAAGAATTGCCATCGAAAAACTCGATAGCCGCCGGTCGTATCTCCTCGGAGCCCGCACTTTCGGTCCCCGCCGCGTCTCCACGGATTCGTTTCACAAACTCAATCGCCCCATCCGAATCGGGGAAAAAGACCATCACCCCGCTGATGGCCGGGGGAACAGGGATCAACACCACCTCGATCTCGGTTATGATTCCGAGGGTTCCGTCGCAGCCGATGACCAGATCGATCAGATCCATGTCCGGGCAGGCGTACAGGCCGGCGGTGTTCTTGGTGGCGGGCATTTGGTAGGAAGGAAGGGTGCCTGTTAATCGACGCCCCTCCTCGGTTTCGAGCCGGAAGTGGAGCCCGGATGCCCGCTGGAGGCCCCGCCGCAGCTGCAGTGCAGAGCCGTTTCCCAAAACGAGTCGCAGGGATTCGATGTAGCGGCGGGTGGCTCCGTAGGAAAAAGATCGGGCTCCGGATGCGTTGCTGGCGGTCATACCCCCGATTGCCGCGGAGGGTTCTGTCGGGTCTATGGGGAAGAAGTAAGAGCCTGCCCGCTGAAACGCCTCTAAAGCCTGCAGCGAGTCCCGGCTCCAGCTGTCGGTTGCAAACTCCTTCTTGGCTGCCGTCTCGTTGAGCTGGGAGAGCAGCACTCCCGGCTGCAGGCGCAGGAGGAAACGGAAGCCTTCAGGATCGTGGCGCATCCCGAGGAATTTGTCCATGCGGCTCAGGTTGAGCACATGTCCGCCCTTGGGCACGGCTCCGCCGGAAATCCCCGTACGTCCCGCTTGAATGGTCACCGGGATCTCCCCGTCGGCCAGGAGCCTCACGATCTCCCGTACCTGTTCTTCGTTTGTGGGAAAGGAGATCGATTCCGCTTCCCCGATCAGACGGGATTCATCCCGCAGGTACTCGACGTAGTCGGGATCGATGGGGTGAATCAGCTGCTCAACGGTTTTTCTATCCATGTTCATTCTACCAGAGAGTGAGGGAGTTAAGAAACAGCTCGCGCAGATCCTCGGGAGTAAACGGCCGGGGACAGAGCTTGGTCACCCTGTGCTGGGGCAGAGTTCCTTCAACCAGCTTATCCACATCTTTTTCCGAATACCCCACGGCGGACAACCCATTGGGCATCCCGGTTTTCTTCATCAGCTCGATGACCGCGTTCGCCAGGATCTCTCCGGCTTTCTCCGCCGATGCGTCCTCCGTCTTGACACCCATCAGCCGAGCTGCTTCCAGATGCCGATCCGGTCGGGCCGGTCCGGTAAAGCGCAGGGCGGCGGGGGTGTTGAGCACCACCGCCATGCCGTGAGGAATGATCGGCTTGCCCGGCGGATAACCCTCGGGCACGTAGTCCCTGACCATACCGGAAACCGGGTAGGACATGCCGTGGGGCAGATGCAGTCCCGCGTTGCCGAAACCGATCCCGGCGAAAGTGGCGGCGATGATCATCCTGCTTCTCGCCTCATTATCCTCCGGATCCTCCACTACCCGGACGATGCTCCGGCTGACCAGTTCGATGGCCTTGATAGCCCAGACATCGCTGATCGGATTGGATCCCTGATAGGCCGGACGCTCAGCTGGGCTGGCCGGCGCCTCCCGGCGATAAAAGGGCAGGTTGGTGTAGGACTCCAGGGCGTGGACCAGAACGTCAAAGCCCGTACAGGCGGCGGCCATCCGAGGCAGGGTCCGGGTGTTTTCCGGATCCACGATCCCAAGGTTGGGCCGGATCTGCCTGTGGGCGATGCCGGTTTTGGCGTGCATTTCTACAAGATCGAAGATGATCACCCCTGTGGTTTCGCTGCCGGTACCGGCGGTGGTGGGGATGCCCACCATGGGCTTCAGCGGACCGGGGACGGCCTTTCCCCCGCCGATCGGGGCATTCACGTAGGCCAGGAAGTCGGCGGGGTAGGTGGAGTAGAGATTGGCCGCCTTAGCAGTATCGATGCTGGAGCCGCCGCCGACACCGACGAACCCGTCGAAGTGACCCTCCTGGGCGAAGTGCACCGCCTCTTTCAGAGAGCCGTCGGTAGGTTCGACCCGGGTTTCGGCGAACAGAACCGCTTCGATCCCCTCCCGCTTCAGCGATTCCAGCACGCTGGCAACGGGGGGAAGCTCCGCCAGGCGGCTGTCCGTAACCACCATGACGCGAGTGGCTCCGAGCTCCTTGAGGTCGAAGCCGACCTCCCGGGTTGCGCCGGAGCCGTATTTGATGGCAGCTGAGCTCATAGTCAGTACGGTTTCGTGGGGCATCCTTGTTCCTTTCTTTATAACAACGAATTTTCAGAGAGCGAGAACTTCTCTTGTCTCCCGGATCCGCCGTCTGAATAGTATAGAGAGTTCTATGCTATATCGCAACGCTGTATGTTTTGGTGGCACGTACCCGGGACTGGTGCACGGTCCTGCAGGGTGATCCAGAATACTCACATTGTAATCCGATTGACTCATATTATATGCATAATTATACTCATACTATGAGTAAACGATTACAGGTGGTTCTCAACGATAGTGAAATGGAGGAGATCCAATCCGTCGCTGAGCAGGAACACATGACGGTTTCGGAATGGGTCCGACATGCACTTCGAGCTGCCCGCCGGAATCGGTCCGTCAAAGATGCGGCCAAAAAAATCGCGGTGATCCGGTCCGCCGCTCGAAATGAGTTTCCGACCGGTGATATCCAGCAGATCCTCAAAGAGATCGAGCAGGGGTATTCTTGAGCTGATAATCTTTATTGACTCCAATGTTCCCATGTACCTTATTGGAGCGCCGCATCCGAATAAGATCGATGCACAGCGTCTACTCGAAAAATTTGCGGCCGAGGGCATCCGTCTTGTGACAGATGCTGAGGTGTTTCAGGAGATTCTGCATCGTTATGTTGCCATCGATCGGAGGGAAGCAATACAACCCGCTTTCGAAGCGCTCCTCGAAGTCGTCGATGAAGTACATTCTGTTGAACGTCAGGATGTAGAACGAGCCAGGAACATACTGCTGAGCTACGAACGCTTTTCAGCACGAGACGCTCTACATGTGGCGATAATGGAGCGCTATGAAATATCGAGGATCATGAGCTTCGATTCCGGCTTCGACGGCTATCCCGGAATAACCCGAGTTACCTGATGAGGCTATCGACTATCCCTCCAGGTAGGCCTTGGTCCGCTTTAGTGACTCGGCGTGATCGATCGTCGGCCAGTACTCCAATCCTACTCCGCCCCTGTATCCCAGCTTGTCTATCTCTCTGAGGATAAAGGGATAGTTCAGCTCACAGTCGTAGGGCTCGTGGCGGCCCGGCACCCCGGCCACGTGAAAGTGTCCGATGTACGTGAGGTTCTCCCGGATGAAGGCTACCACGTTTCCATCCATAATCTGCATGTGGTAGATGTCGTAGAGCATCTTGATGTTGCCGCTGTTCACGGCCTTCAGCACCTGTACGCAGGTCTGAGGGTCGTCGAGAAAGTAATCCGGGTGGTCGACCCTGGTGTTGAAGGGCTCGAGGATCAGGGTGATGCCGTGCTTCTCCGCCGGTCCGGCACAGGCCTTCAAGGTCTCGATCATGTTCTCGGTCGCATCTTCGCGGGATAACCCCGGAACGTTGTTGCCGGCGCCGCTGATGAAAGCCCTGCAGCCGATCTTTTTCGCCAGCTCGATCATTCCCTCGAAGCTGTCCAGGATCAGGCTGCGGTCCTTTTTGTCGATCATGGCAGCCACGATCCCGCCGTCGGGGTGGTTGAACACGAAGTCCGTGCAGGTCAGCCCGTACTTTTCGTTGAGCTCGGCGATCTCCTCAAAATCCTTGTCTTCCGGGATCAGGTTGCTTCCATCGAAGCGCATATTATGAAACCAAAACTCATAGTACTTGAAACCCAGTTCATGCACCTTGGCCAGCCTATCCTTGTAGGGCAGGTCGGAAAAAAACGGTTCTATGCATACACCGATATTTGTCATTGTCTGTTCTCCTTCACATGCTCCGGCTCTCGCTACAGCAGCACCGAGGCTACCTTGCGGACTCCCTCGGCGACCTGATCGCACTCTGCAGTGCTCAGCTGAGGCGGGATGTCGAGGTGTACGGATCGGGAGAGCCATTTACCGGTCTGCGGGCAGGCATCCGGCTTGTACTCCGGAACGGGATCGGACAGGGGGCAGTTGAAGGGACATCCCTTCTTGGTAGCCATCATCTTGCCGTGGAGCATGGTCCAGTGCTGGTACATGTGCCAATCGGGAATACCCTTGTTGTAGATCCCCGCAGCCTCCACCCCTTCGGCGTTCAGAGCCTCTACGATTTTCTCCACTCTCCTTGCCTCAGGCAGGTAGAAGATCAGGCAAACCGCCGTATCCCCCTCCTCGTCGGTGACTTCCCGGAACTCCACTCCTTTACCGGCCAATTCGGTGATTCCGTCCTTGATCCGCACTTTGTTGCTCTTCATGCGGGAGACGATCGTATCGAGCTTGCCGAACTGAGCCAGAGCCACCGCGCCGGTGAGCTCGCTCATGCGGAAGTTCACTCCGAAAAAGATCTCCCCGGAGAATCCGGGAGGAGCGAAGCGGTCCTTGCGCCAGCAGGCGGCCACGTCGTGGTAGGCCTGGGCGCGGGTGTAGAGCAGGTCTCCATTGGTGGCCAGGATACCCCCCTCCCCGGAGGTGATGATCTTGTGGTACTGAAAGGAAAAGGCACCCACATCGCCGAAGCTGCCGAGCTTCTTCCCTTGGAAGCTGCCGCCGTTGGACTGGGCCACATCCTCGACCACCTTGAGGTTGTGTTTCTTGGCGATGTCCATGATCCGGTCCATCTTGGCGGGCATGCCCCGCATGTGAACCGGCAGGATCGCCTTGGTGCGCTTCCCGATCTTCCGTTCCAGGTCTACCGGGTCCATGGTGAGGGATCCATCGACCTCGCATACGATGGGAATGGCCTTGGCCGCCACCACCGCGGCAACCGAGGCGAAGAAGGTGTAGGATGGTACAATCACCTCGTCACCTGGTTCTACACCGACCGCGATCAGACCGGTGATCAGGGCGGAGGTGCAGGAGTTCAGCGCCAGGCAGTGCTTGACCCCGAGATACTCGGCGTATCCGTCCTCGAGAGCTTTCACCTTGGAGGGCATCTCCTTCGGCCCGTAGTAGCGAAACAGGTACCGGGATTCCAGGACCTCCAGGACCTCTTTTTTCTCCGCCTCCCCGATCTCCAGTCCTCCGGGAAACATCGGTGGGTTCTCTGTTGGTTTTGCCTTGGGTCCGCCGTTGACGGCCAGGTCAGCTTTGCTATAGCTCATTACAATCCTCCTTGCAGTAGGGTTTTGCATATTTCGTTTTGGGAGTGCCTGTTGCAGATCAGTACTCCTTCATCTATCCCTTCACGGCGCCGGCAATCAGCCCGCCGATCAGGTATTTGCTCAAGAATATAAAGATGATGATCACGGGCACCGTGGTCACCACAGAGGCGGCCATCATTTCGCCCCACTTGACGGAGAATTCCCCTACGAATGATTGGATTATGCCCACCGGCAGGGTGCGCATGAGGTTGTTGTCCATGATTGTAAGAGCGATGATAAACTCGTCCCAGGCCATGATGAAGGTGACGATAGCCGTTGCGGTCAGGCCCGGCGTTACGTTGGGAAGAATCACCCGAAGCATGGCCTGGAATTTGGTGCAGCCGTCGACCTTTGCCGCCTCGTCCAGCTCCCGCGGTATCGAATCAAAATAGCCCTTCAGCATCCAGATGGAGAAGGGCAGGGTGAGCATCAGATAGGGAAAAACCAGTCCCGGATAGCTGCTGAGAAGCCGCAGCCGCATGAAGGTGCGGTACAGGGGAATGAGGATCAGGACAACCGGAAGCATCTGGGATACGAGCACGAAGTAGATCAGCCTCCGCTTGCCGGCAAAGGGAACCCGGGAGAAAGCGTAGGCCGCCGGGGTGGCCAGCAGCAGCGTCGCCGTTACCGTAAACGCGGCTACGAGCAGGCTGTTTTTCAGATAGACCAGGAAGGGAATGGCCGATGCCATGGTTCCGGCGATGATGGATAGGTAGTTCTCCAGGGTCGGTTGTTCGGGAATCAGGGTAGGCGGGAGCTTGAAAATCTCCGGCTGCAGCTTGAAAGAGGTGCTGATCATCCAGTAAATGGGCATCAGGTAGAGGATCAGCACGATCAGGATCAGGACGAAACGAGTGACCTGTAGGCTCTTTTTCACCAAACCCGCGCTGTTCCAGGACCGCCTATTTCCCCTCCTCATCCTTCTCTCCTGCCGACGAAACGCACGTAGATCATGCTGAAGCCGAGGAGGAATACCAGCCAGAATACGCCGACGGTGGAGGCATATCCCATGTTCAGGCTGCCCATAAAGGAAACCCGGTAGATCAGGATGGGGAGCGTTGTTGTACGGTCTATAGGTCCCCCGCGGGTCGTGGTCCAGATGATGGTCAGGTACTGGAACTGCCAGATGAACTCCAGAATCGTGGCCAGGGTGATGATTTCCCGCATGTTGGGAAGGGTCACGTGCCGGAAGCGTTGAAAAGAGTTGGCACCGTCGATTTTGGCCGCCTCGATCTCCTCCCGCGGGATCGCCTGCAGCCCTGCGTAGAGAATTACGAACATGAAGGGCAGCATCTTCCAGGTGGTTGCCGCGATCACGGTGGGCATTGCCAGATCGGGAGTCTTCAACCAGGGAATGAACTCAGGGATCATTCCTATTCCTTTGAGCACGACATTGACGATTCCGTGAAAGGGATCGAAGAACAGAAATCTGGCGATGAAAGCGACAACGACAGAGGGGATGATCCACGGTACGAACAGGAGGCTGTTGATCAAGTTTTTAAGGGGAAAGCGGGTGTTCACCAGCAGCGCCAGGGCGAAGGCGATCACGAACTCCAGCGCCACGGTCCCACCCACATATTCTATGGTATGGAGGAAGGCCTTCCAGAACTCGGGGCTGCTCAGCATACGCCGGTAGTTCTGAAAGCCGATGAAGTTCATTCCCAGTCCATCTGTAAGAAAATAACGGAAAAAACTGGTGTAGACGGCGTTTGCCAGCGGATAGACGATCACAAAGACGATCACTATCATTGCGGGCAGGATGAGCAGAAAGGCAAATAGGCGGTCGCTGATATCCTTTCGCTGCCGGATGGTTCTCTCTGTGTGCAAATGGATCTCCCCCGAATCTCCCTGGTGACAAATTCGGGTGCTCGCCGTTGTGGGCGAGCACCCGATGTAAAGAAAAGCGAATATCTACGCGCGGATCACTCTGCCAGGATCTTGGCGATCTTTTCCTTCAAACCGGACAGTGTCGCCTCGACCGCCCCCTTGCCGAGGAGGATTTTCTGGATGTCTTCCATGAATGCGATCTCCACCTCGAATTTTTTCTGGGAGGCCCAGACATTCGGGTTGCGCAGGCTCGACATCTGAGCGAGGAAGGTCTTGCTGTAAGGATTGTCGTAGATCGGATCATCGTACTGAGCTTTGACCAGAGGCATCAAGCCGGTGCGGTTGAAGTACTCTTTGGTTGTGGTTTCATCGGTAACTACGAACTTCATCAGATCCCAGGCCAGGTCTTTGTGCTTGGAGCTCTCGGCCAGGCAGAGGATGTGAGAAGCAGGCTGCACGTCCCCCGGCCAGGGAGATACCTGCCAATCATCCCTCGACATTCCTTCTCCGTCGAGCACTCCGGCAATCCACGGACCTTCGAAGAAGAAACCCACCTGACCCTTGGCAAAGAGGGTTCTTAAGTTACGGACCTCCTCCCCGAAGGGAACCACCCCTTTGTCCACCATGTCCTTGACCAGACGGACCGTCCCCGCCGTGCCGGCGGAATCGACCACGGGCTTGAGACCGGCATCCAGCATATCCCCGCCGTTGGCCCACATCAGGATGTGGAAGGTATCGGCGGAATACTCGTCGATGTCCAGCATCAGTCCGGCGCCAAAGGCCCCGGTGGCGGAGCGGATCTTCTGAGCCTGTCCGAGGAAGTCCGTCGGATCTTTCGGTTCGCCGTTCACTCCGGCCTTGGCGGCCAGGGACTTGTTGTACACGAGGACCCAAGGGTTGGGGCTCCAGACCAGACCGGCCATCTTTCCGTCCATTTCACCACCTTTGTAGGCCGGGACGAGGGTGGAGGTGAAGGCGGAGTCCATGTACTGTTTGAGATCTACCACCGCATCCGGCATCTTGGCAAATTTGCCAAGCCAGAGGGATTCGATCGTGAACACATCCGGTGCATTTTTCCCCTGGATTTGCAGAGTCACCTTGTTGGGGGTGTCCTCCCAGCCGATCGGAACGATTTCCACCTTGACTCCGGGATTTTGACTCTCCCAGTAGGCGATTCGCTCCGGCAGCCACACCTCGCCTCCGGATTCCTCCGCCACCATCCAGCTGGCGAACTGGATCCGGACACCTTCCTCCTTCTTGGCCCCCGCATACACCGCGCTGGCGAGCAGCAGGAGCACCAAGAGAACCAGCATGCTCTTCCTAATCATAAAAGAACCTCCTTCGTTGATTTGTCGGCATAGGTTTTGTGCATAATCCTGCGTGGCAGGTACGTCTATGCCGAATTAAGCCCATCTTAAACCCATTGCCTGGATCTGTCAAGTATTGCATTCGTATCATTTCTGCCTCAACGTTTTATTCTTGCAATTAGATGGTGAATTAGTCTATAATTGGACCAGCTTAGGCCAATATCTGAATAAATCAGAAACAGGGAGTGGTCGTGCCGGCGCAACACACGGGCTTCAGTCACATCGACAACGCGGATCGGAACAGACGGGTTGTTCTCAACATCATCCGCGAGAAAGGACCGTTGACTCGCCGAGAGATATCCGAGACCTGCAGTCTCAGCATTACCACGGCCAAGCGGCTGGTAGACGAGATACTTCGGGATGGTTCCGTGCAGGAGCTCCCCCTTGACGCCCAGCCGGCAAGACGAGGTCGAAAGGCGACCGGGATATTTCTGAATGCAAACTATGCCCACTCCATCGGGGTTATCGTTCAACCCGGGATGCTCGCGCTGAGCGTGATGGATTTGGCCGGCCGGGTCATGGAGGAGCGAACCGTCCCGATTGGAGATGAGCACAGCGGCGAGGTGATCGACCGGGTCGCAACCGAAGTACGACAAATGCAGAACAAATACCGGGGCGGGAGTCACGGCGTGCCTCTCGGCGTCGGCGTCGGCGTGGCCGGAGTCATCGATGCCCGGGAAGGAATCGTTTTCTACTGCCCGAATCTGCCCGGTTGGGAGAACATCCCCCTTGCCTCGCAGCTGCGGCGGAAGCTTGGAACAGAGATCCTGGTCGATGACGCTGTACGCTGTATTGCCCTGGCGGAGAAGCGCTACGGCGTGGGCGTGGGTCTGAGCACGTTTTTCTATATCTACATCGGTAGGGGTGTCGGTGCCGGGATTGTCCTGGACAACCGATTCTATCGGGGCAGCGGCGGATTGGCCGGAGAGTTCGGGCACATCACTGTCA
>CAZBXU010000072.1:1864-18047 GCA_964495755.1 uncultured Spirochaetaceae bacterium | reverse complement strand
ACAGGGTCGTGCACGGGGGGGAGAAATTCGCCCAATCCGTGGTCATCGACCGGGAAGCCCTCAGCACTTTCAAACAGCTGGCCGATCTGGCCCCCCTGCATAATCCACCCAACATCACGGGCATCGAAGCCGCGCAGGCGGTGCTGCCCCAGGTGCCCCACTGCGCCGTCATGGATACCGCCTGGCACCAGACCATGCCCGCTCACGCCTTCATCTACGCCCTGCCCTACAACTGGTACGAGAACTACGGGGTGCGGCGCTACGGCTTCCACGGCACCTCCTTTCTCTACGTTGCCAAGCGGGCGGCGGTACTCCTAGGCAGAGATCCCTTCGCCTGCAACCTGGTCCTCCTCCATATCGGCAACGGAGCCAGTGCCAATGCCGTCCGCAACGGGATTTCGGTGGACACCTCGATGGGCTTGACGCCGCTGGAAGGCCTGGTCATGGGAACCCGGGCCGGGGATCACGACCCGGCCATCGGCTACTACATCATGGACAAGGAAGGTCTGGCCCCCAAAGAAGTGGAACAGATGCTGAACAAGAAGAGCGGTATACTGGGTATCACCGAGATCTTCACGGACCGCCGGGACGTGGAAACCGCAGCGAAAAAGGGCGACAAACGAGCTGAGCTGGCGATAGAGATCGAGTCATACCGCCTCAAAAAGTATATCGGCGCCTACTGTGCCGCCTTGGGCCGAGTGGACGCCCTGGTGTTCACAGCCGGAGTCGGAGAGCGGGGATCCCACATAAGAGAAAAGGCGGTTACCGGCCTGGAAAGGCTGGGCATCAAGATAGACCCGAAGAAGAACGAGCTTTCTCGGACCCGCAGCGCCGAAACTCTCATCTCTACCCCCGATTCGCCGGTGAAGATCTTTGTCATCCCCACGGATGAAGAGCTGGTCATGACCGAAGACACCTACGCCCTGCTTCAGGGCACCTACAAGGTGCACACCGACTTTACCTACAGTTTTCAACATCCGGAGTATCGCAACAAGGAAAGGGCTGAAGCACTGCAAGAGGAGCTGAACAAGAAACCGGAACTCAGAGAGGTAATCGCTCCCATTCCATGACTTCACAATTCGATTGCTAATAGCTCGGCTACAAGATTCCGGCGATCTCGCAGGCCAGACCTACATTGTTGAACAACAGCTCGATATTGGTCTTGAGGGACTTGCCACCGGAAAGCTCGAGCACCTTGGCTAGCAGGAAGGGGGTGACCTCTTTGCCGGTCACTCCTGCCCGATCGAGCTCTTTCAGGGCGGTCTGCAGATACCTCTCCATGGTCTCCCGGGGAATTTCGTACCTCTTCTGCACCGGGTTGGCCACCAGAAGTCCCTGCTCGAATCCAAAAGATTGCTGAACCCTGTAGACCGCGGCGATCTCCTCCGGGTTGTTCACGACCAGATCCAGGGGGAGCTCACTCTCGGCACTGTAGAAGGCTGGGAACAACGAGGTCCCGTAGCCGAGCACCGGGACGCCCAGGGTTTCCAGAAACTCCAGGGTTTTGGGAAGGTCAAGGATGGCCTTGGCTCCTGCGGAGACAACGATCAAGGGCGTGCGGGACAGCTCGAGCAGGTCCGCCGAGATATCGAAGCTCTCCGCCGCGCCCCTGTGGACCCCGCCGATGCCGCCGGTGGCAAACACCCTGATTCCCGCCAGATGGGCGCCCAGCATGGTACCGCAGACCGTGGTGGCTCCCTTCCGCTTGGTTGCCAGCGCATAGGCGAAATCCCGTCGGGATACCTTCAGCACGTCATCCTCGTTTCCCAGCACCTTGATCTGCTCGGGGCTCAAGCCGACCACGACCTCTCCCCCCAGAATCCCCACGGTGGCGGGAACAACACCCAGCTTTATGGCCTCCTCCTCGGCCTGAAGAGCGACCTCCACGTTTTGAGGGCGGGGAAGACCGTGGGCGATGATGGTGGACTCCAAGGCAATCACCGGCCGTCCCTCTCGGATCGCTTCCGCGACATCCTCGCGGACGTTCAAATAATTTTTCACAGATTACCCTCCTCGATCGCCCGTTCCACCGATTCCACGGCTTGCCGCAATGCGTCCCCTGTTTCCGCTTCCCTGTCAACGGTCTCGAGAAACGCGCTCAGCAGCCTGTCCCCCGCCCCTGTGGTGTCGACGGTTTCGATTACCCGGTTGGGAGGGACGCTCAGCGGCCCCTGACTCTTCCCCCGGCCGACCGTGGTGCGAGAATCTCGCTGATACAGGCGGACGCCCCGCCGTCCCCGAGTCACCAGCAGCTGTTCGATTCCCCTCTCCTCCAGGAAAGTCTGCACCCAGCGGTCGGATTGGGAGCCGGGGCGGACAGGCATATCGATCTCTCTGTTGTTTCCGTCCATAGAAAAAATTTTGCCCAGAGCCTTGAACTCCTCCTCGTTCCCGGCGAGCAGATACAGGTTCTTCAAAACCTCCGTGTGGCGCAGGAGCTTCTCCACGGACACACTCTCGAACACCGCCCGGGTTTTTCGACCAAATTGGTGAAGCAGGCTGCGTACAAGCTCTGGAGATAGGTTGGCCTCGAGAACGAGAAAATCTTTCTTTCCCAACTCGGGCAGTCGGGCCCGCAAACGGGGCCAGCTCAGACCCTGTTCAATCACGGCCATGTCCGCCGCACCGTAAAAAAGCTCGCCGGACTGCATCAGAGCACAGTAGCAGGAGGTCGAGTATTGGTCGAGGAAAATCGGATTCACCCACTGGGGCTGGTCTATGTTCTCGATCAACCACTTGCCGAATACATCGGAGCCAAGGGCGGTGAACAACATCTTGGGGCTTTGCAGACGGGAGTAGATCCGGTACCCTACTCCCCCGGGAGTGAGGCGGATCGAAGAGGGATTCGACGTACCTTTGACAAAGTGTTCCTTACTTACGAGCAGGTCAACGGCGAGTGCGCCTACGATACAAATCATGCCCTCGTGAGGAAGCGGCGCTGAGATCAGCGTTGGGGAACGAGTTTCGGCTTGTAGACCTTGCCGGAGCCGATCTCTTGGATAAGACAGTCGGGTCGGGATTTAACAACTTCTTTCACGAATTTCAGGCTGTCGGTTTCGGCAATCAGGTCTGTTTTCTCGTAAATCAAGTAAATCATAGCTACTATTAATATCGGCAGGTCCGCGGGTCATCCTCAATTGTCCTGCAGGCAAGAATCGGGTACAATCCCCTCGACCAGATCAGGTGAGTACACCGGAAAAAGCGAGAGATATGGTTGAGTATTTCAAAACCTTGAGCGGCCGCTTCAACGTCTACTTCCTGCGTCACGGGGAAAGCAGGGGTAACAGCGCCCGCCTGATCCAGGGACGGCAGGATCTGCCTCTTTCGGAACGAGGTCTGCGGCAGGCCGAGGCCATAGCGGACTGGTTGGAGGACAAACACATCGAGGTGGTACTGTCCTCGCCTCTCAAGCGAGCTACTCAGACCGCCGAGGTGGTAGGACAGGTGTTGGGCTTGAAAGACGTACATCTGCACGCGGGGTTGAACGAGTTGGATACTGGGATTTTCACCGGTCTGACCGTGGACCAGATCCAGAAACGGTTTCCGGAAGCCTGGAGCTGCTTTCAGAGATCGAGCTGGGAGGGTGTGCCGGAAGCCGAGAGGATCGCGGATCTGTTCAGCCGCGCCGAAATGTTGTGGAAAGACCTTGGGCGCCTCCTTGCAGAGGGAAAGAGGAATCTTCTCTGCGTCACCCACTCGGGGATCCTGCAGTGGATCGTCAAGGTCACGATGGCGCAGCGCAGCTGGATGCCCCTGGTGCCCATGGCTAACTGTTCGATCTGCCAGTTCAGTCTGGACAACCGTGTCGATACAGAACAGCCCCGCTACTACTTCGAGTGGACCCACCTGAACTACAGACCCGTCGCAGGCGACGAGCTCGACGGGAATCTGTTCCTCGAGCGGCCGACGGGAATCGAGGGAGGAAATCAGTAATGGAAGGACCGGCTGTGAACATCTACCACTGGAAAGACCTCGACCCGGACCAGCGGGCGGCGCTCTGCCGGCGGGCGGAGGCGGCGGTTGCCCCGGAAGTGGCGGAAACGGTCAGGGAAGTCATCGAGGCGGTCCGGAGCCAAGGGGACGCGGCGGTGATCCGCTACACCGAGAAATTCGACGGGGCAGATCTGAGGGGCAAGCCCCTGCGGGCCGGGGAAGAGGAGTTTCGGGCCTGCGAGAAAAACTTGAGCGAGGATCTAAAACAGGCCATCGCCTTCGCCGTACAGAGCGTACGTCAGATCCATGAGGAGCAACGCCCCCGCTGCCTGGAGCTCTGCGAGGTCCGCCCCGGTGTGTTTGCCGGCGAACGCTACACTCCCATTCCGTCTGCCGGACTGTACGTACCGCATGGACGGGGAAGCTTTCCCTCGGTGATGTACATGCAGGCGATTCCCGCCACCATAGCCGGGGTGAAGCGGATCGTCGCAGTCTCTCCTCCGGACAGACAGGGGAATATCGATCCGGCCTGCCTGTACACAGCCAAGATCTGCGGAGTCGAAGAGGTGTACAGGGTCGGGGGGATCCAGGGAATCGCCGCCCTGGCCCTGGGCACCGAAAGCATCCCCAAGGTGGACAAGATACTCGGTCCGGGCAGCCTCTACGTGGCGGCCGCCAAGAGAGCGCTTGCTGATCTTGTCGACGTGGGATTGCCCGCCGGTCCCTCCGAGGCAATCGTGCTGGCCGACCATTCGGCGGATCCCCGGCGGGCGGCGGTGGATCTGATCACGGAAGCTGAGCACGGCTCGGACTCCAGCGCTTTCCTGGCAACCCCCAGCGGAGCCCTGGCCGAAGCGGTACGGAAGGAGCTGCCGCCGCTTCTGGCGGAGCTCGACCCGCTTCGGGCCGGTTTCGTCCGGGATGTGCTGGCCGGTTACGGGGGCATCGTGGTCACCGAAACGCTGGAGGAGGCGATCGATTTCGTCAACCTCTACGCTCCGGAGCACCTGCAGATCGCCTGCCGGGAGCCCTTTCCCCTGCTCAGCCGGATCGAGAACGCCGGAGAGATCCTGCTGGGGCAGGACAGCGCCTTCTCGATGGCCAACTACGCCGTGGGCTGCAACAATGTGATTCCCACAGGCGGCTGGGCCAGGACCTGTTCCCCCCTGTCGGTCCGGGAGTTCCTCAAATCCTCCTCGGTGGTCTACGTGGCATCCCAGGGAGCTACCTCCCTGGCCGGTCCTGTGGCCGTCCTGGCGGAGTACGAGGGCTTCTCCGCCCACGCCCTGTCTGTGAAGCGGAGGAGTGCCGGGTAATGCTGCTGCCGCTGATGCCCGGCTGAAAGAACACCCCTCCCGTGGCGTTTCGAAATCTCGACGAGGTATTTCACTACATCGAATCCTTCACCAATCTGGAGAAATCCGGCTCCCTGTTCAACGCCCGCACCTACAGGTTGGACAGGATGACTCTGCTCCTGGAGCGCTTTGAACAGCCTCAACTTTCCTACCGGACGATCCACATCGCCGGTACCAAGGGGAAGGGTTCGACCGCCACCCTGCTGGCCCACGGGCTGCATGCGGCGGGAGTGCGCACCGGTCTGTACACCTCCCCCCACGTGTCCAATTATATGGAGAGGATGGAGGTGCTGGGCCATGCCCCCCAAGTGTCGACGGTTCTCGATCTGACAGAACAGATCCGCATCGCGGTGGAAGGGTTGCCGAAAGCCACCCTGGAAGCCATGGGACCCCCCAACACCTTCGAGCTGCTCACCCTGCTGGCCTTCTGCTATTTCCGGGAGACGGGCTGCCAGTACGTGGTAGTGGAAACGGGTATCGGAGGCAGACTCGACGCCACCAACCTGGTGAACCCGGAGCTGTGCCTGATCACACCGATCGAGCTCGAGCACACCGACGTTCTGGGAGACACACTCTCGGCCATCGCCCGAGAAAAAGCCGGGATCTTCAAAGCAGGCAAACCCGTATTCTCCGCACCCCAGCAGCCGGAAGTCAAGAACGAGCTGCAGCAGGCCGCGGCCCGGGCGGGGTGCCCCATCGTGTTTCTGGATGAACAGATGCGCTTCTTTCAAGCCCGCTGCTCGAAACACGGCACCGAGGTCCGTTTCCGTCTGCGGGATGAACAGGAGGTATTGTATGCCATAGCCCTGATCGGGGAGGTTCAGGGGGAAAATGCCGCTCTGGCCCACCTGGCGATGCGGACCTGCCTGCCGTCTGTTCTACCTGCACTGGCGGAGGGCTTTGCCAAGGCCCGCCTGCCGGCAAGAATGGAAGTCATCCGCCGAGACCCGCCGGTCGTGATCGACGGGGCACACACTCCCCGCTCCGTCGGAAAGGTGCTCGACACCTTCACCGAACTGTTCGGGACCGAGGGTGTGCTGCTGTTCGCCGCCGCTGCGGGGAAGAAGATCTCCGAGATGGCCGAGATCCTGGCCCCCGCCTTCAAGGACGTGGTTGTTACCACCCCCGGATCGTTTCGGCAGAGCGACGCCGCGGAAGTCTATAGGCTCTTCAAAGATCAAAATGATTCGACCACCCTGGTCGTCGATACCGCACGGGCTCTTGCCCATGCCCGGAATCTGGCCGGAGCGGACCGGCCCCTCTTAATTACCGGATCTTTTTACCTTGCGGGGACGGTGCGGGACATCCTATACTGAAGGCATGAGGCTCCTCTGGATTGCCGTATTGCTGATATTCCCCCTCTCTTTCGTCATGGCCCAGGAAGAAGAGAAGGATGGGGATGAGAAAATCCTGGAGACCATCAAGAGAATTCAGGAAGAGGCGGAGGAAGAACCCGAGGAGGAGACCGAAGACGAATATGGCGACGATTCATGCTCGGGCTGCCAGTTGTTCTTCGAGATCTTCCTGGAGATATTCGAAGAGTTATTTTGGGATTATGCATGGGCGATCCGTTTTGCAGACTATCCGTACGCGGAAAACTCCGACTACTTCCACAATACCTCGACCTTTCGATATCCGAGGGAAGAAAAGGCCGCTTCCCTACAAGCGGTAACAGATCTATCGACCCATTTCGACGGCACCTATGGAAACGTCAACCGGATCTCGGTCCAATTGACGACTCTTCACGCCAATTTATACAACCAACTCATCTTTGCCGGCTCTGAATGGTTGTCCGTAACCTCATTGAATGGAGGGCTGACTCTCTCCATACAGAATTTTCTCCTCAGCTGTTTTGCAGGGGGATATAAGCTCAACGTTCTGGACAACTTTATTTTTTCCTTTGGGATCAGTTCCCAGTTTTTCCTGCCGGGAAGATTCTACCTGGACCTTTACAATCTAAACGCCGTACTGAACGATAAACTACAGTTGATCCACTGGACGGTTAGCTTGAATTACGCCATCTGGCGTTTCTCCCTCGGGGTCGGCTACAATTACAACCAGATTGTAGGCGACGTTTATGCTGGCCCCTGTCTGAAGCTCGGCTTCTGGCTGTGAAATCGGATGAAATGGGCGTTCACTATCCTTCATGTTCTCTGCGCCGCCGTACTGATCCCGGCCCACGCCGTGTTTCTGTTCCGGGGCCTTGCCATCGAAGCGGGACGCAGGAAACCGAATAAACTCGACAGGCTGACCCGCAGCCTTTCCCAAGCCCTTCTGCCGGCCGCGGCGCTGAGCGGCTTGATCCTGACCTTTGCGGGTAGGGCCTCATCCACCGTCCTTCATCTGCTCCTGGGGCTGGCACCGCTGGCCGCCATCCCCCTTGCATTTTTCATCCGGGTTCTTCTGAAGAAACGGACCCAGGCGCCCTGGCTTTTACCCGCCATCAACCTTATACTTCTAGTAGCAGCAGGTGTAACCGGCGTCAGCGTATGGAGGTGAACCGACTATGGCCGATACCAAGCTTCTAAACGGCAGATTGAGCGTCACTACCGGGGACATCACCCGAATGACAACGGATGCGATCGTGAACGCCGCCAATTCATCCCTCATGGGCGGTGGCGGAGTGGACGGGGCCATCCACCGGGGCGGCGGCCCCTCGATCCTCGAAGAATGCAAGGCCTTGAGAAAGACCCGCTACCCCGACGGGCTTCCCACCGGGGATGCCGTGGTTACCGGAGCGGGGAACCTTCCAGCCAAGTATGTGATTCACACCGTGGGTCCGGTCTGGGGCGGGGGCAGCTCCGGCGAGGCGAAGAAGCTGGCCGGCTGCTACCAAAGGAGTCTGGAGGAAGCGGCATCGCTCTCCCTGAAAGAGGTCGCCTTTCCGGCTATCTCCACAGGAATCTACGGCTATCCGAAGGAAGAGGCGGCCCGCGTTGCCTTTGCTGCTGTTCGGGAGTTCCTCGAAACCTCGAAGCTTCCGGAAACCGTGTACTTCGTGTTCTTCTCCCCTGGAGACGCCCGGGTGTTTCTCGACACCCTGTCGCAGGGATAGGCTTCAGGTCGGAGGATTAGCTGTCCTTGTCTCTGAATTGGCGCGAGATCGATGCGATCCTGGAGGAGATTCCTCTCGAGAACTCGCTGATCCGGGATATCTACCAGCCGAGCCATCCACGTCTGGTTCTTGAGCTGTACAATCGGGGCCTACGTTTTAGTCTGCTGTTCTCTTTCTCCAATCCCAACTGCCGCCTTCACCTTCTCTCGCATAAACTGACCAACCCGGCCAAACCGCAACGCTTCGTCAGCTTCCTACGCGCACATATCCGGGGAGGTCGAATCCTATCGGCCAAACAGATCGATCAGGAACGGATCGTGCGGATCGAAGTCAAAAAGGGAGAGCGGTCGGTGATCCTCTGGTCCCGCCTATGGGCTGCAGCGGCGAATATGATCGTCACCGACCGGGCGGGGGTTATCCTCGACGCTCTGTATCGCCGACCGAAACGGGATGAGGTTTCAGGGGGACAGTACAGTGTAGAGAGGGATATCGCACCGGCGTCCTCCGGCGCTTCCCGATCGAAAGATAAATTTCCCCTTCGGGATCTTCCCGGCCCGGGGAGCTTCAACGAGCGGGTTGAAAAGTACTACTTCGATCTGGAGGAAACCCGGGAAACGGTCAGGCTGCGGGACAACCTGCTCAATCGCCTGCGCAGAGAGGAGAACCGCCTTCTCGCTTCGGGCCAGAGCTTGCAGAAGAGGATGGAGCAGTATCGGGAGTTCGAAACCTTCAAGAAATGGGGCGATTTGATTCTGTCGAACATGCATACACTGAACAGGGCAGATCGCTGGCTGACTGTAGCGGACAGTGAGAATCCTGAAAAAGTATGGGACATCGAGCTGGACCCTCAAATTACGCCTGCTCAAAATGCGGAAAGTTACTACAAACGCTACCGTAAAGCCAAGACCGGAATCAAGAATTTGGAGGAGGAGTTGCAGCAGCAACACAGGCAGCTGCAACTCCTCCTCAAACGCATCGCGGAATTGGAGGCGGGTGAGGTAGGAGAAACCCTCGAATCGCTCCGCCGGGAGGCCGGTCGGGGGAAAAAGAAACAGAGGGGCGACGATCAGGAAACCCCTCCGGGATTATCCTTCAGCTCCGGAGGATTTCGCCTCCTGGTGGGCAGGAACGCCCGGGAAAACGATGCCCTGCTGCGGCGATTCGTTCGCGGAAATGACACCTGGCTGCATGCGCGGGATTATCCGGGGGGGTACGTTTTTATCCGTTCCATTCCGGGAAAGAGCATTCCCCTGGAAAGCCTCCTCGACGCAGCCACCCTGGCTCTTGTGTACAGCAAGGCGAAGGAATCCGGCCAGGGGGATGTCTTCTACACCCAGGTGAAATATCTGAAAAGAGTAAAAAAGGCCAAGACCGGTCTGGTCATACCAACCCAGGAGAAGAACCTCCATGTTAAGATCGACCCCAAACGGCTTCGCCGACTGCGAAGACCCCCGGGTCCCGATTTCTGTTTTAGTTGAATTCCGGCGATGAATCTATAATACTTTTAGTGTATGAACGATCATTCGACAAACGGCAAAAAAATACGCCCCTCAACGATCGAGGGGATCTTCTACCCCGGCGAAAAAGATGCATTGTCGGTGCGAGTCCACGAGCTGCTCAATCACACCGACGTCGGCAAGACTGAGCCGCCGGCGGAAAACGTGTACAGCATCATCGTACCTCACGCCGCCTTTGACTATTCCGGCGAGATAGCTGCCGCAGCCTTCAAGGCAATTTCGGGCCGGGAGATCGAAACCGTGGTGCTGCTCGGCCCGGTCCACAGGGAGCCTGTGAAAGCGGTCATCCTGCCCCAATCCCAGATCTTTCAGACGCCCCTCGGATCGGTCACTGTCGATGAGGAAGCCGTGAAAGAATTGGCGGGACTCTCCTCATCTTTTCGGGTAGACGACATCCCTCATCTGGAGGAGCACTGCCTGGAAGCACAACTCCCCTTTATCCAACATCTGTTTCCCGACGCCCTCATCGTTCCCATCCTCCTCGGCAAGCCGACCCGTGCTCTTGTGGAACTGCTCACAAATTCCCTCTGGGAGCTCTATTCCGGAAGGATGAACTCGACCCTCTTCGTGGTCACGGCCAACATGACCGGGAATATCGGTCAGGAAAAAGGTCGGGAGGAAGTCGATCAGGTTCTTTCCTGGATCGTGAAGGGCGATTGGGAGTCCCTTTCCGAGGCCGCCGAAGGCAAACGTATCTCCTCTTGTGGCGCCGGTTGCGTAGCTGCTATACTCCTGATGCACAGCAAGCTGAAAGGTGCCATCGCAGTTCTCAAGCAGGGCAGCTCTTTACAGATAGTGAAAGATCCGAAAAAGGTCGTTCACTACGCCGCTATAATTCTTCAGTAAAGATGGAGTACAGGTGGATGGAGTTTGATATAACCCTCGAGGAAAAAAAGGTCCTTCTACAAACAGCCCGCGAGGCTATTGCGGCTCGTCTAGAGAAACGGAAATCCCGGTACTCCGCGGCAACGGAAACCCTAAAAAAAAAATGCGGGGCCTTCGTAACCCTCCATAAACAGGGCAACCTGAGGGGGTGCATCGGCTTCATCATAGCCACCAAACCCCTGATCGAAACCGTACAAGAAGCAGCTCAGTCAAGTGCTTTCAATGATCCGCGCTTCCCAGCGCTGACGGCCCCTGAGCTTGACGAAATCGAGATAGAGATCTCCGTGCTGTCGCCGCTGCGCCGGATCGAGAACACCGAAGAAATCCAGGTCGGGGTCCACGGTATTATCTTGAAAAATGGTTTGTACTCCGGTCTTCTACTCCCCCAGGTTGCCACAGATTACGGATGGGACAGGGAAACCTTTCTCACCCACACCTGCCGCAAAGCCGGCCTTCCCGGAGACTGCTGGCGATCCAAAGATACGGAGATTGAAGTGTTCAGCGCCATCGTATTCTCTGAGGTTAGCCCATGAGAGCTGATCTAGGAGGAAAGCTCGTGCGGGAGGGCCGGGACGTCCTGGCCATACCCGTCGGTGTCAGCAAGAACGATTTTGTCCTGACCAAGCTCGCCGAGCTCCGCAAACTTCCGGGTCATATCATTCGAGACTGGGAGATCGAGGAGTGGCGATTCGACGGAGCCTTCAAACATGAAGGCCGCCTCTACCTGCACGGTCCCCATCTGGACGGTTTGTTTCTCGAAGAGGCGATTCAGAAATCCTTCCCGGCTGCCCTTCCCTATCTGACACGCCTCACTCATGCTCTGGTGGTCCTCAAGCGTCGAGGCTTTGGTTTGGAGTTCATCCAGACGGATTCAATATATTTCCTCGAGGATGGGGGGATCCTTTTTCTGCCGCCTGCGCTGATGAAGGAGTTGCGGAACATGCACCCCGAGGTGTACAAGCTGCGGGTCTTCGAATCGATCAGCCATCCGGACATCGAAGAGCCGGAAAAAGGTCTTTCCTTCAGTCTCGCCGCTCTACTGTACCGCGTGATTCGCGGCCACTATCCATTTCAAGCGGATACGGAGGAGGAGGTCCACAACCGGATACGTTATGCTCGACTCCTGCCCCTGAGTTTGATCGAACCGGGGTTCCGGGAAGATCTCTCCCGACAGATCCTGGCTGGTCTGGGTCGTGGAGACACCCCCGCTGCCTCCCTCGAGGAGTGGGAGGAAATCCTGGCCGGCTGCAAGCAAGAGGGGCTGCATCGGGCTATTACGGAAATGGAGCGGGAACAGATCCGCCAGCGAGCCCGGAAAGAGGAGGAGAAGATCGGCAAAGCCTACCGGCGCAAGGTATTCTGGCAGAAAAACTGGAAGACGGTTGCGATCGTAGCAGTTGCGGTGGTGGTGGTCGGTGGATTGGCCGGATCGATGCTGAAGAACATTCTGGCGCCCAGAGAAACCAGAGGATTCAGCCCCGAGCAGGTCGTGGAATCCTTCTACCGGAGCATGAACGATTTAAACCACACGCTCATGCAGGATTGTGTGGTGAAAGGAGCGGGGAAACAGACGATCCGCGAGGTGGTCAATATCTACGTTCTTTCCCGGGTGAGTCTGGGCTACGAGGGGAGGTCCCACGTAATCAACGCCGATGAATGGGACGCCCAGGGCCGCCCCGAGCTCTCGCCCCCTGAAACCGTGTACGGAGTCACCGATCTGGTGGTCCGGCAGGAGCGGGGAGAACCGGAACCGGTATTTCAGGTCAGCTATACAAAATGGGTGCCGGAACCCGGGCAGGACCCCGGGGCGGACTCCGCGGGATCAACCGGGTCATCGGAGACGGAAGGATCAAGATTCACGAGCCTGGAGATCACCGAAAGAGTTTATTTAAAGTTGGACCGGAAAGATTGGGTGATCTATAGATTCGAACCTCTCTAGCACGACGGGAGTCAAAAGATAAAGAGTGCCCCAAACTGTCAACGTTATCCGCTGCACCTATACGGATCCGACAATCAACAATCTCTTGAAACAGGGCGGATCGGGCACAGGGACCTTCAGCCGTCACTACAATCAAGTGGAGGAGTTCTTCCTTCGCTTCAACCTGCCGTTCAACGTGCCCCAGCTTCCCATTCATCACGACGTGAGGAAGCCTGAGCCGGAGAAGCGCTATGTACAACTCCTTGTAGAAGTTCTGGAACAGCTGATCCCGCTGGCTCCGCAGGTGTTTCAGGATCTTACCTACATGTTCGATTCGGCCGAGATCCTGCGTCCAAGTTTTTTTCATCTGTACCGTTTCGAAGACAGCCGATATCTCTACCTCCTCCGGCTGGATTTGATGCCTCGGCCGCAGGTACACCGGGTGATTCACAACGGTTCAAACGACTTGACCGCCGCTTACTCCAGCGATCTGCTCTTCCTCGAAGCATCGTTCATCCCCCTGCAGGAGGTGCGAACCGAGGGCGGGAAGATCAGCACCTTCGTAGTGGACCAGACCATATCAAATACGTGGGTGGATGAGACCGGTAGGGGATATCTGGTGCAGGGAATCTGGATCGACAACGATCTGACCAAATTCTTCAGCAAGCTGTTCCTGCCGGAAGGAAAGCACACCTACCCCTTCTATCCCTTCGTCTGTAAGTACAAAACTATCTGTCAAAACCTGATCGATCTTGGTCCCGAGATGCGTAAGAAGTTGCTGCCCTATCTGCACAGAGCCCTTGGCTTGCTTCGCCCGGTTATGCCGGAGATCGAGGGCTCCCTGAAGGAAGAGGATTTTTCGGAAAGTAACGTTACCTTTCGCAGGCTGAAGCGGACCGTACCTCCCCCATGGTCGGAGATCTGGAACAGCCTCCGCCTGGAGATGTACCTCAACGATCGAGATATGAAGGAGTACCACATCAATTATGCAGCTGGCTGATATCCCTTCCCTGAGAGTCACGGTGATGGGTCTGGGGCTGCACGGCGGAGGCCTGGCTTCGGCTCTGTTTTTTGCTCACCGAGGTGCCCGAGTTACCGTCACGGACAACCGAGAGGATCCGGAGGTGTTCCGCCACATCCTCCCCCGTCTGACCGCCGCGGGTGTGCGGACAGTGCTCGGCCGCCATAACGAGGATGACTTCATTGACACCGATTTGATCATCAAAAACCCGGCAGTCCCGTCTTCCTCCCCATTCCTGGAGGCGGCCCGAGCGCACGCTCACCCGATCGAAACGGATCTGTCCGTATTTCTGCAGCTGTGCAGCAATCCGTTGATCGGCGTCACCGGATCCAAGGGTAAATCCACGACGGCTTCTGCGATCCACCATTGCCTGCACGCCGTCGATCCCGGCGCCAAGCTCGGCGGCAATATTACCGTCAGTCCACTCACCTTTCTCGATTGCGTCGATCCGGAAAGCCCAATCGTGCTCGAGCTTTCCTCCTGGCAGCTGGCCGATGTGCAGGGGCGAGGGCTTTTGGCGCCCCGGGTGTCGGTAGTGACGGTGATTCTCCCGGATCACCAGGACAAATACCCGGGAATGGATGCCTACATCGCCGACAAGAAAATCCTGTTTTCCTCTCAAAGCGCCACACAGTACGCCCTGTTCAATCACCAGGATCCTTGGCAGCGGGGATTCTCTGCCGAGACCCGGGCCCGTCCGCGCTATTTTTCCTCTGCACCCCTGCCCGCCGGGCTCTCAGGTGCCTATCTTCAGGATCGGGGAGCGGTCATCCGCGAGGCGGATCGAGAGATTCCCTTCTCCCTCGATCCGCTGTCCGTGCCCGGACAGCACAACCGGCTGAACCTGCTGGCCGCCGGTTTGGCCTGCCACTGCTACGGACTTCTCCCCGGTGATTTCGCTCCCCGGCTCCGAGATTTCCCGGGCATCGAGCACCGTCTCGAGTTGGCGGCGGAGATCGAGGGGGTGCGCTACTACAACGATTCGGCGGCTACCATCCCTCAGGCCACCGCTGCCGCACTCGCCGCTTTGGATCCACCGATCCTCCTCATCACAGGAGGCACGGACAAGAATCTCGATTTTCAGGCTCTACTCGAATCGATCGATCGGGCAGAGGCGGTCATCCTGCTGCGGGGAAGCGCCACCGAAAAGATGCAAGCCCTGTTCAATGAGAGCTCGGTTGCCTACGAGGGACCGTTTCCCACTCTTGAAGAAGCCTTGAAGCGGGCAGCCGGCCGAGCGGTCCCGGGAACGTCGGTTCTGTTCTCCCCCGGATGCGCCTCTTTCGAGCTGTTTCTCAATGAGTTCGATCGGGGTAGGAAGTTCAAACAACTGGTCCAGGATCTAGGCGTCTAACTCCGCTTTCAAGGAAAACCGGATGATGAATTGCGAGCGGCTTAACGCGCACTGATCTGTACTGCTATCTGTTCTGACAAAGACTGAAAGCTTTCGGTAATCTCTTCTGGATTGGACAACCGTCTGTCTATGCTAACTACGGTCTCGCCGGTTTCGACATCGATAAGCTTTAGGTTGACGACATACCCCTGACCCAGCTTGCCGCAGCTCCCGGTAGACAGATATTTCGCGTTCAGAATACGGCCAACCTGAACAATTCCCTTTTCTTCAGTGATGTCCGAAAGCTGAAGTTCCTGTTCAGCCAGTATCTTAACCAGTTCCTTTCTCTCCAGCACCCGAAAAACCCCGGTTGACAACAGCGAGTTGGAGTACAGGTCGGTTAACAGAGACGCCTCGTAGGAAGCGACACCCAGATTTTCGAAATCCGCCACGGCTACGGTAAGTCGATCTTCCGGAAGGAGCTTTTTCACTTCCGGTGGATTTGTTTCTGCCTGCTTTGCTATCTCCTGAAAGTCTTCGATATTGAAAACACTCACATTGCTAAAGGAATATCCAGCGTGGTTTTCAAACCAGATGTTGCCCTGATCGATCGGCGGGCCATGGTCTTGAATATCGATAATCAGGATCTTGTTTTTGAAAACCTTGAGACGGTTGGCAACCGCCACGATTTCATATTTATACCATCGGCCCGGTGTATGAGAGGTTTCCATGGTGGCAATCTCCTCAAGACTGTGGTGCTCAATTCGTGCCACTTTCAAGCTCGTCAGGGTGGGTTCTATACCCAGACAGTAACGCTTGTTGACATAGTTCCTGAAGTTGATCATCGCGAAGGCGATGTCGCTTTCCAAAGGAGCGTCCAGGCGAATGTCGAATTCCATCCGAAAATCGCTTATTACGCTGTTTTTCGCGGTCGCGCAGCCCGGGCTCAAGAACTGGAAAAACGATCGGTTCTCATTTCTGACATGCTTGACCTCTCCGCCCACCTCTATATTCCACGCAGAGAGGTCCCCCTTGAAATCCTCAACAAACAATTCCTCTTCTCCTACTGAAACGAAGTCCGAGCGCATAGAAACGCAGCCGGAGATGAACAGCAGCCCGGCCAAACCAGCGAAGAAACAGGCAACACCGAGATTCATTCGTACCAT
>CAZBXU010000072.1:0-1764 GCA_964495755.1 uncultured Spirochaetaceae bacterium | reverse complement strand
AATAACCCAAGCAAATATCATAGTCCAAATGATCGCCTCACTTACCAGTGAGATTGCCAAGGATCCTTCTGTACAAACTGCTGAAACGCTCGATACGGCCCAGCTTCAGGCTTGCATCATGCTTCCAGATACTCTTCTCGAAACCCTGAACCACTCTGGAGAAGTACTCGTGGGCTCGTCGCAGCTCGACCAATCCTTCGGCAAACCTGTGGTAGGCGTCGTCCCTCGGTTTGAAGTGAACCACCCGGCGCCCCGACAGGGACTGGTACAGCGCTTCGATTCCGTGTATGGCCCTGGAAAAATGGATAAACCCCTGTTTGTAATAGGCGTAGGAGGGATCTTTATGAAAGCCGAGATCGGTGCGGTCGCTTGGAGTTTCCGCCACCCCGGTTGCACCGGGTCCGCTCCAGGAATCATCGATCCTGATCTCGGCGCCCTCACCGATACCGTTGTTCATTCGGATCGTACCCACCAAGTAGGCGTAGGCCTCGTTGAGGGCGATCATCTTCAGCTCCTGAACGGGTTTCCGCTCTTCCGGAAAGATATCGGGGTGATTTTTCCGGGCCTGCTGGTAGTAGGCTCTTTTTATCTCTCTCCTGTCTGCTCCGGGCTCGAGGCCTAACTGCTGCCAGAAGAATCGATCGCTCATACACGCCGCCCCTCACCCCCGAACCGAGGATCCTGCAACCAGCCGTTGCCGCCCCACCCAAACGTACTCCCAGGGTTCCGGCTCCGGACCCTGCTTGGCGGCACCCGCCGGATAGCTGGGGATAAACCCGAACCGCTTGGCGTTCAAATAATTATGCGCGGATATCCAGGCAAAGCCCCGGGTCTGCTCGAATTCGGTAAAGGCATAACCTTCAGAAGGATCGGCAATATCAATGGTATAGCCGCTGTGATGTTTCGAGAATCCCGGAATCGAGCTGTAGCGTAGGACCCGCTCAATCGATTCGTCAGCTCCCCCGGAGGCGATTTCCCCGGTCGTGTATTCTCTGCCCGTTCTGTGAACGCTCGCATTGCCCAGCTCATTCAGAAAGATCTGTCGCTGCCTGTCGATGGAACGGTAGGTCGAAACCAGTTCGAGCCGGATACCCTCTTCCCGAGCTGCGGACTGTAAATCCCGCCAGGCCGCCATCGCCTGATCCTGCAGCGCATGTCCGCCGTCGACGATCAAGGCGGTCTCCTCGGCCTGCTGCCGCAGATGGTAGCCCCGTCGCACCGCAAGATCGACGATGCGATCATCCGCCTCGGCAACACCTGTAATCGGCGGAGGATTGAGAATGGGCGTGGTCCGGGGATAGTCAAGCTGGTCGTACATCCCTTTGAAACCATTGGGGCTGTAGGTCTTGTAGCGTGAAGCTTCGCTGTATTTCCCATCCCCGGGCTCGATTCCCGCGGCCCGAAAAAGAAGCGTTTCTTCCAGCTCCTGCGAGAACCCTTCCAGTTTGGTACGATCCCGCAGCTGGTCTTTTGGAGACATTTTCACGAAAGATGTTAAAAACGTCCGCGCGCTTTCAAGATCGTAATCGGGATGGCGCAGGATCTGATCCCGGCAGTGGTCGAGAATGTACTGGCTCTCGAGCAGAAGCTCTTCTTCCACGATCCGTTGATTCTCCCGAAAGCGTAGATACCGGGTCAATGAGTAGGCACTGAAACCGATCAGGACAACCAGGACCAAGGATAGAACTATGTACAAAGTCAGTGATCTTGGACGCAACAGCATGGGCGAATTCGATTGACCCCTACGGCTCAGGAGTTTTGGGC
>CAZBXU010000071.1:0-18290 GCA_964495755.1 uncultured Spirochaetaceae bacterium | reverse complement strand
CCCTCGTCATCGATCACCACGTTGCGGTGATCTCTGTTCTCGGCCCGCGCGTGCCACAAGGTTTGAGCTTTGTGCGGATCCGCCACACCACGGCAGGGCAAGCCCACCACGAAAAGCTCTTCCCGCGGAATCAACTTTTCCTGCAGCAGCACGTTCAGTGCGCGCGAGTGGCATCCTCTGAGAACCACCGCGGTAGGCTTGTAGTGCTCCTCCGGATCCCGGCGGCGCGCACGCCGTTTGCGCACGGTATCTGTGATGTAGGTGCTGAGGTTTTCCACTCCTAGGGGTGAAAAATCCAGCTCCTCTAATTCTTCGGCTGAGGAGGTGATGAGCGGGCGGCGGAAAAATGGGTTCGTTCCCCGTCGGTATCCGATCACCGCACGCAGCTCGCCTTTGCTCAGCTTGTCGGCCAGTAGTTTCTTGATCTCATCCGTTTGCATGGTCACGTCCAGATAGCTGTGTTTGCGGTCCCAGGGCCCGCACTCGATCGGTAAGCTCGGTCACCAGCTGGGCAAAACGCCCGCCCTCGCTGGCCGAAACCCAGCTCATCAGGAAGCGGTCGCGCTCGATACCGAGAAAATCGAACAAGCCCGCCAGCAGCGCGTAGCGGCGGCGGGCGTAGAGGTTGCCCTGGATGTAGTGACAATCCCCCGGATGGCAGCCGGCTACCATCACTCCGTCGGCACCGTCTTGAAAGGCGCGGATCACAAACGACGGATTCATCCGTCCGGAGCACATTACCCGAATGACCCGCACCGAGGATGGATACTGCAGCCGGCTCACTCCGGCCAGGTCGGCACCGGCGTAGGAGCACCAGTTGCAGAGAAAGGCTATGATCTTGGGCTGCCACTGGGCCTCAGCGACCTTCTTGCTGTTATCCTGAGGATCTGTCACCTGTATTCCTCCAATAATGCTGTATCAATCATGTCCATGATCTCCCGATCGCCGAAACCCTTCTGCTGGATCGCCCCCATTCGGCAGGCAGCCGTGCAGGACCCGCAGCACTTGCAGAGGGCAGGATTGACCTTCGCCTTGCCGCTCTGCTCATCGAGGCTGACGGCGTTGTAGGGGCAAATCTGCACGCAGGTACCGCAACCGATACAGAGCAGATCGTTGACCTCGGACACGGTGGCTTCGCCCACATACTTGTCCTTGCCGATCACCGTGGCCGCGCGGGCGGCGGCGGCCCGTCCCTGCACGATTGCCTCTTCGATGGTCTTGGGATTGTGCGCCATACCGGCCAGGTAGACCCCTTCGGTGGCAAAATCTACGGGACGCAGCTTGACGTGCGCTTCGAGGAAGAAGCCGTCCTGGTTGAGAGGCACCTTGAACAGTTGGGAAACTCCCTCATTGCCCGGTTCGGCATCGATCCGTGCCGCCAAAATCACGGCTTGTGGATCTGGAATTTCGATCCCTTCGCCGCTCTGGAGATCCTGAACCGTAACCTTGAGTTTGTCCCCGGTTTTCTCCACTACCGGTTTGGCCTCCGCTTCGTAGCGGAGGAACATCACCCCGGCCTCCCGAGCTTCCTGATAGTAGCGCTCGGAAAAACCGTAGGTACGGATATCCCGGAAGAGGATGTACACCTCCGCATCGGGCCGCTTTTTCTTCAGAGTCAGGGCGTTTTTGATGCTCTCCCGGCAGCAAACCCGGCTGCAGTACATATGTCCCTCTTCCCGGGATCCTACGCACTGAATGAACACGGCTCGCCCGGGCAGCTCCTCCGGCGCTGTGCTGTGCAGAAGCTTCTCGAACTCCTGGCCGGTCTTGATACGCCGGTCCTCGCCGTAAAGGTACTCCGATGGTGTCGATTCCCGGGCACCTGTAGCGATGATGGCCACACCATGCTCGATCTCCCGGCCGCCCTTTCCGTTTCCGCTGATTTTTGTCTTGAATTGACCGACAAAGCCCTCTAAGGTCTCTATCGTGCTTTCGAGGTGTACGGTGATATTCTCATTGGCCTCGATACGGCTGCGCATGTCGGTCAACAGCACCTGCGTGTCCCGTCCCTCCACCGTTGACAGGACATTGTTCAGGTTGCCTCCCAACCTGTCTGCCTTCTCGACCACATCCACCCTGAATCCCTGGCCTGCCAAAGACAGAGCCGCCGACATTCCGGCGGGCCCCCCTCCAAGCACCAGAGCACTCTGCGTTACATCGAGCGTGATCGTAGGCAGGGGCTCGGCCAATCGCACCTTGGCTACAGCCATGCGCATCAGGTCCTTGGCCTTCTCCGTAGCCTCGTCGTAAAGACCCATGTGAACCCAGGAGCATTGATCCCGGATGTTGGCCATCTCGAAGAGGTGCCTGTTCAAGCCGGCCTCCCTGATCGTCTCCTGGAACAGGGGTTCGTGTGTGCGGGGGGTGCAGGAAGCGACCACGACTCTGTTCAGGTTGTGCTCGTTGATCATGTCCCGAATGTGGACTTGGGTGTCCTGCGAACAGGTGTAGAGGTTTGCCTCGGCGTGGGCCACATAAGGCAGGGTTTTCGCGTACTCCACTACCTCGGGCACCTTCACGGTGGCGGCGATATTGATCCCGCAGTGGCAGACGAACACGCCGACGCGCAGCGGCTGCCCCGATACATCCCTCTCCTCGGGGTAGGTCTTTTCCACTATCTCACTCCAGCGGTTCGCCGCCAGGACTTCCCCGGCCGCCGCAGCCCCTGCGGAGGCCTGCATCACCGTTTCGGGAATGTCTTTGGGCTCCTGTGCCGGACCGCAGACATAGATGCCGGGGACCTTGGTTTCTACGGTATTAAAAGGATTGGTGGCTATGAACCCGTATCGATTCAGAGGCAATCCCAGATGAGTGCCGAGCTTGCGCACGGTTTCCCCGCCCTGGAAGCCGATGGAAAGCACCACCAGGTCGAACTCCTCATGGGTAACCTGACCACCGCCGGCTTCGTATTCGAGGATCAGCTTTCCCGTCTGCTCGTCGCGTACAACCCCTGAAGGCCGGGCGCGGGTGAATTTGATCCCGTATTCGCTTTTAGCCCGCTCGTAGTAGCGATCGAAGTCCTTGCCGTGGGCCCGGATGTCCATATAGAAAATCGTTGGCTCGATCTCGTGCTCGTGCTCTTTGGCGATCACAGCTTCCTTGATGGCGTACATGCAGCACACAGAGGAGCAGTGGCTGTTGCCGGCCACGGGGTCGCGCGAACCCACGCACTGGATCCAAGCTACTTTTTTCGGCAGCGTCCGATCGGATGGACGCTGGATGTGTCCTTCAAAGGGACCGGAGGCGGACAGGATACGCTCGAACTGGATGCTGGTTACCACGTCGGAGTATTTCCCGTAGCCGAGGTGGTACATCCCCTTGGGGTCGTACTTCTCGCAGCCTGCGGCTACGAGGATGGCTCCAACGTGAAGCTCCACTTCCTCGTCCTTTTGCGAGTGATCGATGGCATCGGCCTCGCAGTGGGCTTCGCACTGCAGGCACTCGCAGCACCCCCCGCAGTTCAAGCAGCGGCTGGCCTCTTCCACGGCCTGTTCTTCAGTAAACCCCAGCTCGACCTCATTGAAGTTGGCGACCCGCTTTTGGACCTCGAGTGTGCGGATGGGTACCCGTGGTTTTTTCTCGTGAAACTCCTCCGGCATCGGGGCTGTCAGGGTGGGTTCGGGTGTTCGGCCCTCGTAGAGGTCTCTCTTGCCGATATAACGGTCGATGGACTGGGCAGCGGCGTGTCCATGAGCGATGGCATGAACCACATATCCGCCGGCACCGACCACGTCTCCCCCGGCGAACACACCGGGGACGGCGGTTTGCAGAGTGACGGGATCGACTTCGATAAGCCCCCTGTTCATGGCGATCTTTCCGCCTTCGGCGTCGATGACCCCGGTGTCCACTTCCTGGCCGAGAGCCGAGATGATCACGTCCACGGGAAGGTTTTCCGTCTGGTCTTCAATGGGAATGGGGCGGCGTCTATCAGAAGCATCCGGGGGTCCCAGGCGCATACGGTTGCAGATCAGCTCGCTGACCTTGCCCGACTTGCCGAAGATTTTTCGCGGAGCGAGCAGGAAGTGCAGCTTGACGCCTTCCTCTTCGGCCGCCTCGACCTCCTCTGCCATGGCGGGCATCTCCGCCCGGGTGCGGCGATAGATCAGCAGCGCCTCTTTAGCGCCCAGCCTGCGGGCCGTGCGCACAGAATCGATGGCTGTGTTGCCGCCGCCGATCACGGCCACCGCTTTCCCCTTCACCGCCGCAGAAGATTTGCCGTTTCCCGCGTAGCGCAGGAACTCGAGGGCGGGAAGCACACCCTGCAGCTGCTCTCCCTCGATAGAAAGTTTTCGGCTTTTCTGGGTGCCGGCGGCGATAAACACGGCTTTGAACCCCTGCTTGCGCAGGCTTTGAACCGTGGCTTCCCCGCCGAAGGGAACGTTGGTTCTGATTTCAACACCCGCTTTCTCAATGATCCCCACCTCATAGTCGAGAATGTCATCGGGCAGGCGGTACTGTGGAATGCCGTAGCGCAGCATACCCCCGGTTTTCGGCATGGCCTCGAAAACAACGGGCTGGTATCCCAGCTTGGCCAGCTCGTAGGCAGCGGTCAGGCCCGCCGGTCCGGCCCCGATGATGGCGACCTTGGCCTTCTTCTTTCCCTTGGGTTTGGCGGGGTTGAGGCACTCGGAGAGCTCCTCCTGATGATTCATCTCCCAATCCGAAGCGAAGCGCTTGAGGGCCCGGATTTCTACGGCCTGATCCAGATTGGCGCGGCTGCAGGCATCTTCGCACAGACCGCAGACCCTTCCACACACGGCCGGCAGAGGAATGCGCTTGCGAATCAGCTCGACTGCCTCTTTGAACTTACGTTCCCGGATGAGGGAAACGTAGCCGTGAGCGTTGCACTCCGCCGGGCAGGCCGCGCTGCAGGGGCTTTTGCCCTTCTTTTCGATGGCGAATACATTCGGCGCGGCCTGGGGAAAGGGGCGGTAGATAGCCCGGCGTATGCCGAGACGTTCGTCGAACTCGCTCGCCATGGGAACCGGACAGTGCTTCTCGCATTCACCGCAGCCTGTACATTTGACCTCGTCAACATAGCGGGCCCTGCGCAGCACCTTGACGTTGAAGTTCCCGGGCTCGCCGCTTACCGACTCGACCTCGGATAGGGTCATCAGATTAATGTTCAGGTGACGGGCGCAGTCCACCAACTTGGGACTCATGATACACATCGAGCAGTCGTTCGTGGGAAAGGTCTTGTCCAGCTGAGCCATCACGCCGCCGATCGCGGGGGAGGATTCAACCAAGTCGACCCGAAATCCCGCCTCCGAAAGGTCGAGGGAAGCCTGGATTCCGGCGATCCCTCCTCCGACAACCAGTACCGAACCGCTGCCGTTTTGACTCATGACTGCTGTATCTCCTTCAGGCCTTTTGTCAGTTTGCTCTTGACGCTTTTCTCGATTTCAGCCGTATCGTTGCTCTTTACATTCGCCCAGAGAGCCTCGGCCAGCCCGTGTCGGATCTCCTGGGCCAGAACATCCACCTGTTTTATCCTTTCCCGCATATTCTTCGGTACGTATCCCTGCTCAACAGCCATGTCGCGAAGGACCGCCATAACGTCGGTGAAACGTACGTCCTGGGGGCAGCGGGCGTAGCAGGTATAGCACTGGGTGCAGTACCAGAGCAGCTCCGAGGAGAGCAGCTTTTCTTTTTCGCCCAGAAGCGCCTGACGGATGAACAGGCGCGGATTGAAGCGTTCGTCTATCTCAGAAACGGGGCAGGAAGCAGTGCAGGTGCCGCAGGAAAAGCAGCGCTTAAAAAAACTCGCTCCCGGCCGGGATGCCACCTCGTATTTGAAATCCTTGTCCAGCTCTGTCATTACGATGTCAGCCACCGTTTTCCTCCAAAAGGTTTGGTTTTCTCTATTGCCGCTCGGTACCTTCCTCGCGGAGGACCAATCGGCTCAAGTTATTTTAAAGTCGGGCCGTCTTCGCAGCTACGCCGCCTGCGGCCTCGGGAGCAATCCTGAATCCTGCACAATGCCCCGGACAGTTTTTTCCGCCTCGATGGCCATGATGTGCACTCCCGCCACGCCTTCCATCTGACGGAAAATCTCGATCTGCTCGAGGGCGAACTCTTTTCCCTCCTCCTTGACATCCGCGGTGTTTTCAAAGCGCTCGATCAGGGAATCGGGAATCAAGACTCCGGCTACACTGCTCTTCATGTAGCGCAGCATGCCGAGGGACCGGACCGGGGTGATTCCCGCCAGGATCTTGACCTTTTCGTGCAGACCCCGGGTGACCGCCTCTTCCATCCACCGCTTGAAACAGTCCATATCGTACACGCACTGGGTCTGGATGAAATCGACTCCCGCAGAGACTTTCTTTTCCAGGCGAGATACCCGCCATTCGAGGGGATCCGCAAAGGGGTTGGCCGCCGCTCCGATGAAGAAGCGGGGCTCGTGGATCTCCGATTTCTTGCTGTTGCGGATCTCGTCGCCGCACTGGAAGGTTTTCTCGTCCCGCATCTGCTTCACCATCCAGATCAGCTGCATCGAGTCGATGTCGAAGACCTGCTTGGCCTGGGGATGATTGCCGAAACACTGATGATCCCCGGTCAGGCAGAGCAGGTTCCGGGCTCCGTTGAGATAGGCGCCGAGCAGATCCGCCTGGATGGCCAGGCGGTTGCGATCCCGGCAGGTCATCTGCACCACCGGTTCCAGGCCTCTGGCCATGACATAAAAGGCCGTACCGATCGAGGATATGCGTACGATTGCCGTTTGGTTATCCGTGATGTTTACAGCGTCCACTGCCCCGCTCAGAGCCTCGATCTTCTCATCGAGGACGCCTATATCCACGCTCTTTGGGGGGCCCAGTTCACCGGTTACGACGAACTCCCCCTTTGCCAGCAGTTTTTCCAGTTTGCTTCCGGATTTGGGTTCGCTCACAGCCTGACATCCTCCCTGATGAGTCTTCTCGGTCCGCCGTCGTGGGATTTTGACCAGTCCTGGGGGGGTTGGATAGGCATGAGATCGTCCAGCCGGTTCAGGGCTTTCAGTCTCTGGTAGATCAAGTTCCAAGCGCAGTCAAGATTCTCCGGATCCACCTCACACTTGCCGTTTTCCGATCCCCCGCAGGGTCCGTTCATTAATCCCTTGGAGCAGCGTGTTCGCGGGCAGATGCCGGCGGTCAGGCCCAGGACGCAGTCTCCGCATCCAAGACAACGCTCCAGCCAATACCCGGCGCCCTCGTTCGAACCGATGAACAGGGTATTCAACGCAGGAAGGACCGGTTTTTCAGGAAAGAAATCCGACATCATCTGCACACCTGCACCACAGGCCATGGACAGGATTATATCGTACTGGGCCGCCTGTTCGCTGATCTCGGTGATAAACTCCCCGTCGCACTGGCGTTCTATGGAGATTCCGGTTACCTCCGCCAGTGGTTTTGGGGCCATTCGCAGAGCAGCCGTCAAAACCTTGACCTCTTTTTCACCCCCGGCCAGGCAGATCGTCACACAGGTGTCACAACCCACGACCAGCACCTTCTTGTGCTCGGGGAGCATCGCCAGAATTTCTTGTATCGGTTTTTGTTCGGCAACGATCATTTTCTTTTTCCCTTTGCTTTGGCTGCCCGGGAGAATTCAAGCAGGGTGTTATGAAGCCTCTTGCCTTCATCCGGAGCCGTAAATACCATCTCCACAAACTTCCCCTCCACTCCTGCTTCGGAAAGAAGTTTCTTCACTCGAGCCACCTTGCGCTCCGCTCTGAGGTTGCCGTCCATATGCTTGCAGTTTTCCTTTTGACAACCGAGCACTACAATCCCGGTCGAGCCGTCCTGCAGATTTTCCATGAGCAAGACCTCATTCACGCTTCCCGTGCAGGGCAGCTCGAAAGTCTTGAACTGCGGCGGGAGTTTGTGTCCTTCCTCGGACATCCTGGCCAAAGCCTTTTTGGCTCCCTCCGCGCAGTGTATGATCAGGATTGAATCAGCCAATTCCAGACTCCTTTTTGTCAAATTGAACTAAAAAAGCAGTTTGTGCATTCCTGCCAGAACACTCTCCTGGCTGAGATTGCGCAGGGTAATCGCCTCTGCCGGACACTCGGAGGCGCAGACCCCGCAGCCCTGACAGGCCGTAGTAATCACTTGGGCGACTCTATCTTCAACGTTCTTTACCATGGCGCCGTAGGGGCAGACTCGTAAGCAGGTCAGGCAGTAGACGCATTTGTCCTTATCTACGGAGGCCAGATGCTCTACAGGAATAATGCCCTCTCCTCGCAGACGCTGTTTGAGGGCCAGCACAACGGAGGCGGCGTCTTCGGCTACACCGGAAGCATCCATGTTTCCCCGTGCGCTGCCGCACACCAGCACACCGGGATGATTCGACTCGTTGACCAGCCGCCAGAGTGAGTAAGGCTGGGTGTAGGTGTCGTTGTACAATCGAAGCCCCAGTGAGTTCGCTACCTGCACGGCTGCCTGGGAGAGGCCGCTTCTGCCGGGAAGAATCACACGGTCGGGCTTGTTGATTTGGAATGCCGCGCCGGTTTGGGGATCCTGCCCGTCGATCTGGAAATCTCCAAAGTCGTTTTTCAGATGGAGGGCTTGATATTTGACAAAGATGATGCCCATCTCTCTGGCCAAGTCGTAGAGCTCCTGCAGTCCGGGCAGGGCGACCCGCACCTGCTTGAGGAGAATCCAGATTTCGGCATGGGAGCGTTCCTTGATCGCCTTGGCGGCGGTCAGAACATCCCGCAGTACCTCCGGCGCTGTCTCGCCCTCGCGATCGAGGATGAACACGATCCTTCCTTTGATCGAATGCCCCTCCATTATCCGGTTGTACAGCCGGGTAAGATTCCAGGCGCCGACCTCTTCCGCCGGCGCTTCGATCCGTTCGGGTGCGTAGATTAGCGCCCCGTATTCCCGCTGCTGTGCTCCGTCAAAGCTGACCGTGAATCCCTTCTCCACGGTCTGGATCGGGCCCATTTGTTTGTAGGGAAAGATGGCGACATGCTCGCTTCTCCGGGCCTGTTCGGTCAGCTCTTCGATCTGCCCGGGAGCGTTGAGCCCTCCGGCCAGGCAACCGGGAGCCACCGGTTGATCCTCCGTTTCCACGAGATCCACCGAGAGTTTCTCGCCGGAAAGCTCGAGGGCAGCTTTTAGACCGGAGAGACCGCTGCCAAAGATCAGGACATTCCGTTTTAGTTTGACCGGAGGTTCTTTCACAGCAACGCTGTCGGCAAGAAGCCGGCCGAGGGATTCCAGCCTGCCCACCAGATTATCCTCGATCGTTTCGGAGCTCTCGTAGAGATCGAAAATACTCGATTTCACATCCGTGACCAGCATTTCACCGGGGCTGAGGCCAAGATTTTCAGCGGCCCGAGTGTAGAAGCCACTCTCTTCGAGATAGGGACAGCCGGCAAACAGGACCTTTTGTCCTGCTATACTTTTGAGTTTCTTTTCCTGATCCTGGCAGGCTTTCTGCAAAACGATGAGCTTGTCGATGCTGGTGCTCTCAGACAGCCGTTTTTGCAGTTGCGAAGCCTGGACAGGACCATTGGGACTGCACTGGTGGTCACAGAGGACCGCAACGATCGATCGGGTACTGCTCATGGTTACACCTGTACTCCTAGACTATGCATTACCTGGCGGGAGACAGCGGCCGCATCCTCAACGCAGTCGTCGATGCGCATCGGGCGTTTGCAGGTCCCCGCTGTGAAGATGCCGCCGGGGTTCGTGCCGGCCGATCCGTTTCCCGGGGAAACGAGGAACCCGGCCGTGTTCAGGTCCAGGTTGAACAGGTCGGCAAGATTTTCCGCATCCCGGGCAGGACTGATCCCGTTGGACAGAACCACGATATCGTAGGTTTGTTCCCGACAGGCCAGTTCGGGCAGGGATTCGTAGCGTACTACGGGCAGACCCCGGTCGTCGGTCTTGATGCTGATGGGATTGCTTGCGATAAGATTGATCTTCCCCTTTATTTGATCCCAGAATTGATCGAAGTTCTTCCCGAATCGTTGGATGTCCATGTAGTAGAGGTCTATATTCAGATCGGGGTACTCCTGCTTCAACCGGCCGGACATGCGCAGAGCGTAGGCACAGCAGACCCGGCTGCAATGTTTCTCCCCCTCCATGGTGCTGCGGGAACCCACGCATTGAACAAAGGCTACGCTCTGAGCCTTCACCGGAAGGTACTTTTCTTCGAAGAAGAGCTTTTCCATCTGGCTGCCGGTGAGGACTCTCGGATTCGTTCCGAATCCCCATTTGCGATTGATCGCTGGATCGAAGGGTTCGTATCCGGCTGCCAGAACGATCCCGTCTACCTGCATGGTGATCTGTTCCTTCGAGCGGTTCAGGCTGATCGCTCCGACGGGGCAGGCATCGACACACTTTCCGCAGGCTGTACACTTCTCGTTGACGAAATACTTCCATCCGGGAACCTTCTCGATGGCCTGCTCCGGGCAGGCGTCCACGCAGCGCCCGCATTCCACACAGGCCTTCCAATCGATTAGGTTTGCCGAGGATTGTATATCGATCTCCATAGAACCGTTGCTGGAACGAAGACCGACCGGGCGGCTGGAAAAATAACATTCCGCCCCCGTCTTGTTCTTCAGTGTTGCCACGGCCTCCCGTACCAGACAAACACCACAGCGGACACATTCATCCGCGGCCTTGCAGCCGTAGAACACAGATTGCCCGCCCGGATAGGGGTTCTTATCTACCAGGAAAACATCGATCCCCGCCTGGGATAGATCGTTAGCCACCGAGATTCCGGAAATCCCGGCGCCAACCACACACACCTTTTTTGAAGCCAATCTACTACCCTTTTTTGACAAAAATGGTTGCTTTAGCCGCATTATAGCGGATGAGAGAGAAATGAATTAGGAAATTAATCTACTTTTTAGGTAATTTTGTACGTATTTCTGGTAATTTCTACCAAGATTGTAATATACATCGATGTGCCGGGTGGAAGCGGCGCGGCGGGCCGGCCTATACGGGCTATAGGGCGCCTACCCCGCCGCGGCGGCTGTCAGAACTTAAAGCCGGCCGCTCCGCACTGCGGAGATGTAGTTCATGCCGAACTGATCCCGGCCGGTAAGAAAAGCTTCGGTGAGTTGAAAGCTCTCCGATTTGAGATCAACAGCGGCCAATGCATTCTCGTTGATCTGGATCGGATCCACGATGCCGCCGTCCAGACCCCGTTGGACGCAAAGATAGGTAAAGACCTGATTGATCAATTTCCGATTCGGCATGCCGTAGCTGATGTTGCTCAAGCCCGGCGCGAAGTGGATCTCCTGGCCGTAGTCTTTGCGAAGCTCTTCTATGGTTTCGAGGATCATCAGTCCATTCTTCGGGTCTACCGAAGCGGGGAAAACGAGCGGATCGAGGTAGATCTGGGAGTAGTTGAAGCCGGTTTTTCCGAGCAGGGCGATCAGCGATTTCAGGTTGGTGATCCGTTCCTCCCTGTTGGTGGGCATGCTGGTTTCTCCGCTTCCTGCAGCGATTACTACAGCACCGGCGTCTTTGGCAACCTGGATCCCCTCCTTGCGCTCCAGGGATACTGAGTTGACCATGGGACTACCCTTGGCGCTCTGGCAGGCCTCCAGTCCCGCTTTAAGGATCTCGACATTCGAGGAATCGATGCTTAGAGGAACCGTGGAAACCTGTTGGATGGTATCTGCGGCCCAGCGGATGAGTTCTTCCCTCTCGCCGATGTCGATGCTGAACTCATCCACATTCAGATCGAGGTACGAGGCGCCATGGGCTTCTTGATTGCGAACCATGTAGTGAAGGTAATCCACTCCGGCTTGCTTTTCGGCTTCACTGCCGTGAAGTCCCTGCCACATGGCTACCGCGGCGTGCTTGACCTTGCCGTTCTTCCAGTCGCTTGCCTCAACGAAGCGTTTGGCGATGGGAAGGTGTTTCTCCCGGCCATCCTCCTGGTAGGCGATCACTTGGGTGTTCTCATCCAGGCTTTTCACGAAAGCCCCCCCGACTTTATAGATCCGGGTGCAGTGGATATTTTCTCCAACAGCGATAAACATTGTACTTTTCTCCCTCCAAATTCAGATATCGCAGAACCGTTCATCCCCCAAGTACAGATGAAAATCCGACGAGGTGCGGATTCCGCCAACCATAGCAGGGAAAAACCGAACATTCAAGCTGTCTCGTGCTTCCTTTTCGCTTTTCGATGTAAATCGTCTATCAATTCTCTACGTGGGCTTGCAAAAGTGCGCCGATACGGCGCATTATTACGATTTAAGGCAGCGTGCCAGTGGCACACACACAAATCAAATAAACTGCAAAGAAGAGGTATTGCATGGCAGCGAAGATCATCGATGGGAAACAAGTAGCCGCCCAGATCCGGGCCGAGCTTCAGAAGGAGATCGACGAACTTAAAAACAAGCACGGAGTGACCCCGGGACTGGCGGTGGTTTTGGTCGGAGAAAATCCCGCCTCCCAGGTGTATGTGCGCAGCAAGAACAAGACGGCCCATGAAATCGGCATTTACTCCGAGCAGCACAACCTGGACGCTTCGACACCTGAAGAGGAGCTTCTCGCCCTGATCGATAAGCTCAACAAGGATCCGAAGATTCACGGAATCCTGGTTCAGCTGCCCCTGCCCGAGCAGATCGACGAGAAAAAGGTCCTGAACAGGATCCATCCGGACAAGGACGTCGACGGATTTCATCCGATGAACCTCGGTCGCATGATGGTCGGGGAGCCGATGTTCCTGCCCTGCACTCCTTACGGCATACAGAAGCTGCTCGTCTACTCGAACGTCGAAACCGAGGGCAAGCACGTCGTGGTGGTTGGCCGCAGCAACATCGTGGGCAAACCCGTGGCCAACATGCTCCTGCAGAAGGCGAAAGACGCCAATGCCACGGTAACGGTCTGCCATTCCCGTACCAAAGACCTCCCCGCGATTACCCGGCAGGCGGACATCCTGATCGCCGCTATAGGAGTGCCGGAGTTCGTGACCGGGGATATGGTGAAAGAGGGTGTGGTGGTGATCGATGTCGGCGTGAACAGAATCGAGGATGCGAGTGCGCCAAAAGGAACCCGGCTGGTCGGAGATGTCAAGTTTGATGAAGTTTCCAAGAAAGCCGCGGCCATCAGTCCCGTACCGGGGGGAGTGGGACCGATGACCATCACGATGCTCCTCTACAACACCGTACAGTCGGCTCAGAACAGTCTCAAGGGATAGTTCCCGCGTCCTCGAGACCTCGATGAGTACATAGGAGCTTCGGAGGATACGAGGAGGGACTTCCGTGCCCAATATAACCATAGTCATTCCCACCTACTGGTGCCGGCCTATGGGGCACAACGGTCTGCCCGGGGATTCCATTTTCGATCACCCCACACCGATCGACGGGGTTGGAACTCTCGGCCGCTGTCTGGAGAGCCTCAAGACTCTGCGCACCCACAGCTTCCGGGTGCTGTTGATTACAGCGCCGGTCAATCCCAAACTCGACGGCGAGGCCGAGAAAAGGATGGGGGAGCTGATCGAACCATTCAGGAATTCCTTTCCGATCGGGCAGTTCGCTCCCTCCGATCTGAACCGCTTACGGAAAACCCTGGAGCGGGAGGGCTTGAATCCGGAGCTTGTCAGCCTGGAAGCCTACGCCCAGATCAGGAATTGCCAGATCCTTGCCTCGGTGCTGCTGGACAGCGACCTTATCGTGGCGATCGACGATGACGAGATCCTGCCGGCGGACTATCTGGAGAAGGCCGTAGAGTCTATGGACCAACTACAACGCCGCGGGGCGGAGTCAGCCGGGCTGGCTGGGATCTATCTCGATGCGGGGGGAGACTACCGTCTGAAAGCCGGTGCTGAAGAGGCCGCTTCAGGGAACAAGTTTGTTCGCAAAGCGGCTCTGATCAACGAGCAGTTCGAGACCTGTTTCGCATCAGAACAGCGGGTGGTGGAAACCCCGGTCGCCCTCGGGGGAAACATGGTGTTCCCCCCGGATCTTTTCCGCAGCGTCTCCTTCGATCCGGGAATCACCCGGGGCGAGGACATCGACTATCTGATGAACTCCCGCCTGTTCGGCTATTCCTGGTATCTGGACAGGGAGCTCAGCATCACTCATATGCCTCCGACAGGCTCCGCCGGGGATCCGGTCACCACAACTCCCTACGCCAAGCTTCAGCGGGACGTCCTGCGCTTCGTCTATCAGCGGCAGAAGATCAGGATTTCCCAGGAACACGCCGATCTGCAGCCCCTGGAGGCGGGGGATTTCGGGATCTATCCCGGCGAGTTCCTGAAGGACGATCTGGAAGCACAAGCCCTCGAGGCCTTGAAGACCCTGCGCCCGGCGGATGCGGACGAACGTTTTTTCCCCCGGCCGGAGGTGATGCTCGAGCTGGCTCGAAAGAGGGCTAAACGGGCGGAGGAGTATCCCGCTTTCAACGCATCCTGGAAGGAAATCCTGACGGTGGTGGACAGTAACAAAGAGCTGAAACAGGGGATGCAGCGAAGACTCCGCCTGTGAGCTGGGAAGTAGGAGGTAACATGTCGAAAAGCCAAACCTGGCAGCCCCTGGCTGCGGACAAACTTACAGAAATCAGGAACAGGTTCGTGAAAATTTTCCCCGCCCAGGAATACGGCAACCTGGCCGGGCAAATCAGCGACCATTGGATCGCCATGCTCGAGAGTGTGTGGGAGAGCAAGGACCGGGGGGTACGAGAAAAAGATTTGAGCTACCTTCCGGCGGATCCCCTGTCGCGAATCGAGCAGAAGACCCTGGTGATCGCCTATCCCGACGGCATCCAGACACCGGGAGAGAAATCTCTAATGACATTGCATATGTTTTTGAAGCGCTTCTTCCCGGCGATACGGGGCATTCATATGCTTCCCAGCTGCGTGGTGGTGGAGGATCGCTTCAACGATGGTTATTTTTCCCAGGTGGTTCGAAATCGTATCCACGAACGGTTCGGCAGCAACGAACAGTTCTCAGGACTGATGCAGCAGTACTTCTCCATGGCCGACTTCGTGCTCAACCACGTGGACATCAGAAACCCCCGCTTTCAAGACTACCTGGATGGGGATGATCGGGCGGGGGAGAGCTTCTTCGTGTTCACGGAACCGGAGTACCAGGAACATCTTCGGAATGGAGACTTCGCGCAGGTGTTCCGCCCGAGGCCGTTTCCCTTATTCACTGTATTCCGCAGACAACCGATAGACCCGGGGATCGCCTCGATGGGCTTTGAGCAGAGACTCGAGGAGATGGGGCGGCGGTTCGGGGCGCCCCAGCCACCGCGGGAGGTGCTCGCCATCCTGTTCTTATTCAACAAGGTGAAGAACGACCAGATGCTGGTGGAGGAGGATTACCGGCAGATCCTGGGCTTCCGTGAGTATCTGCAGAAGCACACCGGGGTTGATCCGAAGGTCTTGTTCACCCTCTCCGAGACCCAGGAGGTCCAGCACACTCCCTATATCTTCAAGCCGGAGATCCGCAGCCGGGCCGATCTGCTGCAGGCAATTGGCTTTGACCCGGAAGCGGCCGCCCTATACGATCAGCACGATGAAGAGGTGTTCGGCCGGGAGATCCGAGCCCTCACCACCTTCAGCCACGTTCAGGTGGACCTGAACACGAGCACCTTCGAAGGACTGAAGATGCTGGCCGAAGATTTTTCCTGGTATCTTTCTATGGACATCAACATGCTCCGTTTGGATGCGGCCAACTACTCCTTCAAGAAATGGAAAACGAGCTGTTTCGGCTTGCCCGAGGTAAACCATCTGATGAAGATCCTCTACCTGTCGATCGACGCGGTCTGTCCGCGAATCGTCCCCAATCTGGAGGTGAACGCCAAGCTCGGTGTTGTTCTGAAGCAGATGGCCGACAGGGAAGCGCCGCCTCCAATGATGTACGATTTCCACCTGGCCGGCATTCTTCCCCTGGTGTTCAACTCGAGCCGGGTCTCGGTGCTGCCCCGGATTTTCACCCTGATTGCCGGCTACGATATTCCCAAAACCAGCATCCGCTTCAGCCTGGCCGAGAGCCACGACGGCAAGTCGGTGCGGGGCAGCATGGATCTGCTCACCCTATCTGAACGACAGAGTCTGGCAGATGTTGTAGAAGGCAACGGGGGACAGATCAAGTACACGTCGGTTCCCCTCCGCCAATACCCGCTGACCGAGTTCGCCGATGTCTGCGAGGAAGTGGGGATCGATCCGGACCAGGCCCGGTCCCTGTTGTTTGGCAAAGTGTCGGAAGATACCGGTTACCTGAAGACGGAGCTCGAGGGGAAACAGGATATCATCGCTGCCCTCAAGTTGAGTGGGGAGCAGGCGGGAGGCAGGGCGATGAAATTCTTCCTGAACAGGATCCTTCATGGCCGGGACCCCTACGAGCTGTGCTGCTCCACCCGGGATTCTCTGCTGCGATTGGAGGATGAGCAGTTGGAGGCCCGGCGGTATCTGTCCTTTTACACCCTGGCCTTCGCACTGATGGGCCGGCACGTGAAGTCAATTTATTTCAACGATCTGATCGCCCTGCCCAATGACTACGAGCGCTTCTCCCGAAGCGGCGAGCTGCGGGATCTTAAGCGCACCAGGTCGAATTTCAATCACCTCGCCTCGCTGATCAGCGATCCCAATACCTTTGAACACCGGATCGCCCGTGGGATCAACGACCTGATCGCGCTGGTGGGCAGCGACCCGGCACTGCATTTTCGCGGCAATGAGGCGGAAGTTCTGACGCCGATCAAGGAGAACACTCCGGGTGCCGTGGCTGTGGTTCACTGCTCCTGCGCCAAGGATCACACGGTGGTTGTGATCAATGTCAGTAAGGAGCAGCAGTCGGTTCGAATCGATCCGGCCAGAGCGGACCTGGATCGAGGAACGATGCTGTACGACAATATCGCCGGTCGAGAGGTCTCCCGGGGCGAGAATGGCGCCGTTGCCCTGACACTCGATCCGTTCCAGCGGATGTGGCTGAGTGCCGGTAGGGTCGCGGTGGACGAAGGATTACTGTTTCGGCTGGATTGAGCTGTTTGATCACCAGCCTGGCCCCATAGGCAAAAGGCTTCCCTCTTTGGGAAGCCTTTTGCAACCCTGGAAGCGCACCGCAGCCGGTTTCAGTTGATCAGCAGCCCGGTCAGCAGGTGGAAGCGGAAGCGGATCTTGCCGATCTGCACGATGAAGGTAGTGGTCCCGTCGAAGGTGATCGTCGCTTCCCGATGGCGCACCACGATGGTGCCGTCGGCTCGGGTCACCGCAGCGTCATAGACATAGTCGATGCCGCCGGAATAGGTGAAGGTCGATGTGTCCTCATCGTAGGAGATGTCCAGACCCTCGATAGTGTAGCTGACCTCGCCGTTGACCATACGTCCATTTGTGAACAGGCGTTCGAAGTCACGGATGTGCGTGCCGTTGATGGTGACCGTATTGTTGTCCGTATCAATAGCGGAGTAGACCAGGTCCGAAACGGCGTCGAAATCGCTCTCGGTTCCGGTGGCCAGATTGGTCGCCCGGCCCTCCACCTCCCTGTAGTAGGTCAGGGAATGCACGGCCGGATCAAGTCCCTCCTCGACCTTCTCCGGTTGATAGGAGTCGCCGCTTGCATCATCGGAGGTGTAGAAACGCACCCGGACAAACAGGCGGTCCAGGTGTACTTCGCGGTTTGGTAGGGAGATATCCACATCGAAGAGCTCCTTTTCATAGGCTTCTGTATCCGGATTCCAGTTGAATCCGCCGAGATCTCCGCAGAAATACAGGGCGTAGGAAGCGGTTACCCCCAATGCCTTGGTTTCAATGATCGAACCTTGGGTTGCTGCGCTCTGGGTCGATCCCAAACTGAACAGGTAACTGCCCAGGTCGGTCACCTCTTGGGCCAGACCGTTGGCCGGGTCGGTGATCAGCCAGGCCACGGACTCGGCGTCGACCTGCTCCTCACTGCTCGGCTCCGCCAGCTGGCAGCCGATCATGGCCAGCACGAGTAGAACCAGGGCCGGCAATAGAATTATCGTTCGTTTCATACGTTCCTCCTCCGGGTTATACAGGGTTAGTCGTTTCAGCGCCGGAAAAGGTTTCGGGTCATTTGGAAAAAAACAATGAGAAATCGTCGCGAGCTATCGAGGTGGGATTGGTTTGATGCCGCGGTTTCTGAGTAACTCAGCTAAAGCGGAACTCCTAAACCGGTCAGCTCTTCCTTCAGCTTTTCGTACAAGGCCTGGTGCTCGGCAGTGGGCCGCAGGGTCTGCAGGTCGTAGAGCTCCTCGAAGGCCTGGCCCTTGGGAGCCTGCTCCAGATCGATCTTGTCCTTATACTTCTCGTAGAGTTTGGCAACGATTTGCGCTGCGTTTTCCCTCTTCATGCCGGCGGCGGCGTGAGAGACCTCGGCGAACAGA
>CAZBXU010000070.1:0-18514 GCA_964495755.1 uncultured Spirochaetaceae bacterium | reverse complement strand
GAACCCAGGTTGGATACGGCGGAGAAGTAGGATGGATCGATCTTCAGGGCATCCCGATAGTGCCGTACCGCCTCGTCGTTCATGCCCAGGTTTCCATACACCACACCGAGATTGTTTCGGGCCTGAAGATTGTCGGGATCGATCCTCAAGATTTCCTTAAAGACCTGGAGCGCTTCGTTGTTCTTGCCCTGGATCTGCAAGATCACCCCCAGGTTGTTCATCGCCTCCACCCAGCCGGGTTTCACCTTCAGCGCCTTTTCGAACTCAGACTGGGCTTCCTGAAGACTGCCCTGTTTTTGCAGAGCAATACCCAAGTTGTAGTGGAGATTGGGTTGATTGAAATCCCGTTCCAAACCGCGCCGATAAGTAGCGATGGCTTCATCGTAGCGGCTCTGCCGTTCCAGGACTGTTCCCAGGTTGTTGTAGGCAGGCACAAATCCGGGATCAAGCTTCAGTGCCTGGGAGAACTCTTCGAGGGTTTGAGAATCCTGAGCCAGGTTCTTGTAAACATTCCCCAAATTATAGTGGATGTCGGCCCTCTCCGGGGCAAGGCTGAGGGCTTTTCGGAAGACGGCAATGGCCTCGTCGAAGCGATCGATCTTGCGAAGAACCACTCCGAGGTTGTTGTAGGCTTCTGTGAAGTCCCGCTTCAGCCCGATCGCCTGCTTGAATTGCCGGATGGCCAGACCGTAATCGCCGAGCTTTTCGTAAACACTCCCAAGGAAATTGTAGATCAGGCTCATGCGGGGATTTCGTTCGATCGCCTTCAGCAGCATCTGCTCGGCAAGCTTGTAGTCCCCGATCCGATAGGCTTTACGAGCTCGAGTCAGGGATTCGTGAACGGTCATCGCTTTCATCGCACTTGTCCTAGGGAAGCATGCTCGAAGGGCGAGCGCTGATCTCTCGGGAGAAGAGGCTGCGGTGGGGAGGATCGGTGTCATCATAGGCCACCACGGCAAAGTAGTGCAACCTGCTATTGCTCAAACCCGTCACCTCGAACTGAGAGACATTTCCCACGTCGATGGGGGAAGCTCCGAGATCACTGTCGCTGCCGCGGTAGCTGCCCGGTTCGGAGCCGTAGTAGATAAAATACCCACCTATATCGTCCTCGTTAACCTTATTCCAATACAACCGGACCTTCCCATTCCCCGCCACGGCATACAGGCCCGTAGGAGGCACCGGCGGTAGGTCCTGCTCGTACACGAGGCGCAACTCCGAGACCTCGGGGGATCGGCGACGTGCCCCATCAGAATACAATTCGACCATCACCTGGAGGTAGCGGCCTCGACTGTCCTCAAGCGGCTGCCCGGCCTGAAATTGTATCCACGGAACAGTGGAAGTATCTGCATCTGCACGATCGGTCATTCTATAGTAGAAATATACAGCAGAATCCCCGGGAGTTCTGTAAACCGAATTAATACGCTGGAGCTCTGTCCCCGTGTATCCTAGATCAAAGGTACGGCTCTGAAAGACTCCAACCTGGTTCGTGTAGTGATTGAGAGAGGGAGTTTCCACGAAGGCTCGGGAGATACGAAGCTCGTCCATAAATCCGGTAAACCGTTCTCCAATTTTCACCTGTCCGGGTCCCGCATCCCCGGCAAAGGGCAGCAAAATCATACCCTGCTCCCGCCTTGAGTCGGTCGTGTAGAGAATCGCTTCGGGGATACCGTCCACCAGGTACTCCAGCAAGCCGATCCTGCTGTCGTAGCGAAGCAGGTGGTGATGCCAATCTCTGGGAACCAAAGCGGTGACACCCCGGAAGTGTAACGAAGCCGCCTGCCCGGTGGGCCCGGTAAAGAAATTGTCGAATATCCAATCGAGCCTTCTGTCCTGCACGGTACAGCGCACCTCTTGAGGGATCACCTGATCCCCGTTCCACCGGGCTCCCTGCCAGAGAAAGATCTGTTCGCCGTCACTCAAGCGCGCGGGGTACATCCAGAACTCAATACTGAAATCCTGAAGCCAGGTCCCTTGGCGAAAGAGAGCTTGCTCCTGGGGTACGAGGTGCAGCCCCCTGCTCCCGCTGTTGAAGCCCCCGCTTCCCTCCCCGAGAGCAACAACACGCCTGGAAAGCAGGAAATCCTGTTCAGCAACCTGATAGTGACCCATGTGGTCCTGGGGAGGAAGTCTGTTGAAATGGATCAATAGATCGGTATGACCGCCCGGGGAGTACTCCGCCTCCTGCAGAACGAGATCCTGGCTTCCCCATCGCCCCTTCACCAGGATGAGATTTTCCGAAAACGAGACATCCTGCCAGAGATCTTCCCTTCCCAATACGATCTGTTGATCCAATGCCGTAAGGGACCCGGGACAGAGAAGGAAGAAGATGCACGCAGCGGTAACAGAAAGAGTTATCTTTTTCACGATTCTTCTATACATTATAATCGGAACTCTCAGAATACAACATGAACCCCGGAAAGCGAGAAATCCAAAGCTCTGAACTGACGGAAAAACTAAAAAATGTGCCGGATTCACCCGGCGTGTACATTCTCAAGCGGGCCGATGGGAAAATCCTCTACGTGGGAAAGGCCAAGAGCTTGAAAAAAAGGATTCGAGCTTATTTTACCGACAGCAGGGACATTAAAACCCGGCACCTGCAAGCCCGAATCGGCGACCTGGAGGTCTTTCCTACGGGAAGCGAGGCGGAAGCCCTGCTTCTTGAAAACAACCTGATCAAGCGCTGGAAGCCCAAATACAACATCAATCTCAAGGACGGAAAAACCTATCCTGTAATCAGGCTGACCAATGAGGACTATCCAAGAGTGTTTCGCACCCGCCGCATCGTATTCGACGGCTCCAAGTATTACGGACCCTTCCCCAAGGTCAGCCATATCGATTTGTATCTGAACATTATCGATAAGCTCTTTGCCCTGCGAAAATGCAGAGGCACGGTAAAAGGAAAAAAAAAGCCCTGCTTTTACTATTCGATCGGGCGCTGCGCCGGCGTGTGCGCCGGCAAGATCACCCACGAGGAGTACCGGCAGCGGGTGGAAAAGGTGAAGATGCTTTTGGCCGGCAAAACCGATGAGCTTGCCCGGGAGCTGCGTCAAAAGATGCGACAGGCCAGCGAACAGCAGGAGTACGAGAAAGCCGCTTCGTTCAGAGACCAGCTCGAGGCTCTAGAGTCCCTGTCGGAAGAGCAGAAGGTCGTCGATTTTCAAAATGAAGCCCGAGACTACCTGGGCTACTGGAGCGAGGAAAAGCGGGTACGTTTGACGGTGCTTCAACTGCGGGCAGGAAAGCTGATCGGCAGGGACTCGATGCTCTTGAAGAACTACTCAATAGAAGAGGAGTTCCTTCCCGCTTTCCTGGGCCAGTACTACGACGGTAGGACCAGTCAGCCGAATATACTGTATCTACCGAAAGAGCTCGAGTCGACCCACTCCAAGGGACTGCTTGAATCTTATCTAAAAGAACTCACCGACTCGCGGATTGCCGTGGGCTTTCCAAAAAAAGGAAAGCACGCCCGACTCATCGCCATGGCCACTGAGAGCGCCCGCTTTCGGCTCGAAGCGGAAGGGGAACGAAAAAGACAGGCGTTGAAGGATCTGCAGCAGACCCTGAATTTGAGGCATCCCCCCCGGCATATCGAAGGATTCGACATCGCTCACCTATCGGGAAAACAAACAGTGGCTTCGTTGGTGACCTACCTCGACGGGCAACCCCAGAGAAGCGGTTACCGACATTATCACATCCGATCTCTCAATGGGCGCATCGACGATTTCGAAGCCATTCGAGAAGTGGTGGCTCGCCGCTATACGCGGCAGCTCAACGAAAGGGGGAAACTTCCCGACCTCATCCTGATCGACGGAGGCAGAGGTCAGGTCAGCTCCGCTGTGGCCATGCTCAAGGCCTTGGAAGTCCCGCAGATTCCGGTAGTGGGGTTGGCGAAAAAGCACGAAGAGCTACACCTGCCGCACAAGTCAGAACCCCTGATACTCCCTGAGACCTCGGAGGCACTGCGTATGCTCCAGGCGGTACGAGATGAAGCCCACCGTTTCGCCACCACCTTCCACAAACAGGTCAGGGCGACCCAATTGAACACCTCGGTACTGGAGAGCATCAAGGGGATCGGGGACAAAAAAAGCAAAGCTCTGTTGACAGCCTTCGGATCGCTGGCCGGCATCCGCAAGCAAAAACCGGAGACGATTGCCAAGGCGGCCTCCCTCAGTCTCGAGCAAGCCCGGGCGCTGCTCACCTATCTGTCCAAGCTGGAAATCCGAAGCTTCAAAACCTAAAATCTACGCTGCCGCCTCTGACGACAAGGTAATAGAGAAAAAGATGAAGCAGGGTGGCGTGGAGGTTGCTCTTAAGGGAGCGAACCCGGTAGTCGAAACGGGCGATCAGCAGTACGATCGCTTGAAGCTCATCGAGACTGTACTGCCGACAACCCTCGGCGTAGATCTTCTGCATTCGCTTGCTTCTCATCTTCACGTGGGAAAACGCCTCCTCGTAGGAGCAGCGTTGCTCGATCAGCCCTTTCAGGACTTTAAGTTTTCGTACCTGGGCGAGCAGGCCCGCCAGCAGCCCCACCGGATCCGCCTCGCGGGAAAGCAGCAGCTTGGTCAATACCTCCAAAGAAGCGTCAAGATCTCTGCTCGATATCTTCTCAAAAAGGGTAAAGACATTTTCACCCTTGCTGTGGTAGAGGATCTTTTCCACGTCTGCATACTCGATTCTGCTGCCCTCGCCGAAATATACCCTCAATTTTTCGCAGGTGTCTTTCAGCTCCTTGGTATTGTTCTCCACCATTTCGAGCAGAAAAGAGGCGGCTTGAGGATTGATCTGGATATTACTCTTTCTAAAGAAATTGAGAATCCAGTCCATCTTTTGATTCTCAAAGAGCTCCCAGAAAATGACTTTATTCTCCTTCGGCACCATCTTTTCCAGACGTTTGTCAATCCGTCCGATTTCCTCCGATAACAGGATCAGAGAGGTCTGAGGGGCCGGACGATTGCAGTAATCGGCCAGCTGATCCAAGTCTTTTTTCTTGCTCAACAGCTCCGCATTTCGAAGCAGCCCCACCCTGTAGGGAGAAAACAGCGCGCCGTTGCGCAGGGCGGCGAGAATCTCACCGATATCACTGTCAAAGGCATAGAAGCGATGGATCTCGGGGGCCTGGCCGATCGTTTTGGTGATCCGCTGGATCAAGCGGTTGACAAACGAGTCTTTTTCGCCCTCCTCCGGTCCGAGCAGGAGGTAGAGGGCGTCGCTTTTACTCATAATTGCGGATAAGGAAGAGGAGCTTTCCCAGGATACGAACGTTTTGGGTATAAATGGGGGGATAGGCGGGATTTTCCGCCTTCAACATCACCCGGTTCTTTTCGAGAAAGAAACGTTTCAGTGTTACCGCCTCGTCCACCAGTGCGACAACGATATCGCCGTTGTCGGCGGTGCTCTGATGGTGGATCACGGTAATATCGCCGTCGAAGATGCCGGCGTCCTTCATACTTTCGCCTTTTACCCGAAGGGCGAAGTACTTGCCGGAGCGAAGATAGCCCTGGGGCACCGCCAGGTGGCCCTCCATGTTCTCCTCGGCGAACAGAGGTTCCCCCGCGGCCACGGAGCCGAGTATGGGTATGGATCGGTATTGATCTTCCTGATACAGATCTCCGTCACCCAGAACCTTGATGGTTCGGGACCGGTTGAGGTGGCATTTGATAGCCTGTTTCTTCTGCAAAGCTTTGAGATGGTCGTAGGCGCCCTTTACGGAAACCTTGAGATGTTCGGCAACTTCCCGGACGGTGGGAGGGTACTTGTAGGTACGGATGTAAGTCTTGATATACTCCAAGACTTCTTTCTGCCGAACCGTAAGACCCTTCATGCTACTTCTTGATCTCTATCCCATGCTTCTTGATCTTATTGTGCAAGTGCGACGGGGTGATGCCCAGAACCCTGCTGGTGCGGGCAATGTTCTGCTCGTTTTCCTCGAGCTTTTTAACCAAAAACTCCCGCTCGAACTCGTCCTTGGCTTCATTGAGCTTCATGCTCTCGAAACCTTTGAGGACTTCGTCTTTCTCCCAATCCGTACCGCTGGTGAGATACCGTCTAATCGATTCCGGAGAAATCATCTTTTCCTCGGTCATAATGTTAATACGCTCTATGAAATTTTTCAACTCTCTGACGTTTCCCGGCCAGAAATATATCTTTAAGAGCTGTATCGCCTCTTCAGAAAAACGTTTCGCCTCCCCCTCGGCAGGCCGTTTGAACTTGTCCATAAAATAGTCGATCAGCGCCTGGAGGTCTTCGGTCCTCTCCCGCAGGGGTGGAACGAAGATCGGGATCACATTGATGCGGAAGTACAGGTCCTCTCTAAAACGACCTGCCCGGATCTCCTCGTGTATGTTCTTGTTGGTCGCGGTGATCACCCGCACGTCTACGCTTACCGATTTCTCCCCGCCGATGCGCTCGAATTTCATCTCCTGCAGAACGCGGAGGACCTTGGCCTGGGTGCTGAGAGACATGTCGGCGATTTCATCGAGAAACAGGGTCCCGCCGTTGGCCAACTCGAACTTGCCTTTACGGCGGGCGTAGGCATCGGTGAAGGCCCCTTTCTCATGCCCGAACAGCTCACTCTCTATCAAGGTTTCCGGAATCGAGGCACAGTTCACCTCGACAAAGGGAGACTTAGCGCGTCGGGAACGCCGGTGTATCTCCCGAGCAACCAGCTCTTTTCCCGTACCGTTTTCCCCAAGAACGAGGATCCGAGCATCGCTGCCGGCACTCTGCTCGATCAACTCCTGCACTTTGCTCATTTCTTCTCCGGAGCCGATCATCTCATCTTCGAAGAAAATGTTCTCTTTGAGATTTCGATTTTCTCTCTTCAGCTCTTCGAGTTTGAGGGCGTTCTCGACAACGGTTATGGTTTTTTCGAGGGACAGGGGTTTCTCCAGGAAATCGAAGGCTCCGATCTTCACCGCCTGGACCGCCATGTTGATGTTGGCATGACCGGAAATGACCACCACCTCGATATCAGGCCAACCCCCACGAACCCGCTTTAGAACATCGATTCCTCCCATATTCGGCAGCCAGACGTCCAGGATTACCAGATCTACGGCCTCCTTCTCCAGAATTTCGAGAGCCTGAAACCCGTCCTCAACTGCGAATACCTGATGGCCCTCATCTCCCAGGACATCCTGTAATACCTGACGAATTCCCTGTTCGTCGTCTACAACCAATATACTGCTCAAAACTCATCCCTCAAGCCCAACGGAAGATCTATGATGAATGTCGTACCCACACCTTCTTGGGTTTCGAACCAGATGTTTCCATCATGATCGAAAATGATCCGTTCCACAATAGCCAGACCCAGTCCCGTGCCCTCCCGTTTGGAGGTGAAGTAGGGATCGAACACCCTTGTCCTGATCTCCTCCTGTATCCCTTCGCCGCTGTCCTTGATCCAGATTCGGCAGTATCGGTGATTTTCCTTGTTAACTACCGCAGAACGAACAGAAATCTCACCTCCCTTGGGCATAGCCTGAATCGCGTTCCTCAGCAGATTGGCAAATACCTGCTTGATTTGATTTGGATCGCCGCGGATCAGGCTGTTTTCGCTGATATGGCTCGAGTCGATGGTCACGTTGGCCGAGAGGTTTGTGTACATCTGGGCGACCTCCTCAACCAATTCCCTTAGGGTAATAGACTGCAGCCGCGGCATGGGCAGACGGGCGAACTCCCGGAACTCAACCAGAAGATCGTTGAGATTGTCCACCTCCCTGACGATAGCAGAAATGGAGCCTTCCAACACCTTCTGAAACTCCGCGGTTTGTGCCTGAGGGCCAGCGGCATATTTTTTCAGTATTCTCTGGGCCGAGAGTTTAATCGGGGTCAGAGGATTTTTTATCTCGTGGGCCAGGCGCTGGGCAATCTCCTGCCAGGCGGAGATCTTTTCACTCTGCCTGAGCTTCTCCCTCGAGTGGGATAGCTCCGAGACCATTCGGTTGAAAGATCCTACCAAATGAGACAGTTCGTCGGCGGAACGGTGCAGGATCCGAAAAGAAAAGTCCCCTTCCGCTACTCTGCGGGTTGCTTCTTCCAGGTTGACGATTGGGCGGATAATCTCTTCGGTTAGGAGAAAGCTCACCAAAATGGAAAGCAGAAAGATGGGAAAGGAAAAGAAAAAGTAAAAAAAGATCAGGACCAGGCGAAACAATCGCTTATACCGGTTGAGCTGATTGAATATTTCCAGGCTCTCGGTCAGACGGCGCGCCTTGCTGTCGAAATCTTCAGGCATCGTACGTCCCACCACCACCGTGTATTGCCGTCCGCCCAGCTCGTACACCGAAGCGTTCCGAAGGATGCTCACATCCTCCCGATCCTCTTTGGGCAGATCCCCGGTAAGATCGTCGAAACGAACCAGATTACGAAGCCGGCCCTCCTGATCTCCACGAAACAGTACTTCCGATCCATCTTCGGCAAAAATCTGGATGAACCGGACTTCCGAGTTTACAGTTCTGACGTTCTTCCAAAGTCTCTCCGGATTTCTGTCCAGATCCTGTAGCACAAAGGGCATCAGCGAACTCTGATTGAAGCTGCGCAGGTTTTCCACGGTGCCTCGGTAGTACTCCAAAGATATGGAAAGTCCTCCCCGAAGAGCATCTCCAAGACGCGCTTCCAGCCAGAAATTTATGGCTGAGTTGATGAAGTTTACAGACAGGAGCGCTTGAGGAATCGATGAGAGCAGGGCAATGAGCACGAAAAATATGATGAGCCGGGTCTTCAGTCGTGAACCGGACTTGCGAGTAGCCCGCTCTCGGATCAGGCGGATGATCTGGAATACGATCAGCCCCAACAGGATCAGGGGAAACGCGATGGCCACCACGTAGACTACGATATTCGCCTGCACATCGACACCGGCGAGATTGATGAGTATTTGTTGGGAAAAGACAACGATCAGAGCGATGAGAAGGATAAAAATCAGTATCAGGACGAGGAGGCCTACGGAGGTTGCGCTGGATTGAAAGCGCCTCATTGCTCCTCGGCTCCTGCCTTCAGTTTGGCCTCGATCCAGGGTGTAGTGAAGGCCGTTCCGGAAGAGAAAAGGGTGATGATATTCAAGGGAGCAATGATTTTCACAGGCATCATCCTCACCCGGCCCAATAGATAGTGGTTCTGAGCATCGGAAGGCTCGATTTCGCCAAGCTCAACCGAGGCCAGGGAGAAAAACGAATCCAAAAACTCCGACTCCGCAGAGTATTCTCCCAGCGGCTCTCCATTCCTTTGAATCTTATAACGGTTTTCGTAAAAATCAAAATAGGCGACCTGAGACACCCGCCGTTCAACCAGAAGGCGGTCACCGATAAAAGAGAAGAGTCCTCTATTTTGTCTGTACAGTCGGACCTGAAAGGTGATCTCCGCTTTCAGTCCGTCCCACAGAGAAGCCAAGACCTCTTGGCTGTGGGAACCGACATACTCGACGGCGCCGTATACTCTCTGCCCCCGGAGGGACGCCTCCAGGCGGGCCTCCTGGGCGGAGGAAAGGGCCGGAGTCAGGAGAAGCAGGAACACTAGAATCGGGATGTACCCCTTCGCTTTACCCCTCCTCAAACTTGTTCTCGAACAACCTGCCGATCGTCTGAACCGCCTCCTCCTCGTCGCTGCCGTCGGCGATGATTTTGATAGGGGTATTGTAGGTAGCAGCCAAGGTGAGGATACCCATAATGGACTTGCCGTTGATCTGTTCCCCGTCTTTCTCCAAGAAGATAGTAGCGGCAAACCTGTTCGCTGTCTCTACGAGCAAGGCGGCGGGCCGGGCATGGATTCCGGCACGGTTCTTGATGGTTACGATTTTTTCTACCATGTTTTGGTGTACCGGGCGCTTTAGGTCAGGTCTCACTCAAAAAAATCGCTCTGGCGCTTTCGGTTTCCAGCCAGCGCATCACGTTCTTGGAAAACTCTTTTGCCGAATAATAGCCCATCTTCTTCAGTCGTTCGTTCATCGCGGCGGTTTCAATGATGACCGGAATGTTGCGTCCCGGTTTAACCGGAATAACGATATAGGGAACCTGCACATCCAGGATCTCCGTAAAATTTTCTTCGGTGCCGATCCGGTCATAGTTCTTGTTTGCGTCCCAATCCTCCAGTCTTACCGCCATCTGGATCTGCTTTTTGTCCCGAATAGCTCCTACCCCGAACAGGTGGGCGATGTTGATGATGCCCAAACCCCGGATTTCCATATGATGACTCGAGACTCCGGTCCCGGTTCCAATCAGGATATTGCCGCCGATACGGCGGATTTCCACCAGATCATCTGCGACCAACCTGTGATTTCGTTCGATCAGGGCTAAAGCGGTCTCGCTTTTCCCGACCCCGCTGTCTCCCAGAAGCAGTGCTCCGATACCGAACACTTCCACCAGGACACCGTGTACACTCTGCTTGGGAGCGAAGATGTTGCTCAATACCCGTAAAACCCGCGTGGTAAACTCAGAGGAGGTGAGATCCGTCTGCAATACCGCACAACCGGTCTTCTCGGCCAACTTCATGAAGTCCTCCGTCGGCTGCTGCTGATGGGTAAAGACGCAGCAGGGAATCTCGCAGGAGAACAACTTCTCCAGCGTTTCCGTCTTGCTTTCTTTGGCCAGTTTTTCCAGATAGGCCATCTCCCCACGGCCGAAGATCTGAATACGTTGGAAGGCGAAATTTTCATAAAACCCGCTGAGCTCCAGTCCCGGCCTGTTGATCTCCGGCACTTTTAGCTCCCGAACCAGCCCCGCACGACCGGCGATGCATTTGAAGTTGAGAGAGTCTTTGTCTCTGAGATCGAGCTGCAACAGATCCAGAACTGTGATCCTTTTCATGACTCCGGACCGGCGGCCTCCCCGCTGCGAACGCTGTCGTGACCCTTATGATTCTGGATCTTGTTCTTTTCTTTGAGTACCTTCAGCTCAACCTTGTCGAAGAGCTTGTCGATTCCTTCGAAGATATCGAAGCTCTTTACCCGCATATGATTCGAGGTTCCCCAGCGAAAATTAATATTCGCCTCGAGATTGTACTGACTCTTCTCGTGGGAAACAAACACCAGCAAATCGATGATATGCTCGGCGACGAATTCGAGACGCTGCAACTTCTTGTCAATATAATCCCGCATCTTATCTGTAACCTCGACATGGACTCCTTTGATTTCGATGTTCATAGATCCTCCTATCTGTGGTGAGAACTCATAATATCGAGCTCTTTTCTATACTTGGCAATCGTCCTTCGGGCAATCCTGACTCCTTGCCCTTCCAGGATCTCTCCGATTTTCTGGTCCGTGAGCCGCCTCTTGCTCCCCTCCTCTTCGATGATCTCCTTGATCATCTGTTTGACCCCTTCTTTGGAGAACCGGCCGCCTCCGGGGACTGAATTGGAGAAAAAAAACTTGAGCTCAAATATGCCCCATTCCGTCTGTACATACTTGCCGTTGGTGACCCGGCTGACCGTGGCTTCATGAACGCCGATTTCAGCGGCAATGTCCTTGAGGGCCAGGGGCACGAGGTATTTAGAGCCTTTTCTAAAAAACTCCCTCTGGAACTCCACGATGGCTTTGCAGACTTTCAGCAGGGTCTGATTCCGCCGCCTGATACTGCTGATAAACCAATGCGCTTCGTGAACTCCGCTCTTAACGAACCGTTTGAGATCTTTCTGTTTGTACTGCTCCTTATGATCCTGGATACTGGTATAAAAGGAGTTGATGCCCAAGACAGGGATTTCCTCATCGTTTAGCACGATGACGAGCTCCCCCTCGTTAACCTTCACCATCACATCGGGGATTACGTAACGGGGCTGCTCGCTGGAAAAATTTCTTCCCGGCAAAGGATCCAGCTCCCGTAAGAACTCCTTGACCTTTTCCACCTCCTTTACACTTATTCGCATGCTGCGGGCAATCTCCTTGTATTTTTCTCGCTCCAAAAGTACGAGATACTTATCCACGACCTCAGCTGCCCGCAAAACAGGATTGGGATGAATCTTGATCTGAACCAGAATCGATTCCCGGTAATCCTTTGTACAGGTGCCGATCGGATCGAATCCCTGAATCAGCTCCTTGACCCTGTTCATGACAGCGAGCCTATCGGTACCGGCCTCTTTTTCGGGCTTTTCGAGGGGTCTACCCTCGGCGTCGAGATTCCAGATTAAATTTTCCGGATTCTCTATGTGAAAACCGTTATCGTCGAGATTCCGGATCAGGTACTCACCGATGCGGAACTCCACATCACTGATCGGTTGAAGCCGCAGCTGCCAGAGAAGGTGCTCGTGGAGGGACTCCGGCCGCGTGAGTACGCCTTCAATAAACTTTCTGTGAGCGTCCTCCCGGCTGCCGCCCCCCTGTACCTTGATGTATCCCGGATCCGAGGTGTTCTCGAAGTATTCCTGTTCTTCCGAGGTGCGCCTGCCCGTATCGTCGAGGGAAAGCGGCGAGTTTTCTTCTACAACCTCAAGAGCCGGATTCTTTTCCAGCTCTTCCTGAATGGTATCCCTCAGCTCCAGCAGGGGAAGCGCCATGATCTTTATCGCCTGGTACAACTGAGGAGTCATACGCAGCTGCTGCTGCTGTTTTAATACCAGCTTCTGTGATTGGGCCATGGCTTACAGATCCGCGGGCGAAAACCGCTCTTCCTCTCTTTCCTTGTTCTATTTACAAATTTGAATGATAATGGTGGTGATTGTCAACGGTGGCTTTTTGACATTGTCTTCTACATTCGAAACTCTTCGCCCAGATAAATCTTTCGGGCTATCTCACTCTGCAACAGCTCGTCCTTGGGACCGGCGACCACAATCTCGCCAAGGTTGATGATGTAGGACCGATGAGTGATCTCCAAAGTATCCCGAACATTATGATCGGTGATGAGCACCCCGATACCCTTTTTGGAAAGATCCGCTGCGATGCGCTTGATCTCGTAGACAGCGATCGGATCGATTCCGGCAAAGGGTTCATCGAGAAGCAGAAAGTGAGGCTCAATAGCCAGGGAACGGGCGATTTCCGTCCGTCGCCGTTCGCCCCCGGACAAGGTGTAGGCCTTCTGCTTCCGCAGGTGGCTGATCCCCAATTCGTGCAGCAGGGTTTCCAGCTTCTCCCTCTTTTCTGAAAAGGTTAGATCCCGGCGGGTCTCGAGGATAGCCGAAATGTTGTGCTCTACGGTGAGCTTGCGGAACACCGACGGCTCTTGGGGCAGATAAGAGATCCCCAGCCGGGCTCGTTTGTACATCGGCAGGCCGGAGATGTTTCGACCGTTCAGGTAGATCTTTCCGCTGTTGGGTCTGATAAATCCCACGATCATGTAGAAGATCGTAGTCTTCCCCGCTCCATTGGGCCCGAGAAGCCCCACCACTTCTCCCACCCGCATGGAAAAAGTGACGTCTTTAACGGCCTGCTTCTTGCCGAAAAACTTCTCCAATCCCTCCACAGAGAGCCGGCCGTCGGTTGTGGATTCATCTCCGTACGTGGAGCCACCTGGAGTCCTGTCCGCGCTCACGGCTCGGCTCCTTCATTCTGTCCCAGATCTGTGCTTACCTTACCGCGGATATCTCCTTCCAGACGAATCGTGTCGGTATTCAGGTCGATGTATATCTTCAGCGCCCGGTACTCGTCACCCTTCCAGTTGACAACGGGCATACCGAAAAGCTCGAGCTTCTCCTCGTTTCGCAGGTAGCGGGCATACTCTGCCCGGCAAACCAGATCTTCCTTAAGAATTCGGACCCCGATCTGAACCACGGTTTCGTCACTCTCCTCCCAATTCTCCAGAAATCCTCCCTTGACCACGACTTCGTTCTTCTTGTCGAGCATTACCACCTTTCCGCGGACCCGTACTACCTTCTCCTGGCGGTTGTAGAACAGCTGCTCGCAGGTAACGTCGATACCCTTCTGCTCATTGACGATCCGGACGTTTCCCTCGCAGGTAACGTAACGAAAATCTTCCCCATACAGCTCGACCCTGTCGGCTCGAATTAGATTATCCTCGGTCTGGACTTCCGCATTCCCCGTCAGAATTGTCCGTTCCTTTCCCTTTGCCAGAACGGTCTCCATACTGTCCCCTTGAAAGGAAAGCGTCTGAGCCCATAGGGAGGGACCAAAACACAGGAGCAATAAGAGGAACTGAAAGACCGTACTCCTACTCTTCTTCTTCCCAAACATAACTGCCTCGTACGCGAGAGGCGAACTCCAGTTTCTTCCTGCGAAAATCAGCGGAGAATCCCTGACCTTCGACGAAGGAACCATCGTCCTTCTGCAGGCGAACCGTCTGCCCATCCTCGGCGACCAACCTTCGTCCTTCCCGTGTCCAGTAGAGTCGACTGGCTTGAAGGGCCGCCTTTTCTTCCGGAGAGTAAATCACGATCGATCCGCTCACCGTCGCGTCTTCGCTGTCCGTACTGAACACCGCCCTTTCGGCTTGGGCCTCGGTGAGTAGATTGCCCTCCTCATCGTACTCGCGAAAATAGACACCTTCCAGAACGATTTCTTTTCTCTCGCTGTAGGTTTCAGCCCGATCGGCTTCCAGGATGACCGAAACCCTGCCGCCGGACACTACCGTGTGGGTAAAATCGATCAGGATCGTTTCCGGAGTCTGGCCGGGGATACTCTCCGCTACCCGTGCCTGCCCGTAGTCCAGACTGCAGGAAATAAAGAGCAGCTGGAGCAGCACCAGAAAGGGTCTAGCCTTGTTCATTTTCCATACAGGAGGCTACAAAGGTGGAAAATAAAGGATGCGGTGATATGGGTTTTGACTTGAATTCGGGATGATACTGAACCCCGATTCCCCATGGGTGGTCCGGCCACTCACTGGCCTCAATCAGATTGTCATCGGGAGTAAAGGCACTGAAGATCAACCCTGCCCCGGCCAGTTCCTCCCGAAAGACGTTGGATACCTCGTATCTGTGCCTGTGCCGCTCCGAAATTTCAATACTCCCGTAGATCCTATGAAGGTGCGATCCAGGGACTACCCGCGACGGACCGGCGCCCAAACGCATGGTCCCACCGTACGCTTTGACATCGATCTGTTCCTCCAGCAGACTGATCACGGCATGTTTCGAGTCGGGAGCGAACTCGGTGCTGTTGGCATCCTCCCAGCCCAAAACACTTCGGGCATACTCGATCACCATAACCTGCATGCCCAAACAGATTCCGAAACAGGGCATACCCGTTTTTCGAGCATAGCCTGCAGCCTGGACCATACCTTCGATTCCCCGCTGGCCAAATCCACCTGGAATAAGAATTCCCTCCAGATCCTGAAGGACCTTTTCCACGCCGCCGTCTTGGTTGTCGAGGAGTTGATCCGAGTCCACCTTAACCAGCTCGATCTTGCAGTGATTGTCGATGCCGCCGTGATACAAGGCTTCATAAATCGACTTGTAGGAATCGAGCAACTCAGTATATTTGCCTACCAGCCCGATGCGGACCGTACGTTGCGCTTTGTTGTAGGCGTCCACGACCCGCTTCCAGTCGCTGAGATCGCAGGGAGTCTGGGACAGCCCTAATTTCTCCAGAATAATCTGGTCCAGCTTCTGCTCGGCAAAGATCAGCGGGATTTCGTATACCGTGGAATGGACCTCGTAGGCGGAAATCACCGCTTCATCTTCTACGTTTGTGAACAGAGATATTTTCCTGCGCAAGGCTTCAGAAATGGGTACCGGTGCGCGACACAACACGATGTCCGGCTGGATACCAATCTGACGAAGGGAGGCCACCGAGTGCTGAGTTGGTTTGGTTTTCATCTCCCCGTCGGATACCGTGGGAATCAAGGTCAGATGTACGAACAACACCCGCTTTTTCCCCAAATCATGGACGAACTGCCGGGCTGCTTCGAGAAAGGGAATCGACTCGATGTCACCTACGGTACCGCCGATCTCCACAATGGTCACATCTACATCGGGCTGGTCTCCCACTTTGAAGATCCTAGCCTTGATCTCATCGGTGATGTGCGGAATAACCTGGACGGTACGACCGAGAAATCGCCCCTCCCGCTCCTTCCGAATCACCTCCTGGTAGACCTGCCCTGTGGTTACCGAGTTGATCCGTTGGAGAGGGGAAGAGGTAAATCTGGAGTAGTTCCCCAGATCTAGATCCGTTTCAGCTCCGTCATCGGTGACGTAGACCTCTCCGTGTTGGTACGGGCTCATGGTTCCAGGATCGACGTTGATGTAGGGATCGATCTTGATCATGCGGACTTTGAGGCCGTGGTGCTCGAGCAGGCTTCCCATAGAAGAGGCGGCGACCCCCTTGCCTAGGCCGGAACATACACCCCCCGTGACGAAAATATATTTGCCACTCATATGGGTAGAATTATTCACACCCGGCAGTGGGATGTCAATTGTAGGGGATCATCGGCCTCTGTTTGGGCGCCGTTTCCGGCCCTGCATCGACTTGAGGAGGAAAGAAGATCAGGCCTTTGCAGGGATCGCGCAGAGACGACATAAAGGAACAAAGATCCGCTGCACTGAGCAGGTATTCCTCCGCCAGAATCGGTGCTTTTAACCGCACGGCCAGAGCCAGACCATCGCTGGGACGCACTTCCATGTCATAATGCCGCCGGCGGTGGTGATACATGATCCGGGCACTGTACCCGGATTCACCCAAATGACCATAGATTTCCAGGCTGTCCATAATGAACCCGTGGCGTTGAAAATAGCTGGCCAGAATATCGTGGGCCAAGGGTCGGGGGCTTTTGATCTCTTCCAGCTCGACAATGATCGAACTGGCCTCGGATGGACCTATCCACACGGGCAGGATTCGCTTGCCCGTCGAATCACTCAAGACCGCGACGGGCATCCGGTCGTGATCGAGAAAGAAGCCTTTTATGTGAAGCTGTATCATCGCCACACCTCTTTTCCTCTAAATATAGCCCCATCTCGAGAAATCACTACCGGCTGAGAAACAAATTTTTCAAAGTTTTCGTCTGTTCTCGGCTTTCAAAGAGAAGTGGCCCAGGTGGGTAGTTACTATCGCTTGGCAGAAACGACCTTGGTGATCTCCGGGAACTCGCGGATCTTCTTCTTCAAGACGAAATTCATCAGGAATCCCAGCGCAATCCCTCCGACTCCGGCCAATACCCTGGCGGTTTCCCCGGCCCCGGTCCATATCGCACCGGTGAGAAAATAAAATAGGAAGAAAACCAGGATGGGAACCATCAGTACGAAGAACCCTGCTTTTATCGCTTTACCCGGAGCAATGAAGTATTCCACCCGATCCCCAGGCGCCAGGTCAAACGCTTGAGTGTTTCGTGCCGCAAAGGAACGTTCTCGTCGGGTCAGCGAAATCTCGCCGTGACCGCCGGCGCTGTGGTTTTTCGAGGCGGGGACGGACGGTCCGCAGCTGCCGCAGTGATCGCAGCCGGTACAATCGTCGCCTGAGATCCAGACCAGCTCTCCTTCAACCTTTTTAACTTTACCCTGTTCTGTCACGATCTGCCTCCTCGCAGGCCTCGCGCACAACTTCGATGCTGACCGCCTTCCCATCGTCGTTGGTTTCTATAAGAATCCCCTGCAGCTCAAGGTCCTTCCAGGTTATCCGGGACTGCTCGTGAATTTGAGTCAAAAATTTGCTGATCTCTATTTCCGGATCCAAGCCGCCTACCGAATATCTGCTTCCCGTTCGCCCGGTTCCGGCGATAATCGCCGTTCCCCCCGGCAGCACGCGAGCATCCGCGCTGAGCACTTTGGTGTGGCTGCCCAGTACCGCGGCAACCTTTCCGTCTAGATGGTAAAACATCGTATATTTTTCCGCCGTCGTCGAGGCGTGAAAATCCACGATGATGGTCTGTGTCTCCGCGGAGATCTTTTCCAGGATATTCTCAATCATGAGAAAGGGATTGTTCAGGTGGACCCTGTTGAATCCTGACTGTCCGAGCAGATTGACGACTCCGATCTTCTGGTCCTTCACTCTGAACACATTCCAACCGCGGCCGGGATTTCCGAAGGGGTAGTTCGCCGCTCTCAGGATATAGGAAGCCTTGACGATGTGGGTAACCATATCCTTCTTGTAGTAGATACACTCGCCGGAGGTGATGGCATCCACGCCCAGCTTGTGCAGGCGGATCGAGTGGTTCTTGCCGATCCCGAATCCGCCCGTTGCACCGTCTCCACAGGCAATGACGAAATCGATGCTCATCTCTTCTTTGAGCTCTGCCAGCTTGGTTTTTACACAGAACACTCCCGGAGGGCCGACTATTTCACCGATGTAGAGGATTCTCATACAACACCGGGGCTAAAGATACTAAAGAAACCGCCAATGTGGAAGGGCGTTTGTGCCCATCCATGAAGCTTGACAAGAGAGCCCGGGATTTGGTATTTTTCCAGATACGAGCCCGGATGGTGAAATTGGTAGACACGCTAGGTTCAGGGTCTAGTGGCTGTAAGGCCGTGGAGGTTCAAGTCCTCTTCCGGGCATGAAAAAGACGTGATTCTTCTTAGGAATTGCGTCTTTTTTTATCGCACTATCGAAGAAAACCGCGATCCGGCGAGCGATACTATGCAGGACATCGAGAGCGAAGCGAGCGATCTGATGCCGCAAAACCAATCCCAGCCGGACCGTTATTACTTTACTGCT